>VERN01000204.1 GCA_018882635.1 Beijerinckiaceae bacterium | reverse complement strand
GTGTTACGCGTTTTCTGCGTGAGACCAAAATCTTACCTTCAAAACAATAGAGAGCAGAGCGATTGAGGCGTTCTCAGCTTCGTCGGTCTTTTATAGTGTCACTCACAATAGACACGAAGTCTGCCAGCGGCTCATCCCACGTCCATAATTGAGCGCGACGCAACTCTCGTTCTTTATCAATGCCTGTCAACCGCTCAGCCAACCATGCGCAGGCTTGGTGCGTATCATTGCTGACTTTAATTCCAAAAGCGCGATGCGCGGGAATATCGGAGGCAAAAGTTGGAAGACCCATCGCGAGCGCTTGAGCGACGCCAAGGTTATAGCCCTCCCATTGTGAGAAGTTCATATAGGCATCAGCGCCAATGTAGAGCTCGCTCATCGTCTCATCGGTCACGTTTGGATAGACGTTGAGACCTGCCAGTTGCATCTCTTTGACGTCTTTTGGCGCACCCTTTCCACAAAGGACGAAGGTGCAGCGTGCGGCTAGTTCAGGATGGCTTGTTTGGAAGACTCGCATGGTTTCGACATAGTGATCGACGCCTTTGTAGCGACGCTCTCCACGCTGGAAACGACAGACGTTCAAGATAATAAAACGGTCTTTGAAGCCAAACTGTTCACGAATCGCATTTCGACGCATGGCCGCATCCGCGGTCCAAATCCCGAGATGGGAATTACCAAGGCGAATGACACCGTTGAAGGTCGCGTTGCTCTCATCACGGATGGCGTTAGAAATCGCGTAAACGCGATCTGCCATTGCAAGGCAAGTTTCCTTTTCGTTGTTGACGTCTCGGCGTGCATCTGAGTCGTCGAACCAATCAGGCGGCGGCTCGCCATAATCATAGGCTATAAAAGGACAGTCACTGCCGAGCCAGCGCACACTAGAAAAGAAGGGCGGGGTGTGAGCCACAACACAATCGACGCGGTAGATGTGGGCTGCGAGGGCTGCTGATTCCGGATCGTGCACTTCAAGGAAGCGGCACCCTTCATAGGGGAAGTCATTGCCGCTTTGCGGACCAGCCACGATGACATCATAACCTGCTTTGACCAGGGCATCGGCCTGCATTGCCAAAACAACAGGAACGCCATGGCCTTTGGCATGCGTGATCGATAGCATCAGCACGCGTGGCTTATGGGCGCGGAAGGCGGCCCATGCAGGCATGCGGCGGGGAAAATTACTGAGTTTATAAGTTTCCCGATAAGACAGGTTGGGCGAATAATAGCGGTCATCGCGAATGACCGACTGAAACTTATGCCAAAATGCAATCGTCTCAAGGCGATTGCGCTCGATTTTTTCGGGCGTTGTGTCGTAGCCGCGCGATTTACTTTCGTGGTGTAGAAGAACCGCATCAGCGACATAGATATTGTCAAAACCGGCTTCTGACAGGGTGACGCAAAACGCAATATCGTTGAAGGCAATTCGGAAGCTTTCATCAAAGCCTCCTACCGCGTCGAATTTTGTCTTTTCGATTGCAATACAAGCCCCGGTGACAGCGCTGATCTCGCGGCTTGTGTTTGCGAGCCCATAATAGCCCTCATCCTTCGCCTCGAGAAACAGATGTGCATGGCCGGCAACGCCCTGAATGCCAATAACCACGCCACCATGCTGAATGGTGCGATCAGGATAGAGCAATTTGCAGCCGACAGCGCCAGCCTGCGGTAGGCTGGCGAAAGCGACGAGTTTCTTCAGCCAGTCGGCTTCGATGATTTCAATGTCATTGTTAAGGAATACAAGGACACTGCCCTTCGCGTGCGCTGCGCCGATATTATTCAGCTCAGACCAGTTGAACGGGCGATCATGGCGGATCACACGGATTTCGCCATTCTGCTCTCGCTCAATCAGGCCTTTCAACGTTTCGGGATCATCTGAGCCATTATCGACCACGATGATGTCGAGGCATTCCGAAGGCCAATCGGTATTTTTCAAACTGTCCAAACAGGGCTTGAGTACCGACCAGAAATTACGCGTAGGAATGATGAGGCTGACAATGGGTGTCGTTGTCAGGGGAGGAGTGACATCCATCCGCTCTGGCAGTGGTAAATCAGTTGTCGCCAATACGTGCGGGATGTGGCCAATCGAGTGCCGCGGCTGTGCAATACTCCAGCCGATTAGATTATGATCATAATCATTTGCCGAGATATGGATCTGTTTTACATATTCTGCGCCACGGGCGTGATGGTGATTAAACGCAACCGGGCCAGTTAAAAGGCGTCCTGAGCGGGCCATCAGTGGGGAATAACCCGGTTTAAACCAAGGTTGCAGCTTTCCGCCTTCACTGCGTGCTTCGTCGCCATAGACAAGGGTGAGGGCTGGGTTCTGTACAAACTCTGCGGCTATTAAGGCTAGCGTATGTGGGCGGATCTCAAACCCGGCAGGAATGATGATTGTGCAATCGGCATCGCTGTGTTGCGCTTCAATCCCCAGAGCGGCGTTCGCTTCTTCACACAAAGACTGCAGGGTGGCACGCTCATCGGCCGGGATGTGATTGGCGAAGGCGAGACGCAGGCTGTCAGGCTTGCGGATTGATTGTTTGATTGCCAGTAGGCTCCTTTCAAGGGCTGTGCGTTCACCGTGGCCGACGATGATGGTGCATGCGATCTGTCGATCGGCGATAGCGGTTAACAGGGCCGCGCAATCATCGGCGTCAGGCGTATCAAAGCGCTGCGACCACGCTTCATAATTAAGAGATTTGATCTGCAGAATGGCGGCCGTGCGTTCAACGCGAGCGAGATTACTGCGCATGCGGCGGAGACGGCGTATGATGCCAGGCAGACCTTCGGACTGAATGATTGAAATGACATGGCTGCGAATGGCTGGCGACGTGACGAGATGACGGGTCACCTGTCCGGCTTTGGTTAGGAGACGGCCTATCAGATGAATTTGCCGCCCCACGACACCGCGTTGCGCCGGCGTGGGCGCTGGTTCATGGATGGAGCTCGCTCCCTTTTTCGGTCCGTTCGGCGTGTCTTGTGTCATTGCGGTTAGGCTCAACTCATAAGGCAGCGTTTAAGAAAAGACGCGCTGCAAAGTGACTGATTCGCAGGCGAGGCCGACAAGGCCCCAGCGTGTTTTCTGCGACGAAATTGTAATGATGACGGCATTGCTCAGCCAATGATGCTGAATATGCGAGTCTTGCGTTCCTTCCGCGAAGGCTACAAGCACACCGTAATCACCGTTGGGTAACAAGGGCAGAGTGAATGTGAAATGGGCTTCGACTTCCTCGCCGGCCTGTAGCGAAAGTGTTTCTGCGTCCTTGAGGACCAGCGTGTTTTCGCCGAACAAATCTTGACCCAAACGGTCTCGAACCATGAATCCGATGATGGGGCTTGTTAGCGCAGTCTTGGCCTGCGCTTTGATGCTCAGTTTGACTTGTTCACCACCTTCGAAAAAGGCAGGGCGTGATCCATCGGCCGCAGTGAGTGAGATGCCTGTGATCTCGCCTGATCCGGTCTGCCAGCCGGAGGTCGCGTCTGGCGCTGCAGTTTCATCCAGCTTGGCGATAGCGACAGGTTTAAGTTCGGCACTGTTGCCGTAATTCTGCTGCAACGTGAACCGCAGATAGGCTTCAGTGACCTCTTTCGCGGGCCCTATTTTTTCGACATGGCCCTGGTTAAGCCAGAGCGCTTGGTCGCATAATGCGAGCACAGCACTGTTATCATGGCTGACAAAAAGCAATGTCCCAGTCTTCTTAAATGTGCGGATGAAATCCATGCATTTCTGCGTGAAGATTGCATCACCAACGGCGAGCGCCTCATCAATAACGAGAATGTCGGCCTTCACATGCGCAATGATTGCGAAAGCGAGGCGTACATACATCCCGGACGAATAGAATTTCACCGGCTGCCTGATGAAGTCGCCGATGTCAGCGAAGGCTTCAATCGATGGCATCGCTGTTTCAATCTCGGCTGGTGACAAACCATAGAGAGATGCAGCCAGCGCGATATTTTCAAGTCCTGTAAATTCTGGATTGAAACCGGCGCCCAATTCGAGGAGGGCGGCAATACGACCATTGACCGTCACTTCGCCTTCGGTTGGCGTTAATGTTCCGCAGACGATCTGTAATAAAGTAGATTTGCCACTGCCGTTACGACCGATGATGCCAAACGATGATCCTTTCGGAATCGTAACGTTGATGTTCTTCAGCGCATCAAAATTGCGATAATAGGTTTTGCGTTTACCATTGATGAATTGCAGCAGACGGTGTTTGGGGCGCTCGTAGATGTGATAGGTTTTACGGACATCTTTGAGGATGATTGCGTTCTGATCAGAGGACATCGGCAAATCCTCTGCGTAATTTTTGGAATGTCGCAAAGCCCAGCCATAAAATGATCAGCGCAAACACATAGGCGATCAGGCTCGCGCCCCACGCCGGTGCTAATCCGAAGATCAAGAGATTGCGGCCCTGCTCAACATAATAGGTAAGTGGGTTCAGCCAGATAATTGTCTGATAAAGATCGGGCAGGGCGGAGGCCGCATAAAAGATTGGGGTGAGAAACATGCCGGCCGTGATCGCCACGCCAATGATCTGGCCGATATCGCGAAAATAGACGCCGACTGAAGCGAAAAGATAGGTTGTTCCCAAAGTCAGTGCCGCGAGCGGTAGAATGATCAGCGGCAACCACATAATCGTCAGCGGCGGAATGCCCTTGAGAATAAGGAAGAATAAGGCCCACACGGCAAGATTGATTGCGCCATGAAAAAGGGACGTGAGCAGCGAGACGAAAGGCAGGATCTCAAGCGGGAAGATCACCTTCTTCACAAAATTTGGGTTGCCAATGATGAGGGAGGGTGCGCGCGCCACGCTCTCAGCAAAGACGTTGAAAATTGTGAGGCCAGCAAACAAGATCAGCGCGAACTCGGTGCGCGAACCGCTGCTCGCGGGCCAGCGTGCTTGAAACACCACGCTAAACACGAAGGTATAGACGCCGAGCATCATCAGCGGGACAAAGAAGCTCCAAAACCGCCCCAAGAGCGAGCCCTGATACCGGCCGACGATTTCACGGCGCGCGAGGGCTATCACCAAGCTGCGGTGTCCCCAAAGGCTCGCGACAAGCAGGGCAAGGGAGGTGCTGGGCTCGGTCAAATTAGGTTCGACGGTTGGGGGTGGTCGCGAGGGGCATTAGTTATCCATAACAGCGAAAAATTGGTCCATGACAGAGAAAGCGGCCAAGAATCCACAAGCCCGTCGGATTAGGCCTTTTCCATACAGTAATCGGGAGCCGATCCAAAGCCTTTCCTAGCCCTCACGAACTTGTCTTTTGGCGGTGTTGAAA
>VERN01000326.1 GCA_018882635.1 Beijerinckiaceae bacterium | reverse complement strand
CTTTATCATATCCCATCGGTCACTGCCGTCTCACTCTCCTCCGATTTAATTGGCCGCCTGAAAAAAGCCTTTCCCGGCGTGATTGCGGGCGTCAAGGATTCGGCGAGCGATTGGGCCAATACGGAACGGCTGTTGAAGGATCACGCCAAAGATCTCGCCATTCTCGTCGGCGATGAACGCTTGCTCGCGCGGGCTGTGCGTGAAGGCGGCGAGGGTTCGATTTGTGGTGTTGCTAATCTTGTTCCGGGCTGGTTGCGCGTGATGGTGGATAAGGGAACAGAAGATCCCCGCATCAACGCCATCGTCGATCATATTTGCGACTTCCCCGTGGTGCAGGCGGTAAAAGCGCTCACCGGCAAATTGCACGATGATCCCGCTTTTGGGGCGATGCTCCCGCCGCTCACCGATTTAACAGACGCACAGAAAACGCAATTATTTGCGGGCTTTGATGCCATTATGGGTGCAAAGGCCGCCTGAGATGGCTGATGCCCGCATCGCACGCAAATCAATGCCGTTGCGTGAAAAGGCTTATGCCGATTTCACAGATCGGCTTTTGGCGCGCGAGATAAAACCCGGCCAATTCATCACCCAGCGTGAATTGGTTGAGATCTCCGGCCTGCCACTCGGTGCCATTCGTGAATTGATCCCACGCCTTGAGGCGGAGGGGTTAATTGTCACCGTGCCTCAACGGGGCATGCAAGTGGCAAATGTTGATCTCGATCTGATCCGCAATGCGTTTCAATTTCGTCTCTTTCTTGAGCGCGAAGCGACGGCCCTGTTTACACAACGTGCCGATATCGCTTTGATTGACGATCTGCGTCGTGATCATGATTTGATTATCGAGCGCGCAGCCAGCGGCCAGAAGGACCGGCTGGTGGCTGATGCGCAAGCGGTTGATCAACGCCTGCACGAGACGATTATTGATCATCTTGGTAATGACATCATCGCTAAGGCCTACCGCCTCAATTGGATCAAGATCAGGTTGATCCGCCAAAATGAAACGCGCCTTTATGAAGACCTCGTCATCCCCGTGATGGAGGATCACATCGCCATTCTGCACGCCATCGCCCTGCGCGATTCGGAGGCGGCCGCCGAGGCCATGGGCCGTCACATCAATAATGCCCGCCATCGGGCCATGGAAATTTGATCTCACCTCTGGCCGCCCCGCATGGCTGCCCCAAAATCAGGACGTCTAGGCAGGACCGTGAACCCGAGACTAACCTTCGGGGCTGGTTGGCTTGCGTGAGGGAGAAGGCATGGG
>VERN01000203.1 GCA_018882635.1 Beijerinckiaceae bacterium | reverse complement strand
GTCTTTTCCTTGCGGTTGGATCTACTATCATGTCGCTCGTGATTGGCGTGCCAACTGCCTACGCGCTTTATCGGAAAGTAGTTCCAGGAGCTGAGATTATAGCGTCGTTTCTGATGGCGCCACTGGTGATGCCTGCTGTAGTTATTGGCGTTGCGTTGTTGCAATATTTTAGTCTTGTGGGCCTGCGTGGAAATATATTTTCTCTGATGCTTGCCCATGTGGTCATTACGGTTCCGTATATCGTTCGCGCCGCATTAACGAGTCTTGCAGGAATAGACGAAGCATTAGAAGAGGCAGCTCGCGTTCTTGGTGCAAATGGTCCCGAAACGTTTCGATTGGTGACACTGCCGCTGATCTTACCGGGTCTTGTTGCAGGGGCTCTCTTTTCTTTTATCACTTCGCTCGACAATGTTCCTGTCACGATATTTTTAATTAGTGGAAGTCAAACCACTTTACCCGTTTTAATATTTTCATCGGTTGAAATGGGAATCGATCCAAGCGTGGCAGCAGTATCAACTTTGCTGATTATCGTCACAGGAATTATTCTTTGGATCGCTGAGCGTAGCACAGGCTTTCATCGATTTGTCTAAAAGGAAAGAAGAAGATGCCTCTCACCCCTAGCGGTTTTCCTCTGTTCTTAACATTTGATCTCGACTGCGAAACGATGTGGACTGGTCGAGATCCGGCCTATGCTAATCGCCCGATTCTTATGTCTCAAGGCGCATATGGTTGGAAGGTGGGAGCCGGACGTGTGCTTAATTTGCTGGATAGGTATGGGCTAAAAGCAACATTTTTTGTCCCAGGCCTAATTATCGATCAAAGAGAAGCGCTAATAGTTGAAATATTAAGGCGAGGTCACGAAATAGCACACCATAGCTATACACATACTTGGATTTTGAATCTTACTCCCGATCAAGAGAGGGAGGAGATGGAAAAAGGATTCCAATCTATTAAACGTGTGACCGGACGCGCACCACGTGGATGGCGCTCACCTGCAGCCGAGTTAAGTCCCATTACTATGCCAATGCTGGTTGAATATAATTTTGATTATTCATCGAATTTTTTTGATGATGACTCCCCGTATCTACACACGGTAAATGGCCAAGATACAAAGCTAGTTGAGTTACCGTTTAGGTGGGTTCTCGATGACGCGCCGTTTTTTCAATATTCTATAGTTCTTCCGGGGCGTACGATGCAAAGCCCTTCCGCTTTGCTAGAGGCATGGAAAAGTGAGTTCGACGTATTATACGCCGAGGACCGAATGATGATGGTCGCAATGCATCCAGAAATTATTGGCCAACCTTCACGAATAAAAGCCCTAGAAGGATTAATTGAACACGCACTTAAGCACCCCAAGGTTTGGATCGGGCGCTGTGACGAGTTGGTTAAAGATATTCGCCCGGGATTGGAACGCGCTCGTTTGGAGGCATGTAAATGACATCCGAGCTGACTGGTCGCCGTCTTCTTGTGACCGGTGCCGCAAGAGGAATAGGACGCGCTACGGTCGAGTGCTTTTTACGTGAGGGAGCCGCTGTCGCTGCTATTGATTCCGATGAATTTGAATTAAATAGGATGTTAAGCGAATTATCGTCAGACAAATTGTTTGGCTTTTCGGTTGATGTTGCGGATTCTTTAGCGGTTTCCTCTATTATAATAGGCGCAGTTAATGCACTTGGCGGCATTGATGGTTTGGTCAATGGAGCGGGCATAGACCTTGTTGCGGATCTTGAAAATATGGCGCTATCCGATTGGTCAAGGGTTATAGCGGTCAACCTGACGGGTCCTATGCTTGTTGTGCAAGCAGCCTATCCGTTTTTAAAAGCCGCTGGCGGCGGTACGATTGTTAACGTTTCATCTGGTGCAGGTCTGTCTCCACTCAAGCATAGATCAGCGTACTGTGCTTCAAAAGCCGGTCTTCAGATGATGTCAAAAGCACTCGCAATAGAAGCTGCAACGTTTGGAATTCGTGTCAACTGCGTATGTCCTGGGGCGGTCGAGACCGAACTCTTTAGATCAAGCCTAAAGGATGCATCAGATGCCATCGCTGCGCGTGAAGAGATTAGAGCGCGATATGCACTTAATCGAATTGCAGAGCCGCATGAGATAGCTGCAGCAATTTTGTGGCTTACTGGGTCTGCATCATCTTATGTGACAGGTACTGCTATCGCAGTCGATGGTGGTCGTACATTTCATTGAATAGGTAAGTTTAAAATGGCGATTGTAGCGCAGGGTTTTGACGGCAAAACCGTTATCGTCACTGGTGGTGGTAATGGAATCGGGGCTGCAACCGCTAAACGTTTTCTTAGTCTGGGAGCAAAAGTAGCCGTAATTGATCGTGAAATAGATTCGAATGCAGATATTCGGGACGTGAAGGGCCATCCACTATTGATGTGCGTAGCGGGTGATTGCACAGATCTTGCAACGTTAGTGGAATTTGAAGCGAAAGTTAAAGAGCGATTTGGAAGTGTAGATATATTATTTAATAATGTTGGTCAAAGTGGAAGAGAACGCGCTTCTACATTTGTGCAATCGGAAGAGGAAGTATGGCGGTTTGTTTTTGAAGTATCTTTATTGACGGCAATGCGAATGTCTCGATTGGTAGCACCTGAAATGCAGAAGCGTCGGTATGGGAGAATAATAAATATGTCAAGTGATGCAGCTTTTGTTGGCGACTCTGGTTTGGTAGACTACGCAGCTGCTAAAATGGGTATTGTTGGTTTCACAAGAGCGCTTGCGCGAGAATTGGCTTCTTATGGTATTAATGTGAATGCTATAGCGCCAGGCGCAATTAGGACGCGAGCGCATGATCGGCTGGCGCCTGATATAATAGAGAAAATCAAAAAGGCTACGCCAGCAGGTTTTATAGCTGAGCCGGATGATGTGGCAGGCGTTGTAGCGTTTCTAGCAGGAGATGATGCTCGTTATATTACAGGACAGACATTGTTAATTGACGGCGGGCGCTGGATGACATGAGGTCAAACCAATGAATGAGATCGCGGATTTCTCTGCCCTTCGGCTTTTGCAAGCGATTCGAAAGAAAGAAGTGTCGCCGGTAGAGGCGGTCAAGGCTGCTTTAGATCGAATTGATCAGCGAAGTGAGCTCAATGCTTTTATAACGGTATGTAGCGATCGTGCTCTTAAGGAAGCAAAGATCGCAGAAGCAGATATAATGTCTGATAAAGTACTTGGACCTTTGCATGGTCTTCCTTTCTCAGTTAAAGATCTCACGTTAACTGAAGGAATTAGGACGACCCAGGGTTCATCGGCATTTGCGGAAAATATTCCAAATGCGGATGCAATAGCTGTAGCTCGCGCTAGGAAAGCGGGCGCTATTTTAATTGGAAAGACAACAACGCCGGAATTTGGACATAAACCTTTTACAGAAGGTCCTTTATTTGGCCGCACTTTAAATCCTTGGAGCAATGCTCATACTTGTGGTGGATCATCCGGTGGTGCTGCTGTTGCGATAACAACTGGGATGGGTCAGTTAGCGTTAGGTTCGGATGGTGGTGGGTCAATCCGCATCCCCGCATCATGCTGTGGTGTTGTAGGTTTGAAAGCAACGCTTGGTACGATCCCGAACCTTCAGGCTCCAGATCTTTTCGGAGCGAACTCCTACGTAGGACCTATGGCGCGTGATATCGCGGATACAGTGCTCTTCTATAATGTTCTTTCTGGCGGTGAACGCAATGATCCATATGGTCAAATAAAAAATACTGAACCTAGGCGGTTACAGAAATCCGAGAAGGTAAGAATTGCCTTGTTAATGCGTTGCGGTAATATTTTAGCTAGTGACGTAGAAAATACTGTTAAAAAGGCAATAATTCGTGCTGAAGAACTTGGTTATATCATAGAACCAATTGAATTAGATTTTGTTTCGCTGGAACCGCATTTTCTTGTGTTTTTGAGGTCGTTGTTATTAGCTCGTCTTGGTCGTCAGATAGAAAAAAGGCCAGACCTATTTGATCCAACATTAATCACAACAATTGAAGCGGGACGTAAATATACAGCTGTTGATTTACATGAAGCACAATTCGCGCGCACTTCATGTTTTAGAGCGGTACAAGACGTATTTACAAAAAATGATATCATTATTTCTCCAACTCTCGCCTCGCCGCCGCTTCCTGTAGGTTTAGACCCACACGGAAATATTCAGATCGACGGTCATGACGTCGGGACACTACGAGGTGGCTGGTATCCCTATACATATCCTTTTAACTTGACAGGGCATCCGGCTCTTTCAATGCCCTGTGGCATATCAAAAGAAGGTTTGCCGATTGGCTTACAGCTTGTCGGGCAATGGCATCAAGATGCGTTTCTTCTTGACGTTGCGGGTCAGCTTGAAAGAGCTCTTAGCTAAGAAAGAAAGCGAAATTCGACATTTAATGAACTTGATTCAATATTTAGTAAAATGTCAGTTGGAGTTTTCGAAAAGGTCAGTTTGGGTCTCAGCCTTGGCCCTGATGATATCCCATAGGCTGCGAACCAGCTTCTTGGCTTCGGGCTGGCGTGACTTGGGTAAGCGGACCGGGATCATGTTTTCAAGGCTGACGGCTAAGATCACCATGGCATCCAGAGGCATGGCCCGATCCACGCTTTTAGCGCAGCTAAGCCAGCTCTCTTTCTTGCCGCAGATGTAACCGAATTCATATTGGCTTTTGACGAGGCCTAAATGGCGTGTGCCGTCATAGAGTGTTTGGAGAAAGTGTTTGTTTTGCATGTCATTATTTAGTGCGCCGGGAGACCGGGAAGGAGTTGGAGGTGAAAGTCCTCTACGATGAAAGCCTAGCGAGCTACATCGGCCTCAAGCCGTGCGTTGTGTCCCGTGAGGGACAGGGCGAAGCGTCGGTCGAGGATAATGTAGGCTGGCCATTGAGCCACGAAATTGGATTAGTCCCGAATGCCGACAGGGTTAAATACCTGGAAGGCAACACGACCCGCAGCGATATCGCGAGCAGCGGGCCGGTTCGGCGTGGTCAAAGACCCCAGCATGCATGGACGCTCTTTCAGCGGGAACCGGGAGATCTCATCATCGGCCAGAGGGTAGCGTCCTACTGGTCCGTGTGGGGGAGGGATCAAACCCAAAGCCCATGATGAACGATGATGAGAAGTCAGACCTGGCCATAGTAGCTACGAAGCCGACGAACAAATCTGGAAAACCAGACGCGGAGTGGGTGGAGCCAAGGGCTGGGACTAAGGGGAACGCGGCTGAACCTCACGGGGGCCGGGCACTGGACCGGGAAACTCCGTTATTGGGGATCGATCGCGTACGTAAGGCAGCTGAAGAGCACAAGGAAGAAAGGTTCACCGCATTACTGCATCACATCGACGAAGACCTCCTTGAGCAATGTTATCGTTGGCTGAAGAAGGATGCTGCAGTCGGTGTGGATGGAATGACAA
>VERN01000202.1 GCA_018882635.1 Beijerinckiaceae bacterium | reverse complement strand
GAGCAGGCCCGTGAGGCCGTCGCCCAGCTCTGTGGCGTACGGACGACCGAAGTGATCTTCACCTCTGGCGGTACAGAGGCCAACGCACTCGCTTTATCCCCCGCTTTGCTGCCCAACCCGGCCGAAGGACGCCTGCTGATCAGCGCCGTTGAGCATGTTTGCGTGCTGGAGGGCCATCGCTTCCCGAAGGAGCGGACTGAGATTTTGCCTGTCGGGCCGGATGGGCGCGTTGATCTGCAGGCTTTGCAGGCGAGGCTCGCCTCATCGCCCGAGGGCAGCGTGATGGTGGCCGTGCAGTGGGCGAATAATGAGACGGGCATCATCCAGCCGATCGCCGCGATCGCAGAGCTGGTTCACGCGCGTGGCGGCCGGCTTCATGTCGATGCCGTGCAAGGCGCGGGCAAGATGGCCTTCACCCGCCGCGATTTGGGCGCGGATACCTTGGCCGTTTCGGCTCATAAGCTCGGCGGTCCGCAGGGGATAGGGGCTCTCATCCTTGGGCCCGGTCTCGTGATTGACCAGCGGATGCTGGTGGGCGGCGGGCAGGAGCGGGGCGCTCGTGCCGGGACGGAGAATGTCGCAGGCATAGCGGGGTTCGGCGCGGCCGTGCGCGAGGCGTTGGCGGCGCTGCCAACCGAGGCGGTTCGCCTTGCCGCATTGCGCGATGCCTGTGAGGCCGAACTCATCCGTCTCGCACCTGACGCTGTGATCTTCGGCACGGCGGGCGAGCGCCTCCCCAATACGCTCTGCTTTGCCATACCCGGCCTGAAGGCAGAAACGGCGCTGATGGCGTTTGATCTCAATGGGGTCGCTTTGTCGTCCGGCTCGGCCTGCTCGTCGGGCAAGGTCAAGCGCTCGCACGTGCTCGCCGCGATGGGCGTGCCCGACGCATTGGCCGCAGGCGCGCTCCGGCTCAGCCTCGGCTGGTCGAGCACGAACAATGATGTGATCCAATTCGCCGCAGCCCTCGAAAAAACGCTGCGGAACACCATAAAGAAAGGCACGTGCGCTGCCTGAAGCGCACAAACCGGCCGCCGGCCCTTCAAACCGGTGAGGAGGAGTAAAGCGAATGCCTGCCGTCAAGGAGACAGTCGACCAGGTCAAGGCGATCGACGTCGACCAGTACAAATACGGTTTCGAAACCGAGGTCGAAGTCGATAAGGCCCCCAAGGGTCTGAACGAAGACATCGTCCGCCTGATCTCGGCCAAGAAGAACGAACCGGCTTGGATGCTGGAATGGCGTCTTGATGCGTTCCGCCGTTGGTTGACCATGCGCGAGCCGACATGGGCACGTGTCGATTATCCGGAAATCGATTTTCAGGACATTCACTACTACGCCGCGCCGAAGAAGAATGCGGCCCCCAAGACGATCGACGATGTCGATCCCGCCATTCTTGATACGTATAAGAAGCTTGGCATTCCGTTGCGCGAGCAAGAAATCCTTGCGGGCGTACAGCAATCCAAAGTGGCTGTCGATGCGGTGTTCGACTCGGTCTCCGTTGCGACCACCTTCAAGGAAGAACTCAAAAAAGCCGGTGTGATTTTCTGCTCGATCTCGGAAGCGATGCGTGAGCACCCCGAACTCGTCCAGAAATACATTGGCACTGTGGTTCCCGTCACAGACAATTACTACGCCACGTTGAACTCAGCCGTGTTCACCGATGGGTCGTTTGTCTATGTGCCGAAGGGCGTTCGCTGCCCGATGGAATTGTCGACCTATTTCCGTATCAATGAGAAGAACACAGGTCAGTTCGAACGCACGCTGATCATCGTGGAAGAGGGTGGTTACGTCTCCTATCTTGAAGGCTGCACAGCACCCCAGCGTGACGAGAACCAGCTGCATGCCGCCGTTGTCGAGCTCATTGCGCTCGATGATGCGGAGATCAAAGATTCAACCGTCCAGAATTGGTATCCGGGTGATAAGGACGGCAAGGGCGGCATCTATAATTTCGTGACGAAGCGCGGCGATTGCCGTGGCAAAAATTCCAAGATCAGTTGGACGCAGGTGGAAACCGGCTCAGCGATCACGTGGAAATATCCGTCCTGCATTTTGCGTGGCGAAGGCTCGCGCGGCGAGTTCTATTCCATCGCCGTGTCGAATGGTCGTCAGCAGGTTGATTCCGGCACCAAGATGATCCATCTCGGCAAGAACACGACGAGCCGCATCATCTCAAAGGGTATCTCGGCCGGCCATTCGCAGAATACCTATCGCGGTCTCGTATCGGCGCATCGTCGCGCGACAGGTGCACGCAATTTCACCAACTGCGATTCCTTGCTGATAGGCAATAAATGCGGCGCTCATACCGTGCCCTATATCGAAAGCAAGAATGGCTCGGCGATTTTCGAGCATGAGGCAACGACCTCGAAAATCTCAGAAGAGCAGCTCTTCTACTGCATGCAGCGTGGCCTTTCGGAAGAAGAGGCAACCGCGCTCATCGTCAACGGCTTCGTAAAGGACGTGTTGCAGCAACTCCCGATGGAGTTCGCTGTGGAAGCGCAGAAGCTCATCTCGATTTCGCTTGAAGGCTCGGTCGGCTAACGCCGCCGCCTCGCACTATTCAAAGGATTATCCGATGCTTGAAATTCGCAATCTCCACGTCTCCATTGAAGACAAGAAAATCCTGAACGGCCTGAACCTCACGGTTCATGATGGGGAAGTGGCGGCCATCATGGGCCCGAACGGTTCGGGCAAGTCGACGCTGTCTTATGTCATCGCAGGCAAGGAGGATTATGAAATCCTCGACGGCGAGATCCTGCTGGATGGCGAGAATGTTCTTGAAATGGAGCCCGATGCGCGGGCGGCTGCGGGGATCTTTCTCGCTTTCCAATATCCGCTCGAAATTCCCGGCGTCGCCACGATGACATTTCTCAAGGCCGCCATGCAAGCGCAGCGCAAAGCGCGTGGTGAGGTTGAGCTGTCGACAGCTGAATTCATGAAGCGTGTGCGTGACGGGGCAAACCAGCTCGGCATCCCGCAGGATATGCTCAAGCGCGGTCTCAATGTTGGTTTCTCCGGCGGCGAAAAAAAGCGCATGGAAATTTTGCAGATGGCTCTGCTTGAGCCAAAATTCTGCATTCTCGATGAAACCGATTCCGGCCTCGATATTGATGCGCTGAAAGTCGTGTCTGAAGGCGTCAATCGCTTGCGCGGCAAGGATCGTTCGTTCCTCGTCATCACCCATTACCAGCGCCTGCTGAACTACATCGTGCCGGACACTGTGCACGTCATGGCGCACGGCCAAGTCGTGAAGTCGGGTGGCAAAGAACTCGCGCTCGAACTCGAGGCGAATGGCTACGCCGATTACAAAACGCTCGCGGCGTGAGGTGAACCATGTCTGACGTGACACCGATGCGCACACCTGCGGAGAGCGCGCTGATCGCCGCTTTCCCGGCAGCGCGCAAAAATCTGCCCGGCAATTCCACCGTGATCGCGATGCGTGAATCGGCGTTCAATCGCTTTGAGGCCAAGGGCCTGCCGCACCGCCGCGTTGAAGAATATAAATATACCGATTTGCGTGCGGCTGTGCGCGAGGCCTTGCCGCTCGCAGCGGCGCCCGATGCCAAGACGTTGGCATCACTCGCGGGTGTGACTGATCCTTTTGCCGCGCTTGATGCGGATCGTATTCTGATTGTTGACGGCCATTTCGTCGCGTCGCAATCAGCCAGCGTGATTGCTGGCGTGACGATCCATGATCTGGGTGAAGCCTTGTCATCGGGCCAAGGGATCGAAGCGCTCGGCACAATCGCGAAAGCAGATGATGCCGCGCTCGCGCTGAACGCGGCATTCATGCAAGGCGGCGTGGTGATCGCGATTGCCAAGAACGCCAAGCCGGCAAAGCCGCTTTATGTGCGCTGCGTCGTCACCGGCACTGCGCCGCACGCCGTGTATCCGCGTGTTCTCATCAGTATTGGCGAAGGCGCCGATGTGACGTTGATTGAAACGCAGCAAGGTCCCGATGGCGTGGCCTATCAGGTCAATGGCGTTGTTGAGATCAAGGCGGGAGCCCACAGCAAGGTGCAGCATGTGCGTTTGAACGCGCAAGGCAATGCCGCGATTGATATGTCGACGCTTGGGACTGATCTTGGCGAGCATGTCGAATTCAAATCGTTGAATTTCGTGACACGTCCCGCCCTTTCGCGCCATCAAGTGTTTGCCCGCTTCTCTGGCGAGCATATCAAGTTCGATGTCTCCGGCGCAGCGCTTCTGAAAGACAAGCAGCACGCCGATTCAACCCTCTATGTTGATCACGCGATGCCGCACGGTGAGAGCCGTGAGCTCTTCAAACACGTGCTCGACGGTGAATCGACCGGCGTCTTTCAGGGCAAGATCGTTGTGCAGCCAATTGCGCAAAAGACCGATGGCCGCATGATGAGCCAGGCCATTTTGCTCTCTGATAATGCGACGATGAACAACAAGCCGGAGCTTGAAATCTTCGCCGATGACGTCGCATGCGGCCATGGCGCGACATGCGGCGCGCTTGATGAAGATTTGCTGTTCTATCTGCGCGCGCGCGGCCTACCGAAGCCAGAAGCAGAAGCGTTGATGCTCGCGGCTTTCGTGGGTGAAGCCTTAGAGAAGATCGAAAACGACACGGTGCGTGATGTGCTGGAAGCTGAAACGCAAAACTGGCTTCTGGCGAGGGCGGTCAAGTGAGCTTTGATATCGATAAGGTTCGCGCCGATTTTCCAGCGTTGTCGATGGAGGTTTATGGCAAGCCGCTCGTCTATCTCGATAATGCGGCATCTGCCCAAAAGCCGCGTCAGGTGATTGACCGTATGGCGCAGGCCTATGAGCGCGAATATGCCAATGTGCATCGCGGCCTCCATTATCTCGCCAATGCGGCAACCGAAGGATTTGAAGGGGCACGCGAAAAAGTGCGCGCCTTCATTAATGCGGCCTCAACTGACGAGATTATTTTTACGCGCTCGGCCACAGAAGCGATCAACCTTGTCGCATCAAGCTATGGTCGGCTGGCTGAAATCGGCGAGGGTGATGAGATCATCCTTTCGATCATGGAGCATCACTCTAACATCGTGCCATGGCATTTCTGGCGTGAGCGCCATGGTGCCGTGATCAAATGGGCGATGGTGGATGAAGCTGGCAATCTTGATGCCGCTGAGTTCGAAAAACTGATCACACCGCGCACCAAGATGGTCGCCGTCACGCACATGTCCAATGTGCTGGGAACAGTCTCACCCGTCGCGGATATCATCCGTATTGCGCACGCCCATGGCGTCAAAGTGTTGATCGACGGATCGCAGGGCGCTGTCCATTTGCCGATTGATGTCCGTGCGCTTGATGCCGATTTCTACGTTTTCACTGGCCATAAAGTGTATGGCCCGACGGGGATCGGTGTTCTCTATGGCAAGCGTGATTTGCTTGCGGCCATGCCGCCTTTCAATGGCGGCGGCGAGATGATTTCTGTCGTGACGGAAGATCGCGTCACTTACAAT
>VERN01000201.1 GCA_018882635.1 Beijerinckiaceae bacterium | reverse complement strand
AAAATAAATATGAAGATTTTGGGGGTTGTACCGATGATCAAGACAAAGATATATTTGATACAATTTCTCGAGAAGTAGAAGAAGAATCTAATCTAGTTTTTAAAAGAGATGATATTCGCAAAAGAATAGAAACGGCTACATCTACAATGTATATCAATGAAAAATCGAAGTATTTGTTTTACTTTGTTCCTCTGAAAACAAATGAAAAGAGCTTAGAAGCTAAGAGAACAGCAATTGCAATGAAAGGGGGAAAAACATGTATTCATTTCAGGAAGAAAAAGACACCACCCTGTTAAGGGAAACAATCCGCAAATTCGCCCAAGAAGAAATTGCCCCAAAAGCTCACGACCTCGATGAACGAGAGGAGTTCTCATACGAGATCACGCGTAAAATGGGAGACCTCGGACTTTTTGGAACGGTGATCCCACAAGAATACGGCGGGCAGGGGATGGATTGCTCTGGCGCTGGTCGTTTTTGCGAGCTGGCGTCCTTTACGTGTGTTTCTGGGAGCCTATCTGTTCGGTGGCGCAACCATCCTTCAAATGCACGCGCAGGCCGCTTCGCTCGGGCTTCCCTCCCAAGCCATGTCGGCTTTTCCGTATGTCGCGACCATCGTGGCGTTGGTTTTGATTTCGATGCGGCGCGTGGGTGCGACACCTGCGCCCGGTTCGCTCGGGACGGCTTTCGTGCCGCCCCGTTAAGATGATATCAGCAGACAAAGGCCGGCGACGGGTGTCGGTCTCATGTCGTCTTTGGAAGACCCGAACGGAGATGAAGATGAAGAGCGTGTTGAAGGCGGCGGCCGTCGCCGCACTCGCGATAGGCCTCGGTGGGGCCGCGTCGGCGCAGGAAAAATTGAAGATTGGCTTCATCTATGTTGGGCCCGTGGGCGACCATGGCTGGACCTATCAGCACGATCAGGGCCGCAAGGCGATTGAAGCGGCGTTCCCCGGTAAGGTTGAGACAACCTTCATCGAGAATGTTCCCGAAGCCGATTCAGAGCGCCCGATTGAGCAGCTCGCGCGCTCAGGCCACAAGCTGATCTTCACAACCTCCTTCGGCTTTATGGAGCCGACGCTAAAAGTGGCCCAGAAATATCCGAACGTGAATTTCGAACATGCCACGGGTTACAAGCGCGCCAAGAATCTCGCCACCTATTCGGGCAAGTTCTATGAAGGCCGTTATGTGCAGGGTGTCATTGCGGCGAAGATGTCGAAGACCGGCACAATCGGTTATGTCGCATCCTTCCCGATCCCGGAAGTGGTGTCCGGCATCAACTCCTTCATGCGCGGTGCACAAAGCATCAACCCGAACATCAAAGTGAAAATCGTTTGGGCGAATACATGGTTTGATCCGGGCAAAGAAGCTGATGCCGCCAAAGCGCTGCTTGATCAGGGCGCGGATGTCATCACGCAGCACACGGATAGCCCTGCGCCTTTGCAGCAGGCTGAAGCGCGCGGCAAATATTCGTTCGGTCAGGCGTCAGACATGGCGCGCTTCGCACCGAAGGGCCAGCTCACCGCAATTGTTGATGATTGGGCGCCTTACTACGTCGAACGCGTCAGGGCGCAGCTCGATGGCACATGGAAGTCGCAGGATGTGTGGGATGGTTTCGCTAAGGGCAAGGTGAAGATGGCCCCTTACCGCAACATGCCAGACGATGTGAAGAAACTGGCTGAGCAGACGGAAGAAGCGATCAAGACCGGCAAGCTGCATCCGTTCCAGTGCCCCGTCCTTGACCAATCTGGCAAGGAAGTGAAGTGCGAAGGAAATGGTGCGCTCTCGGACGGCCAAATTCTCAGCATGAATTATTACGTCAAGGGCATTGACGATACGCTGCCGAAATAAGCGGTGTGATTGAAATCAAGAAAAGGCGGCTTTCGGGCCGCCTTTTTTATTTATACGGCGGTTCCGTGCAGATCGTAAGCGTCAGCCCGCTCAATCTTTACGCTGACAATATCACCTTGGCGTAGCGGGCGACGCGACGCGACATAAACATTGCCATCAATCTCAGGCGCATCCCATTGCGAACGGCCTTTAGCAACGGTTGCGCCCGGTTCATCGATGATCACTTTAATGCGACGGCCAACGCGCGAAGCGAGGCGTTTCGCGCTAATCGCCTGCTGCTTTTTCATAAAGCGATCATAACGATCCTTCTTCACATCGTCGGGAACGATCGCCAAACCAAGATCATTGGCAGGCGCGCCTTTCACAGGCTCATATTGGAAGCAGCCGACGCGTTCGAGTTTCGCCTCGTCGAGGAAATCTAGGAGTTCTTGAAAATTCTCTTCCGTCTCGCCGGGAAAGCCGACGATGAAAGTCGAGCGGATCGCGAGATCGGGGCAGATGTCGCGCCATTTTCCGATTCGCTCGAGCACCTTGTCCTGCGATGCCGGACGCTTCATCGCCTTCAAGACGCTTTGCGACGCGTGTTGGAACGGAATATCGAGATAAGGCAATATGAGGCCATCGGCCATCAACGGGATCACATCATCGACATGCGGATAGGGATAGACATAATGCAACCTGATCCACGCGCCGAGCGATCCAAGTTCCCGCGATAGATCGAGGAATTTCGCGCGCACCGCGCGATCTTTCCATTGGCTTTCGGCATATTTCACATCGACGCCATAAGCAGACGTATCTTGTGAGACGACGAGCAATTCCTTCACGCCCGCCGCGACAAGTTTTTCAGCCTCGCGCAACACATCGCTGGCCGGGCGCGAAACCAAATCGCCTCGCAATTTCGGAATGATGCAGAATGTGCAGCGATTATTGCAGCCCTCTGAGATTTTCAAATAGGCGTAATGGCGTGGTGTGAGTTTGATGCCTTGTTCAGGCACAAGATCGAGAAAAGGATCATGCTTCGGCGGCACAGCCTGATGGACCGCGTTCATCACGCTCTCATAAGCCTGTGGTCCGGTGATCGCGAGCACATTGGGATAGGCAGCTGTAATCGCTTCGGGCTCGGCCCCCATGCATCCGGTGACGATCACCTTGCCGTTTTCGTTGAGTGCCTCGCCAATGGCGGCCAAGGATTCCGCTTTGGCGCTATCGAGAAAGCCGCACGTGTTGACGATCACCGCATCAGCACCGTCATGCGATTTCGTCAGCTCATAACCTTCTGCCCGCAACCGGGTGATGATCCGCTCGCTATCGACCAGCGCCTTGGGGCAGCCAAGGGACACGAATGAGATTTTGGGCGCAGGCGCGGTCATGGAAGGGTCCGGACGAAACGAAAGGGATCGGGTGCTAGCGTCTAAACGAGCCACCCGCCCTCTGCAATCGGAAGGGTAGGTGGGTCGTTCAAAGAGAGAGGCGTGGGAAGTCTTCCCTTTGTTGCGGTGCAAAGCCGGGCTAGACTGGAGGGGCTCACTAGAAGCCCCCGAACCGATTGATGATTGTGCCGCCTCTCCATATTGGCCCCCTTGCTCTCGATGGGCGCGCCTTTCTCGCTCCCATGTCTGGCGTGACGGACCATGGCTTTCGCAAGATCGCGCGCCGGTTCGGTGCCTCAGTCGTCGTCTCTGAGATGGTGGCGTCTGACGAATTCGTGCGGGGCGATGCCGAATACACATTGCGCGCCGAAGGGGCGGGGATCACGCCCCACATCGTGCAGCTCGCAGGATGTGATCCGCACTGGATGGGCGAAGCGGCACGCCTTGCCGAAGCCAATGGGGCCGATGTCGTCGATATCAATATGGGCTGTCCGGCCAAGCGGGTCACGGGGGGCTATGCTGGGTCCGCCCTAATGCGTGATTTGGATCACGCCGTTTCGCTGATTGAAGCGACGATTGCCGCGGTTTCAATCCCGGTGACCGTTAAAATGCGCCTTGGCTGGGATGATCACAGCATCAACGCGCCTGAATTGGCGCGGCGTGCTGAACAGGCCGGCGTGGCGCTGGTCACAGTGCATGGCCGCACCCGCTGCCAATTCTATAAGGGCTATGCCAATCATGCCGCCATCGCCGCTGTGAAAGAGGCCGTCTCAATCCCGGTCGTCTGCAATGGGGATGTTGAAACGAGCGAGCAGGCGCGTAGCGTTCGGGCGCTTGCCAAAGCGGATGCCGTCATGATTGGGCGAGCCGCTCTGGGGCGGCCTTGGCTCGTCGGTCGCATTGCACGCGGCCTCGAAGGATCAGACCCCGGCGAACCGTCGCGTGCTGAACGCGCCGCGGCCGTGATTGAGCATTATGAAAGCCTGCTGGCCTCGATGGGCGAAAAGGCCGGGCTCCGACATGCCCGCAAACACCTCGCCGCCAGCCTTGATCATCTGGCTGCGGAAGGGACTGTGATAGATCCGGCGGAGCGCTCAGTGATCCTTACGGGGGAAGCACCGGCATCGATCATAGCCATGATCAGAGCCTTGTTTGAACGGCCACCGGAACGCCTTGCCGCATGACATCGTCGCCAACCCAGTTCGGCCATGCCGATGCCGTCATCAACCTTCTTCCGCTGCCTGTGCTTCTGGTAGGGCAAGACGGGAAAGTGTCGGAGGCCAACAATGCCGCCGAAGCCTTTTTCGAAACCAGCCGGTCCAACCTGACGCGAACCCGGATTGAAGATCTTCTCCCTTTCGGTTCACCAATCCTCGGCCTGATTGAAAATGCCCGTGATCATGGCGGCACGTTCAATGAATACCGGGTCGATATAGGTGGCCCCCGGCTTGGGCCCGAGCGGATCGTGGACGTTTTTGTGGCACCGGCTGAGGCGAATGAGGTGCTCGTTCTGCTTCAAGAAAAGACAATTGCTGAAAAAATAGACAGACAATTGACCCATCGCGGTGCGGCGCGATCAATTTCTGCAATGGGATCGATGTTGGCCCATGAAATCAAGAACCCTTTATCCGGCATTCGCGGGGCCGCTCAATTGCTTGAAACCTCCGTCAATGAGGATGATCGCGCCCTGACACGGTTGATTTGCGATGAGGCGGACCGGATCGTGCACCTCGTCGACCGTTTTGAGACTTTCTCGGACGGAAAACCGATCCCAATGGCACCTGTGAACATTCACGAGGTGCTGGAACACGTCAAAAGGCTCGCTCTATCGGGATTTGCCCGCCATATCCGCATTGTCGAGACCTATGATCCATCGCTGCCGCCGGTTTTTGCCAATCGTGACCAGCTGGTTCAGGTCTTCTTAAACTTGGTGAAAAATGCCGCAGAAGCTGTTGGAATCGATCAACATGATGGTGAGATCGAGCTGACGACCGCGTTCCGTCCGGGTGTCCGCATGGCGGTTCCCGGCAGCCAGGCGCGTGTGGCTTTGCCGCTGGAATTCTGCGTCAAGGACAATGGGCCGGGTGTTCCGACAGACCTGATGCGGAACCTGTTTGACCCCTTTGTCACCACAAAAGCGAGCGGAACTGGCCTCGGTCTTGCTTTGGTCGCTAAGATCATCGGGGATCATGGCGGCATTGTCGAATGTGACAGTTTCCCCCGGCGAACGATTTTCCGGATCCTCATGCCGATGCATGGGATCCAGAGCCCTTCAGGGGGCTCATGACCGCAAAGGTGAAGAATGCCGAATGGCACGATCCTCATAGCCGATGACGACACCGCCATTCGGACTGTTCTGACAC
>VERN01000200.1 GCA_018882635.1 Beijerinckiaceae bacterium | reverse complement strand
GCGCACAGGTGGTGACATCATGGTGCATGGCACCTGCTCATCGCGCGGCTGTTTCGCGATGACGAATGAGCAGATTGAAGAAATCTACGCGATTATGCGCGAGAGCTTTGCAGGCGGGCAGAAGGCTGTTCAGTTCCAGTCTTATCCGTTCCGCATGACGGCAGAAAACCTCGCCAAGTTCCGCGCTGACCCGAACATGGCCTTCTGGAAGAATTTGAAGGAAGGCAATGATCATTTCGAAGTGACCAAGCGCGAGCCGCAAGTTGGCTATTGCGGGCAGAAATATTATTTCAACGCTTCGGCTGAAGGCGGACGTCCTGATCCCACAGCCGCTTGCCCGAAGCTGCGCGTTGATGAAACGCTTGCCGCCGCGGTTTCGCAGAAGCAGCAGAGCGACGATCAAAAGGTGGCCGAGCTTGTTGGCCGTGGCACGCCAGCGATGTCTGTGCGCTATGCCGATGGTAGCCAGCACGAAACATTCCGCGAGAGCGGCAGTTTCGTCGCACTTGCGGGTGATCGTGTCATCCAGCAGCTTCCGGATCGCAGTCACAAGATGGGCGAGGTGAGCCGTCCCGAAGCGATTGGGGCCGTGCAAGTCGTGCATCTGGATGATAATGGCGCGCCGAAGGCGAGCGCGCAGGCCCCGGCCGCATCAGCTTCGGTTGCGTCTGTGGCCAATGCGACTGTGGCTAAGCCGGCTACGGCATCGCAGGCGTCTGCGTCTGCGCCATCAACGGCGGCTTCACCAACACAAGCCACGGCCAACGCAGCGACGCCTGCAACCGGCTTCTCGATGTTCTCTGGCATTGGTGCGCTGTTCGGCGACAAGCGCGAAGCGCCTGCCGCACCAGCGCAGCAATCGGCCACGAATGCACCGAGCGAGAAGTCGATGCTTCAGCGTTGGTTCGGCTCTGACGATGCTGCGACGGCGCCATCGGGAGCATCGCAATTCCCGGCCAGCGTGCCTTTGCCGCCGCGCCGTGCGGCAGCGGATAATTCTCAGCGCGTCTCGGATGCGTCGCGCAGCAAGCCTGCGCTGATCAATGGTGCGCAGCCGATCGTGACGGCTGATCTTACTGCTGCACAATGAGCGGCGAGCCGCAACGCGATAGCGCGAGCGGCCGCTCCCTGCCTTCCCACGAGCCCGCACTCAACGCGCCCGATACGGACGCGCAGGAAGAAGACGTTCGGACGAAACAAGCCTTGCTGACGGCAATCGTCGTCCTCGTGCTGTTTGGTGTTGGCTTCTGGCTTGTGCAGGAATTCCATAAGAGCATCACCGCGCAGCAATGCCTTGAGCAAGGTCGGCGCAATTGTCCGGCAGCGCAAATTCGCACCCGCTAGCCAGCGTGCGCTGCGTGTCACGGCCAATGCACGTCGCTGCGCGGACCTCATCTTGCTCTTGCAGAGACCTCATCACAGCGCTCGCATTCTAATTTCCGTCGCATGCAGACGCCGCGCGATGTCTGCCGATGAGCGGTCATGCGATGCAATTTTGGGTGCGTGATTGGGTCGGATTTCGGAAAAATTTCTGTCGAAAACGAATCACTCCAAACACGTCGCGAATCATTTTCAACGAATCAAAGTTCCGCTTGACATGAAAAACAGGGTTTCGCGGCCAGTTGAATGCAATTTTTTTTGCTTTTTCTTGCGAAGACTTGCTCAACTAAAGTTTCAAATGAATTCAACGACTTAATAGGCACAGAATCGACCCGAAGCTGGCGGTTGTTATCAAATTATTCAGAAATTGCGAGCGAAATCGTCAATGGACTCTTGGTATTTCCAAGATTCTACGCTTTGATTCACTCGCCATGATTGGACATGGCGCTGGGAGGACTATTGATCATGAAGGCCCCGAAGAAATCCGCTGCTAAAGCCAAGCCGGCCCGCAAGGCTGGTCGTAAGCCCGCTGCTAAGCGCACTGCTGCTGCTAAGGCAAAGGCCGCCAACGCGAAGGCGAAGGCCGCTGCCAAGAAGGCAAAGGCTGCTCTTGCTAAGAAGATGAAGGCCGCTCAGGCCAAAGTCAAAAAGGCTTCGGCTGCTCTGAAGGCTGCGAAGGCTGCGGTTGCGGCTCTCAAGGCTGGCAAGGCTGCTGGCAAGAAGCCGGCTGCTCGCAAGGCTCGTCGCAAGGGCGCTGGCCGTCCGCGCAAGGCGAAGGCCGCTGCTGCACCGAAGGCTTAATGGCCTCTGATCCATCGGGGCTTGCTGTGATCTTCTCAGCAAGTCGCCCGGCGTGACGGCCCCATTCGCGAAGGCCGTGACCAAGGCAGATCTGGTTCGCCAGATTTTTGGATGGATCCGATCGATCTTCGATCGCACGCACCCGATCCTCACGGATCCGGGTGCGTGATCGTTTGAGGGGGTCTCTGGCCCGCTTCACCCTCGCGTTCCGTGGCCATCCGATCTAGCATGAAACTTGCTGTGTCTTCAGCGGGGGCGTGTCGGACGGAGGATCCCGATGCACGGTTCGCGTTTTATTTCAGCGATCATGGCAGTCCTGATCGGGCTTGCCGTAGCGGAAGTTGCTTCCGCTGAGACAATTACGATGACTTGCAAGAATTCGCGATATTCCTATCGCGTTTCATTCGATGCGGCGTCCCAGAGGTTTCTCTGGTCATCCGATGCTGGGCAGGCCGATTATTACGTCGTCAAATTCAAAACCAGCGAAGATGGCCTAACCGTTTGGGGTAAGGCGCGCCGGTTCGGCAATGATTTCATCGCCTATTTCGCATCCGAAGGCTGGATGAAGAATTTTTATGCCAATGGCAGTTCCATGACGGATGTTTGCCTCGGTCCGCCGGGGCATTGATTTTTCCTTCAAGGCCATCAATGTCTGCGCGCCTGAGTAGGCTTTGGTGCGGGTAGGGAATGCAATCATGATTCAGCGCCTCTTGGCGGCCATCCGTTATTGCGGCCTCGCCGTCATGGGCGCATGGATTGGCGCTGTCACGCTGGCTTTCCTTGCCGCCACGCCCGCACAGGCCGTCGAGAGCTCGATTGAGATCCATCGGGACCAATTGGCGAAGATGCTGGCGAACCCGCCCAAGCTCGCCATCATCAGCGACCGGCAGTTAAATGCCATTGTTGATCAGATGACGCGCTTCTCGAAGCGTCTGCCTACACAGTTCTTCGATGGCATCATGTTGAAAGAAACGGTGAGGGAAAAATCAATCGCCTTCGCCAATGCGCGCTTTATGGAACTGGGCCTGCCCGGCTTGCAGATCGTCGACATGCTTTATGTCGGCAGTCTCGCTTCTTACGAGTTTGATGATTTATCGGACGTCGATATTCATATCATCATCGACCCAGCCTCGTTCCCGGGCGAGAAAGTGATGCTGCGGCGTTACCTGTCAAAGATTAATGACCTCAATGAATTTCTTTACGGACGTGTGACCTTCTATGGCCGTAAGGCTGATTTCAGCTTCTATGCCGACAAGGTGGAAAATCGCATTGAGCCGGGTGTTGGGATTTATTCGCTTTTTGCTGAATATTGGCCCAGCGCTCCGCTTCCCGCGCCGATGCGGTTTTCGCGTGAACGCATCATGGTTGAACTAAAAGATTTCATCGGGCGCTATAACGGTCTCGCGGCAGCCTATGCCAAGGACAAGCGGAGCTTCCACTGTGACGCTTTTTCCAACCTCCGCGAAGAGGTGCGGCTTTACCGTCGAAAAGGCATCGCGAAAGACGGGATTCGATCTACCGAGAACATCGTCTACCGTTCTCTGCGCCGCGTGAATGGCAATCTCTTCCGGCATATGGAAGACCTCGAACTTGAATGCCAAAACATTCAAGCCTCGCTTTAAGTCTTTCTGCTCTGCATGTGCTTAATGGCTACAGAGCAAACAATTTAGATCATCTTTCGAAATTGAATAAAACCAGAGCGATCGGCAACCTTCTCATAAAGGCGGATCGCTGCCGCATTTGTTTCATGGGTGAGCCAATAGACGCGCGATGCTCCGGCTTTTTCAGCTGCATCATAAACGGCCCTGATCAGCCCCGTGGCTACACCCTTGCCGCGCGCGTCTTCGCTTGTAAACAAATCCTGGAGATAGACGTAGGGGCCCTTCGTCCATGTCGAATAGTGATAAATGAAATGAACGAACCCAAGGAGCGTGCCGTTCTCCTCTGCAACGAACGCGTTGACTGGGACGACACCGTCAAAAAAGCGTTCCCAAGTGAGATCTGTCACAGCATCGGTGATCGTTACCTTATAAAAAGCTTGATAGCCCTGCCAGAGCGGTCGCCATTGTGCTTTATCAGTATGGACGATGGGACGAATTTTCATGGTTTGCGTCTCGCTGTCTTCATACAAAAAACCCGGCGCGAACGCCGGGTTTTAAATCAAGCAAACTGTCCGTGGCAGTGCTTATATTTCTTGCCCGAGCCGCATGGGCAGGTCTCATTGCGGCCGACGCGACCCCAGCTATTGGGATCGTTCGGATCGCGTTCCTGCTTGTCGGTCGGCGTTGCGAAAGCGAGATTGGCCAAGGCCATTTCATTTTCGCCGGTATTCGGATCAAGATGGCTGGCCACCATCGGCGGCAATTCGGGCTCTGGCGGTGGCGCGAATTGGACTTCAATCCGCATCAATTGGCCGGTTACATTTTCACGCAGATGGCCAATCAGGCCATTAAAGAGTTCGAATGCTTCCGATTTATATTCGTTCAGCGGATCGCGTTGAGCGTAACCGCGCCAACCAATGACCTGCCGCAATTGATCCAACGTGACCAGATGTTCGCGCCAGAGATGATCGAGCATTTGCAGGAGAACCTGCTTCTCGACATAGGTCATCACCTCGGGTGAGTTGCGTTCCACGCGCGCCGCATAGGCAACATCGGCGGCTTCACGGATACGGTCGCGGATTTCTTCATCCGCAATCCCTTCTTCCTTCGCCCAATCGGCAACGGGCAATTCCATTGCGAGGAATTTCTGAATGTCTTCATCAAGGCCAGCGAGATCCCATTGTTCGGGATAGGCGCCTTCAGGGATATGGCGGGCCACGATATCGTCGATCACGCCGTGGCGCATATCGTCGATCGTGACGCGGACGCTTTCATCCGCCATGAAATCACGACGCTGTTCGAAGACGACCTTACGCTGGTCGTTCATCACGTCGTCATATTTCAGAATGTTTTTACGCATGTCGAAATTGCGCATTTCGACTTTCTGCTGCGCCTTCTCAATCGCTTTGTTGATCCAAGGATGGATGATGGCCTCATCTTCCTTGAGACCGAGCTTGGTCAGCATTCCATCCATGCGCTCGGAGCCGAAAATGCGCATGAGATCATCCTGCAGCGACAGGAAGAATTTCGAGCGGCCCGGGTCGCCCTGACGGCCTGAGCGGCCGCGCAACTGATTATCAATGCGGCGGCTCTCATGGCGTTCGGTCCCGATGACGTAAAGACCACCGGCGTCTAAGGCCTTTTTCTTGAAATCGGCAATCTCGGCGCGAATTTCTGCTTCGCGGCGTGTGCGCTCTTCACCCTCAGGCATGTCGCCGAGATCATGATTGATGCGCATGTCGGCATTGCCGCCAAGCTGAATGTCGGTGCCGCGGCCTGCCATATTGGTGGCAATTGTTACGGCTCCGGGCACGCC
>VERN01000199.1 GCA_018882635.1 Beijerinckiaceae bacterium | reverse complement strand
CGCGCGCTCTGCATGATTATGGTAAGCGCCGCAAAGGCCCCTTCGTGGCGGTCATTATGGCGGCGATCCCGCGCGATCTTATCGAAAGCGAGCTCTTCGGCCATGAGAAGGGCGCCTTCACCGGCGCGCTTCAACGCGCCACCGGCCGCTTCGAGCAGGCCGAAGGCGGCACGCTCTTCCTTGACGAAATCGGCGACATGCCGATGGAGGCACAGACGCGCCTTCTGCGCGTGTTGCAGCAAGGCGAATATACAACCGTTGGCGGCCGGACGCCGATCCGCACCAATGTGCGCATTGTCGCGGCAACCAACAAGGATCTCCGCCAGCTCATCCAGCAAGGGCTTTTCCGCGAGGATTTGTTCTTCCGGCTGAATGTTGTGCCGTTGCGCCTGCCGCCATTGCGCGAACGCACGGAAGACATCCCTGATCTCGTTCGGCATTTCTTCACGATCGTCGAGAAGGAAGGCTTACAGCGCAAACAGATTGATTCAGGCGCGCTGGAGCGGATGAAGCGTTACTCCTGGCCGGGCAATGTCCGCGAACTCGAGAACATGGTGCGGCGCCTCGCCGCCCTTTATCCGCAAGACACGATCACCGAGGCGTTGATCGAGACTGAATTGGCCGTTGCGGTTCCCTCGGCCATATCGTCCGAGCCGGTGAAGGCCGTAATGGCCGAAGAAACGTTGATGGAAGCTGTCGATCGGCACCTCACCGCATATTTTGCCGAGTTCAAGGGCGACCTCCCACCACCCGGCCTCTATCACCGCATTCTGCGTGAAATCGAGGAGCCGTTGATTGGGGCGGCCTTGTCCGCCACGCGGGGCAACCAGATCCGCGCTGCCGAACTGCTCGGCCTAAACCGCAATACCCTGCGCAAAAAAATCCGCGATCTTGATCTCCGCGTGATCCGCAATCCGCGCTAAGGGCTTCGAGCCTCTTCCCGGCACTGAAAGCCCGTAAAACGATCCAAGGCCGTGCGGCTGCGGTAGGGGTGGCGTAGCGCCCAGCGTTCTTGTGCTTCGAAAATAATGTCTTCAACCGGCCACACTGTTGCGCTATTGCATCAGGTGTGTCCGCGGGGAATCGCCCCGCTTTTCGGGGAGCATATGCAGAACCACCCGGCATCAGAGCTGGCCTTTCCAGAACCCGTGGAGCTCTCCGGCGGCCGTCGGCGGTCCCTCGCTTTTTGGTCTGGCGCGATCACGGTGGTTTTGGCGCTTGTCTCGGCGCTGGCGACCTTCTTGTTGCTGGCCGGGCTGACGCCTTTTGCCCCAACCCATGAATCGGTTCTCTGGCTGTTTCTGATCAACGCGCTTCTGATCCTGATCCTGATCAGCTTTGTCGCGGTTGAAGGCGTGCGCTTGCTGCGCGCGCGCAGGGCAGGGCAGGCGGCCGCCGGGTTGCATGTCCGCATCGTCAGCCTCTTCGCCTTCGTCGCCACCTTGCCTGCGATGCTGGTCGCAGCGGCCGGTTGGATCACGCTCGAGCGTGGTATCGATATTTCGTTTTCGCGCACGATTCAGCAATTGCTGACAACATCCGTCGATGTCGCCTCGGCCTATCGTGAATTGCAGTGCCGCACGATGGGACGCGAAATCAATTTGATGGCGGCCGACATTAGCCGTGCACGCCAAGCCGCACCGCAGGCGAAGGAATTTTTCCAAGATTTCATGCGTTCGCGTGCGTTGTTTCTCGGTTTTCCGGTCGCCATTTTGCTCAAGGGTGATTTGTCAATTGTCGATCGCGTGGAATTGAAACCCGTCGATGGTCTCACTCTACCATCGCCCGAAGACATGGTTGCCGCTGCGGACACTGAAGCGTGGTGCTTGATCCCACAAAGCGGCAATATTTTCCGCGCGCTGATTAAAGTGCCGGGCATTGACGATCTTTATTTGTTTACCGCTCGTCCGGTCGATCCCAAGGCGCTTGAGTTTCCCATTCAGGCGGAACGGGCGGCGGCCTTCTATGGCTACCTCGCTGAACGTAAGCTTGATGTGCAAATTGCGTTCGCGTCGATGTATGCGCTGATTTCGTTGATCCTCCTTTTGTCAGCGACATGGTTCGGTTTGAGTTTCGCCAACCGCCTCGTCACACCCATCCGGCGATTGATCCACGCAACCGATCAGGTCGCGTCTGGTAATTTCTATGTTCAGGTGCCGGTCAGCCGGAAGGAAGGCGATCTGGGTCATCTTGGCGAGACCTTCAATAAGATGACCGCCGAGCTACGTCGGCAAACCGACCGCCTCACTGCAGCCAGTGAGTTAATTGACCGTCGTCGTCGCTTCACAGAGGCGGTTCTCTCAGGCGTCTCCGCCGGTGTGATTGGCGTTGATGCCAAGGGGCGGATCACCGTCGTTAATCCATCGGCTGACAAACTCCTCGGTGGTTCGCGTGAAAGTGTTCTCGGCAAGCCCATCCTCGAAGTGATGCCAGACCTTGCGCCATGGTTTGCGCGCGATACAGAGCGGACGCGCGGGCAGGGGACAATCGTCGTCGGTTCAGGTGAGAGTGAGCGTGTTCTCACGGTCCGCGTGACGACAGAAAATGCGACCGATGGGGAACAAGGGTCGATTGTGACGCTTGACGATATCTCTGAACTGGTCGTGGCGCAGCGCACATCGGCTTGGGCAGACGTGGCGCGGCGAATTGCTCATGAAATCAAAAATCCGCTCACACCCATCCAATTGTCAGCTGAACGGTTGAAGCGGAAATATGGTCGTCTGATCACGACGGACAAAGATATTTTTGACCAATGCACTGATACTATTGTGCGTCAGGTCGATGACATTAAGCGAATGGTTGATGAATTCTCGTCTTTTGCCCGCATGCCGAAGCCGCGTCCAGAGGAAGATGACGTCAGCGAAATGGTCAAGCAGGTTGTCTTCCTGATGCGGGTGGGCAATCCCGAACTCGATATGCGCGATCATTTACCCGATCATGCGGTCTATGCGCGGTTTGATCGCCGCCTTCTTTCTCAAGCGCTCACCAACATCGTGAAAAACGCGACAGAGGCGATTGCGGCTGTTGATCAAGACACACGTGGACCAGGACGCGTCGAAGTGTCATTGACCGACCATGACGGTATTGTTTCAATTATGGTTTCAGACAATGGCAAAGGCTTCCCGCAAGAAAATCGCGCGCGTTTGTTGGAGCCTTACATGACAACCCGCGAGGGTGGAACGGGCCTTGGGCTCGCCATTGTCGGAAAAATTCTTGAAGACCATGGTGGCGGCATTGAATTGCTTGATCCACCGAACGGTGAACGTGGTGCCATTGTGCGCCTTTGGTTCCCGCGTGAAGGTGCTGCAGATGCGCCGCAATCACCGCTGAATGAGACCGCTCTGAACAGGGGGAACGTTGCATGAGTGCCGATATCCTGATCGTCGATGACGAAGCCGATATCCGCGACCTCGTCGCCGGGATCCTTGAGGACGAAGGCCATCGGACGCGGACAGCGCCCCATTCGGACGCTGCGCTCGAAGCGATTCAACAACGCCGCCCGCAGCTCGTTTTCCTTGATATCTGGATTCAGGGCAGCAAGCTCGATGGTTTACAATTGCTTGATGTGATCAAGGAGCAGAACCCGGATCTTCCGGTGGTCATGATTTCAGGGCACGGCAATATCGAAACAGCCGTCTCTGCGATCAAGCGCGGCGCCTATGATTTTATTGAGAAGCCGTTCAAAGCAGACAGGCTCGTGCTTGTGGCTGACCGTGCTCTTGAAACATCGCGTCTTAAGCGCGAAGTGAAAGATCTGCGCTCACGCACACCTGATGCGTCACGCATCGTTGGGCAATCCGCCACGATCAATCAGCTTAAGCAGAACATTGAGCGCGTTGCAGGCACAAATGCGCGGATTATGATTTCGGGTCCGTCCGGCGCTGGCAAAGAGCTGACAGCCCGCACAATCCATTCACTCTCACCCCGCGCCAATGGCCCCTTCATCGTGATCAATGCAGCGATGATGGAGCCGGACACGGTTGAATCGGAATTGTTTGGTGTCGAAGGTGGCGATGGGCGCACCCGCCGGATTGGCGCACTCGAAGAAGCGCATGGCGGTACACTTTATCTCGACGAAGTGGGTGACATGCCCAAAGAAACGCAGGGCAAAATCCTGCGTGTTCTTGTCGATCAAAACTTCCAGCGTGTAGGTGGCACCACGCGCGTCCATGTCGATGTGCGTATCATCTCTTCGACCGCGCGCGACCTTGCAGCCGATATTTCGACGGGCCGTTTCCGAGAAGATTTGCTGCATCGGCTTTCTGTCGTTCCTATCCGCGTTCCGTCGCTTGCTGAACGGCGCGAAGACATCCCCGTGCTGGTCGATTATTTTATGGATCAGATTTCGGGTGCGAGCGGACTGCCACGCCGGATCATCGGGGATGATGCGATGGCGATTTTGCAGACGCATGATTGGCCCGGTAACATCCGCCAATTGCGAAATAACATTGAACGCTTGCTCATCCTCGCCGGGGGCGAGGCTGATGGCATCGTCACGGCTGATCTTCTGCCTCCCGACGTCGGATCAATGGTCCCGGCGACGCCAAACGGGGCAGGGGGTGAAAAACTCATGTCGATGCCTTTGCGCGAGGCGCGTGAAATCTTCGAGCGCGAATATTTGATCGCGCAAATCAATCGTTTCTCGGGCAACATCTCCCGCACCGCCGAATTCATCGGCATGGAACGCTCGGCGCTGCATCGCAAGCTGCGCTCGCTCAACATCGGCTAAAGGATAGTCAAATGAGCCGTATCGCTTATGTGAATGGTCGTTATGTCCCGCATCGTGAAGCGGTCGTTCACGTTGAAGACCGGGGCTATCAATTTGCGGATGGCGTTTACGAAGTCTGTGAAATCTTCAATGGCGTGATGATGGATCAGGAGCGTCATCTCGATCGTTTAGAGCGGTCCTTGCGCGAGCTGCGCATTCCATGCCGGTCGATCGCGAGGCGCTCGAGGTGATCTTGCGCGAAGTTGTGGCGCGCAACCGGATCAAAAACGGGATTGTTTATTTGCAAGTCACCCGCGGCGTTGCGCGGCGGGATCATCCCTTCCCGAAAACGCCGGTGCGCCCTGCGCTCGTCGTCACCGCGAAAAGTCACAATCTTGAAGCGATGGACGCGATGGCCGAAAAAGGTGTGTCCGTCATTGAGGCGGATGATGACCGCTGGTCGCGCGTCGATATCAAATCCGTTTCACTCCTGCCGAACGTGTTGGCGAAGCAAGAGGCTGTCGAAGCAGGCGCACGAGAAGCGTGGCTTGTCGACGATGAAGGTTTTGTGACGGAAGGTGCGTCAACGAATGCGTGGATCATCACCAAGGATGGTGTGCTGGTAACGCGCCCGGCCGAATTCGGCATTCTTCGTGGCATCACGCGAACCACATTGATCGACGTGATCGAAGCCCATCAGATGCGTTATGAAGAACGCCCCTTCACAATTGCCGAAGCACAGAATGCAGCCGAGGCTTTTATCACGTCGGCGACCAGCCTTGTCTTACCAGTGATCAACGTGGCGGGAAAAACGATTGGTCAGGGTAAGCCGGGCCCGGTTGCAACCGCTTTGCGGAAGGCCTTGAGGGAAGAGGTCGTCCGCACGGCGGCCGGTGACCATATTCTGATCGCTGAGTAAAAATGGCGCAGTGCTCGCC
>VERN01000198.1 GCA_018882635.1 Beijerinckiaceae bacterium | reverse complement strand
GAACAAGATTGGCCCGAACCTTTATGGCGTCGTTGATCGCGTGAAGGCTTCGGTGGCTGGCTTCGGTTACTCGGCTGCATCGAAAGAAGCCGCAGCCAAGGGCGGCAAGTGGGATTTCGCTGCGCTTGATGCATTTATCGCCAATCCGAAGGGTTATCTCCCGGGCACATCGATGGGCTATGCCGGCTTGAAGGATGCTGATAAGCGCGCCGACATTCTCGTCTATCTGCGCTCGCTCTCGGATAATCCGGCGCCGCTGCCGCAATAAGCAGAGCAGCGCGAGAATTAAAAAAGCCGGGCTTTCGCCCGGCTTTTTTGTTGCTTTGGAAAAGGCCGTTTAGCGCGGTGCCATGACCATGATCATCTGGCGACCTTCGAGCGCAGGTTCAGCCTCGACCTTTGAGACATCAGCCATTTCAGCCTTCACGCGCTCGAGCAATTTCATACCGATATCTTGGTGAGCCATTTCACGACCGCGGAACCGCAGCGTGATTTTCACCTTGTCGCCTTCTTCAAAGAAGCGGCGCACGGCCTTCATCTTCACCCCGTAATCATGGTCATCAATGCCGGGGCGAAGTTTGATTTCTTTGACCTCAACCGTCTTTTGCTTTTTGCGCGCTTCGGCGGCCTTCTTCTGCTCCAAAAATTTGAAGCGGCCGTAATCGAGCACTTTGCAGACGGGAGGGCTGGAATTCGGTGCAATTTCGACGAGGTCGAGCCCGGCATCTTCGGCAATCTTGAGTGCGTCGAAGAAGGGGACGATGCCGCGATTTTGTCCGGTGTCGTCGATCAATTGGACTTCGCGAACGCCGCGAATGTCACGATTGGCGCGCGGCCCGTCCTTGGTCGGCACGGGGGCGGCTCTCATTGGCCTGCGAATGGGTCATCTCCGTTAGTGAGCCCGGCGTGCGGCGCAGAGGCGTAGCGCCCGCGCGAGCGGTTTCAAACGCGCTGAATGTCGCCGAAATAGCCGCGAAGTCAACACGCCTTGGGCTTTTTAGCGCCCGCGTTCCAAAAGTGCCACATAAAGGCGCAGCGTGGCCGCCACCATCGAATCGAGCGAGAAATGCTTCTCGACATGCTGGCGCGCGCGCAAGGCCATCGCATCATGCGCGGTCGCCCCAAGGTTAAGCGCGCCGCTGAGGGCTTCCGCGAGGGCTTCCGGATCGCCTGGCTTGATCCGCCAGCCCGTGCGCGCTGCGGCGGGAACCTCAGGCGGTGCCAGCACCGTTTCAGGCACGGCGCCGAGATCGGTCACGACCACGGGCGTCCCCATGGCCTGAGCCTCGGTGGCTGTCCGTCCAAATGCCTCAGGTTCGGTCGAGGGAACCGCGACAACAGCGGCTGCCATGAAGGCAGCTGGCATATCGGCGCAATGGCCAACCCGGAAAACCATGTCCTTAACCCCTAGGGTCTCAGCCATGGTGTCGAGTTCGCGGACATAGCCGCTGCGCCCCTGATCATCGCCCGCCAGCACAATGGCGATGTCGGATTCCCCAGCTTCGCGTAAAAGGCGCGCCGCTTCGATCAAAACCTTCTGGCCCTTCCACGGCGTCAGCCGTGCCGCACACAGAATGATCCGTTGATGCGGGCCGATGCCCCATGCGCTGCGCAAACGCTCAATCCGGCCATGATCAACTTGGCCCGGCGCATAGAGTTTAAGATCCGTGCCGCGGTGAATGATCGCGATGCGGTCCCGCGCAAAGGGATGCTTCTCCGCGATTAGCCGCGCTGTGTAATGCGAATTGGCAATCACCGCATCGCCGCGCGCCATCACCGAATTGTAAAGGATCTTCACCTTCGAGCGCCCCTGATAGGAGCCATGATAGGTGGTGACGAAAGGCACGCCGAGTGGCCCGGTGGCGAGATAGGCACTCCATGCGGGAGCGCGCGAACGCGCATGGACGAGGTCGACGCCTTCCTCGCGGATGATCCGCTTCAGGCGACGTGCATTCGATAAGATGCTGAACGGGTTCTTCGTCTTGGCCGGAAAGGGAATCCAGCTTCCCCCCTTCGCCTGCAATTCAGCGACGAGGCGACCGCCCTCGGTGGCCACGAGTGCCCGCACACCCGCCTGCACGAGGCCTGAGGCAATATCGACGGCGGTGCGCTCAGCCCCGCCAGCATCAAGTTCCGGAACGATCTGCAGGATGGTTCGACCGCGCAGTTCCGCCGGGCTTCGCGCATCGGCATAGTGCATCAGTCCCGTCCCCCGGCGGTGCGTGATTCGACCAACATGAGGATTGTTTAGGGTGAGTGAGGCTGATCCGCAATTTTTGCCGACGTCCCGGCACCGGCTCGCCTATCGGGCCATCAAGGGAGAAGGCCCGCCGCTTGTCTGGTGTGGCGGCTTCGCCTCCGACATGGATTCGACCAAGGCGCAGGCCCTGGCTGATTGGGCGCAGGCTAAAGGCCGCGCTTACATCCGGTTCGACTATTCAGGCCATGGCCTGTCGGAGGGCCGTTTTGCGGATGGCACGATCGGCCAATGGTTTGGCGATGCCCGCGCGATCATTGAAGGCCTGTGCGATGAACCTCCCATTATTGTTGGCTCATCCATGGGTGGGTGGATCGCCCTCCTCGTCACGCGGGCGCTTGCTGGCACCCCGCGCGCGCCAAAAGGCTTGGTGCTCATCGCCCCAGCGATTGATTTCACCGAAGAATTGATGTGGGCACAGTTCACTGACGAGATGCGGGCGCAGATTGAGCGCGATGGTGAATGGAAGCGCCCTTCGATTTACGGTGATCCACTGCCGATCACCCGCGCGCTGATTGAGGATGGCCGCAAGCATTTGCTGTTCACAGGGCCTATCGCGACCCATTGCCCCGTGCACATTCTGCAAGGGATGCAGGATCCCGACGTGCCTTGGAAACATGCAATGCGGCTTGTCGAACATCTCCCCGGTGATGATGTGACGACGACACTGATCCGCGATGGCGATCATCGTCTCTCACGTCCACAAGATATTGAAAAATTGATTCAAGCGGTCGAAGGGATCGCGTGATCAGCGCGCCATAGGAGAGGACGTGATTACGTCCTGTCCAATCTGCCTGTTGATTATCATTGCTAAGCAATAAAAAACGCGGGCACATTGCCCGCGTTTTTCAATCGGAAGAGTGTTGAATTTAGTGCACGCTGACGGGCACCAATTCGTGCTCCCATGCATTTTGCACGGCGGTGGCATAGGAATCGGTCAACATGATCGGCGAGCCATCAGCCGCCAAAAGCGCAAAAAGATTAAGCCCTGGCTGAATTTGTGGGGCTTGCGGAAAAATCCGCTTCACATCATCTGAACGGATGGCTTTGACATAAGCGACTTCACCGCCGCCTAAGGCTGCCAGCGCTTCTGGTGTCACAGTTTCAAATTCGTTCTTCATGTCTGTCTTTGTCATATCGCGCCCTTTCATAAGCGGAGCGAAGGGGAATTCAGTCTTTGGCCACTCAATCCTTAGCCACGATGTCGATCTTGCGGATGATCCGTTCGGGTTCCGGCCGCGCGAGATCAATCGCGAGAAGGCCATTCGCGAGATCAGCGCTGATGACTTCCATGCCGTCCACAAGCAGGAAGCTCCGCTGAAACTGCCGTGCGGCGATACCGCGATGCAGATATTGGCGATCCTTATCCTCAGTCTGCCGTCCGCGGATGAGGAGCTGATTTTCCTCAACGGTCACTTCGAGTTGCTCGCGTGTAAAACCCGCGACGGCAAGCGTGATCCGCAAACGTTCGGGATGCGTGTCGGAGCGCGCGATGCGCTCGATATTGTAAGGCGGATAGCCATCATTCGCCGATTTTGCGACGCGGCCCAAAGCCCGTTCAATCTCGTCAAAGCCGAGCAGGAACGGAGACGACAAGGTCGACATACGTGTCATGAACGAAGCCCCAAGGCACTTCGAGAGGAGCGGCCCGGACATCCAGCACCGCGTTGGGGAGAATATGGGAGCCGCCGGGGGGCTCTGCAAGTCCTACCCAAACCCCTGAAAACAGGAGTGGAATTGCAAATTGTCCGCGCCCCGGGCAAGGATGAGCAGCAAATCCACCCTGACGGCCTCTTCATGACCCGCATCGACGTTCTCGGCATCGGCGAACCGCTGATGGAGCTTTCCGAAGTCTCACGCAACGGCGAACGCCTGTTTCTGCCGGGCTTTGGCGGTGACACCTCGAATGCCACCATCGCGGCGGCGCGGCAGGGCGCGAAGACGGCCTATTTCGCCGCTTTGGGGGACGATGCTTTCGGCCGGGATTTTATGGCGCTTTGGCAGCGGGAAGGGGTGGGTGCCACCCATTGCCATATTCTGCCGGGCGAGCGCACGGGCATCTATTTCATAAGCCATGGCCCGCAGGGCCATGAGTTCAGCTATTTCCGCGCGGGATCAGCGGCGAGCCTGCCCGGTCCCGTCGATTTGCCGGATGGCTTGGTCGCTTCGGCACAGATTCTCCACGTCTCGGGCATCAGCCAAGCGATCTCGACCAAGGCCTGCGACCTCGTCTTCAAGGCGATTGCGCAGGCGCGCGCGGCTGGCAACATCGTCAGCTATGACACCAATCTCCGCCTGCGCCTCTGGCCGCTCGATCGGGCCCGCGCGACCATCCATGCCGCTGTCGCGCAATCCGATATTTGCTTGCCCGGCCTTGATGATGCGCAGCAACTTACCGGCAAGCAGACCGCGGAAGATATCTGCGACTATTACCTGTCGTTGGGCCCACAGATCGTCGCTCTCACGCTTGGCAAAAGCGGCACCATGGTCGCCATCCCCGGTCGGCGCGAACTGATCCGTGCGTTCCCTGTCGACGCTGTCGATGCCACCGGTGCGGGTGACACCTTCGATGGTGCGTTTCTCGCCGAATGGTTGCGGAATGGTCGCGACCCCTTCGCAGCGGCGCTCTACGCCAATGCAGCTGCGGCGCTTTCGACCTTGGGTTACGGCGCTGTGGAGCCCATTCCGCATCGCGCCAAGGTGGAAGCCTTCATGACGGACCATGGGTGATCGGCCACCCTCGTCGCGCCGCAATTGTTGCCCTAAATGCGTCGTTGAAGGAGATCCCCCATGCTACGCCGCTCTCTTGTTGATCTGCCCCGTATCGCTCCGTCCGAAATCACCGCTCAGGACGTGTGGCTCAATCGTCGCTCATTGATTGCCGGAGCGGCGGCGCTTGGCGGTGTGGGTCTGATCGGGGGCCGCGCGCAAGCCGCGCAATTGATCGAGCCATTGAAGGCGGCAGGAGGTTTTCCTGCGCCGTCTGATCCGCCGACAGAGAAGAAGCTCGCGACGACCTATAATAATTATTATGAATTCGGCACGAGCAAATCTGCCCCCGCCGCCGAAGCCCATCGCCTCACCGTCCGGCCATGGACAGTCGAGATCGTCGGCGAAGTGCAAAAGCCACGCACGATCGGCATTGAAGAATTGCTAGCTTTCCCACTTGAGGAGCGCATTTATCGCTTCCGTTGTGTTGAAGCCTGGTCGATGGTGATCCCGTGGATTGGCTTCGAATTCAACAAGCTGGCCGCGCTCGTCGAACCGACAAGCCGCGCAAAATTCGTTCGCTTCACAACCGTCGAACGGCCAAAGGAAATGCCCGGCCTTGGTTCACCCGTGTTGGATTGGCCTTACACTGAAGCGTTGCGTATCGATGAAGCAATGCATCCCCTCACGCTTGTAAC
>VERN01000197.1 GCA_018882635.1 Beijerinckiaceae bacterium | reverse complement strand
TCCTCGGCTCGTGGGGGTTCACTGCCAATGATCTGCCGCTGGGTGTCGACATGCTATACAAGGCGCGCAACAAATATCCGTGGCTTGAGATGCAGACGATCTATCCCTTCTCGGAAGAGGGGCTCAAGGCGGCGGTGGCAGATGCCATGGCGATGAAGACGGTGAAGTCGACCATCGTGCCATTCCCTGAACTCGTCTGACCGTAACAATCGGGCAGGGCTTGGCTCTGCCCCGTTTTGTCCTCGAGAACCCGAAACAGGGCGCGAAACCGTTTGGCGCGGCTCGCGCTTTTGTTATGAGTGCCAGCACGCCTGATGGCGGGCGTGGGGGGATTGAGCGTGTCGGCCGTGTTGCGTCAGAAAATTCGCCTGTTCTTGACCCGCCTTGCCCAGGCATCGACAGCTTGCCTCTTGGTGATGGTCGGCGGCGACATCACAGCGCTGTCCGTATCGCATTGGCTCATCGCGCTGAAGACGGGTTCTGTATCGGCCGGATTGTTCGTCTTGCTGTCGCTCACCCCGCTGGGCCGGTTTGTGACCAATGGATTGGCGACGGCGATCCTCATCACGCTTGTGACAACACTGGCGGATTACGTGGTGCATCCCGGACATTTTTCCGTGCAGTCGCTGGAAGCAATCGTCACAGGCCTTGGTGCAGGGGCGATCTATCTGATTGTGTCTGATCGATTCGGAGACAAGCCCGCGCCTGCGACGCCTGATCGGAAGAACGAGCCTGCAAACGGCTGACGCGATCGGCCCACCAAGGGCCGTCGGCGTGCCGTTGATCATGATCCTTCACATATCCTCAGCTTCATGGGCTTGCGGGCATGGGTGCTGCGACAGGCGAGGGGGCAGCCTTTGACCCGCGCCGTCTGGTCGACTATTCCTCTCCCCCGGGTGCCAGACCCGCCGCGGACATGGCGAAACTGGTAGACGCAAGGGACTTAAAATCCCTCGGCCGCAAGGCTGTCCGGGTTCGACCCCCGGTGTCCGCACCATTCTGTTTTCTATGCCCGCAGGTGGGCAGGTCCCGGTTGGCCGCAGCCCTTCGCGGGATAGAAAAACCGGCCGCGCATCTCTGCACGGCCGGCTTTGAACGCACCACAACAACGCGACACAACGCTCACTGAACGCGACAGACTAAACCTTACCGCTCGCGCGCGGCCTCGCTGCCAGCCTCTTGGAAGGGGGCGAGGAAATATTCGATTAGCCGGCGATTGCCGGTTTGAATTTCAGCCGTGATCGCCATGCCGGGGCCGAGTTTCACTTTCCGGCTATCGACATCGATGGTGTCACGATCAAGTGCAATCACGACCGGATAAATCAGATTGCCCATTTTCGGTTTCACAGGCTGACCGACCGCGTTTTGTAATTTCTGCAAAGCGGTCACATCCATCATGGAGGGCATGTCGCGGTCGTCGAGCGCGTCAAGCGGAACCCGCAAAACCTTGCCCTCAATGACGCCGTAGCGCGTATAGGGGAAGGCCTCAATTTTGACGCGCGCTTTTTGGCCGGGCACGACGAAACCGATATCTTTGTTAGCGACAAAGGCAACGACTTCGATGGCGGAATCGGTTGGCACCACCACCATCAGTGGCTGGCCCGAACCAATGGCTTGTCCAGACGATGTGATGGCCACCTGCTGCACCGTGCCGTCAATAGGGCTTGTCACGCGGGTGCGTTCGAGCTTCGTGTTTGCTTTGATGCTTTCCAATTCCAATTGCGGCAAGCGTCGCTCGGCTTCGTTGATCTTGGCGAATTGCTCGGTGAGGAAAGCGGCGCGCGTTTCAGCCAATTTCTGATCGATCGTGGCTTTGGCGCTTTCCACCTCTGCCAACATGCCGAGATCGGCGGCCTGTTCGAGTTCGGTGCGCTTGGCATCTTGCAGCGCGTCCAACAGTGAGGCGCGGCTACCCGCATTCACGCCGATCAGATATTCACGCATTGTGGTGCGCTCACCCTGAATGGTCTTCAGCTGTTCACGCGCAAGCATGGTGCCACGCAAGCGTTCAATTGATCGCTCGCGCTCCCGCCGTTGCGCTTCAAGCGAGGCGGTTTGGGCGTTAAGTTGGGCGAGTTCGATTTCGCCCGAGCGCCATTCACGTGCGAGCGCAGGGGCGGGGATGCCGGTTTCCGCCGGGAGTGGGCCAATCGTGTTTGCGCCCGCCCGCACGGCGTCAACCACCGCGCGGCGGCGCAGAATGTCCGCCCGTGTATCGTTGATTTCACTCTTGATGCGATTGGCGTCGGCAGCCGCTTCGCGGTCATCGAGTTTCAGCAAGAGCTGATCTTTTTTGACCAGATCACCATCTTTGACGAGCAATTGATCGACACGACCCGGATCAAAAGCTTGGATCACTTTCGAATAGCCTTGTGGCTGAATACGGCCCGGCGCCACCGCGTGAATGTCGATAAAGCCGAGGATCGACCACACAAGGGCGATCAATGGAATGGCGCACAAAATCCACAAAAGGGTAACGCGGATCGGGGAGAGCGGCGTTTCCAGAATTTCCAGCGCGGCGGGCAGAAATTCATTGAGCCGCTCGCGCTCGACATCTGCTTTGCGAAAACGCAGGACATCGAAGGGTTTGATGAAGTCCTTCATGATCACGAATCCAGTCCCTCGGTCTGCAGTCGCCACAGATGGGCGTAAAGGCCATTGGGCTTTGTTACGAGTTCGGCATGCGTGCCTTGCTCGACGATGCGCCCCTTCGCGATGCCGATGATGCGGTCACTTTGCCGCACCGTCGACAAACGATGCGCGATGATGATGACTGTTCGCCCGCGCGCGATAGCGCGCATGTTACGCTGGATGATGTGTTCACTCTCATAATCGAGCGCGCTTGTCGCTTCGTCGAGGATGAGGATGCGGGGGTTGGTCACAAGCGCGCGTGCAATGGCGATGCGCTGGCGTTGGCCACCCGAGAGGTTACCGCCACGTTCTTCAATCACCGTGTCATAGCCGAGCGGCAATGTATTGATGAACTCATCCGCGCCTGCCAGCTTGGCTGCCTCAATCACGTGATGGCGCGGTAAGCCGGGGCGGGCGAGCGCGATGTTTTCGTGAACGGTGCGATTGAACAAGAGATTTTCTTGCAAGACGACGCCCAATTGTTGGCGGAGCCATGCGGGGTCGACCTGTGCGATATCAATGCCATCGACCAGAATTTGGCCGCGTTCAGGCGTGTAGAGGCGTTGGATCAGCTTGGTGAGCGTCGATTTGCCGGAGCCGGATGGGCCGACAATGCCGATCACTTCACCGGCTTTGATATTCAGATTGATATTGTCGAGCACCGGTGCGCCATCGGCGCGATAGCGAAATGAGAGATCCCGCATCGTGATCTGCCCCTTTGCGGGCGGCAGATGGGCTGATGTCAGCGCTGTCGCTTCTGTTTTCACATTCAGAATGTCGCCCATGCGCTGTAAAGAGACGCGCACTTGCTGAAAATCTTGCCAGAGCTGTGACAGCCGAATGACGGGCGCGACCACCTGTCCAACGAGCATGTTGAAAGCGATGAGGCCGCCGACCGTCAATTCGCCATTAATCACGGAGATCGTGCCGAAGAACAGCACAAGGGCTGTCATGATCTTGATGATCAACTGGATCACGCTTTGTCCAGCCGCACCGATTGTCAAAACATCGAACGCGCTTTTGACATAGGCTGCGAGACGGTCTTCCCATTGCCGCCGCATCATGGGCTCGATAGCGGAGGCTTTCAACGTTTGAACGCCGACGATCGATTCAACGAGGAATTGTTGCGATTGGGCGCTGTGATAAAATTTTGTCTCAATGCCATCTTGCAGGCGCGGCATGATGATAGTGGCGACCAGCGCGAAGAGCGGGATCGCCATAATGACGATCAAGGTCAGCTTGGCAGAATAACTAAACAGAACGGCGATCAAAACGATAGTGAAGAGCAGGTCCAACAGGGCATTGAGTGCAGGCCCTGTCAAAAAATTGCGTACCGTTTCCAATTCACGGACACGCGCGACGATCTGGCCGGCCGACATGGATTCGAAATAACCAAGCGGCAAGCGGAAGAGGTGGTCGACAAGGCGTGCACCTAATTCAACGTCAATGCGGCTCGTCGTGTGGCTGAGCGCATAGGTGCGTAGATATTGAATGACGGCTTCAAACATGCCCGTCGCGATCAAGCCCACCACGATCACGACAAGGGTCGCGAAAGTTTGATGGACGAGGACCTTATCGATCACAACTTGAAAAAAGATCGGCGTGACGATGGCGAAGATCTGAATTAACAGCGAGGCGACCAAGACATTGGCGAGAGCCTTGCGGTAACGCATGATCGACGGCAGGAACCAGCTTAGGCCAAATGTTTCACGTGATGCGCCGGGGCTGCCAATCCGGCGCGTCACAAAGAGGCAATCGCCTGTCGACATGGCGCGGACTTCGTCTGCGCTGACATTGTCGGTTTGCCGGGTGATGGGATCGTGGATGATCAATTGCTCTTCGCGGCGCGCAACGATGAGGCGGTAGGTGCCATCCTTCATGGGCAGAATGGCAGGGAGCATCGCCGGTGCAATCTGCTCGAATTTAATGTTTCTGAGCAGGCGGCCACGCAGCTTCATCTTTTTCGCGGCGCGGATGATATCGCTGGATGTCGCTTTTTCGGCGCCTAGGCCAAGCTCATGGGCGATCTGCGTTGGATCAACGCTAATAAAAAAATAGCCGCAGACTGCCGATAAACAAATTAAACCTGAATCAACCGGAGCGGCTTCTTGAGGGGATTCCTCCTCCGGAGGATTTATGAGCTTCATGGCAATAATCCAAAAAACGAACAATCAAAAACACGATACAAAAGCAGCTAAACACCAAAAATCCTTTCAAATGATAAAGGCGTTTCGATGCAGGCGCATTGGAATTAAATCTGAAAGCCGTAAAGCCAATGATAACGCTGAGCCATTTGCACGGAATTTTTATTTTTCAACGCAAGGTTGCGGGCCCAAGAGAGCGGTGCGTGCATATGGTAGATCCGCCCATTGTTGCGCGCTTCCTTCTGGACGCGGGATACGCGCGGCGCGCGACGGTCGACATAGGCATGGAAGGCAGCCGCAACATCGCCGAGCTTTTGCAATTCTTGCGCGAGTACCGCGGTGTCTTCAATCGCCATCGCCGCGCCCTGTGCGAGAAAGGGCAGGACCGGATGGAACGCGTCACCAATCAGAGTCGCCCGGCCTTGTGCCGCGTTTGCCCGCGGCGGGCGATCATAAAGCGACCAGATGGACCATTCCGGCACTGTGCTGAGGAGTTGGCGGACGGGTTCGGCCCAATGGCGGAAGCGGTTTTCGCATGATGCTTTATCGCCGGGGCGGCTCCAGCCCGGTTCCGCCGTGCGGTCGCTGATTGTCGCAACGATGTTCAGCATGCGTCCGCCACGCAAGGGGTAGTGCACAAGGTGGGCCGAGGGGCCGAGCCATAATCCCGTGATGTTCGCGCGAAACATCTCTGGTGCCTCGTTCATCGGGAGGGATGCGCGCCATGCCGTATAGCCGGTGAAACGCGGCTCTGATCCGTCACCGAGCAAGGCGGCCGTGCGTGTCCAAACACCATCGGCACCGATCAGTGCTGTGCCGTCGAGGATCGTGCGCTGTCCATTGGCGGTTTCGGTTTCGATGCGGACGCCGCTGTCATCTTGCTGCAGGCCGACAATACTGCGGCCGAAGGAGAGCGAGACGGTA
>VERN01000196.1 GCA_018882635.1 Beijerinckiaceae bacterium | reverse complement strand
TCTCTGAGGTGTGGCGCCGTGACCAATGGGAAGCGGCGGGCGTGAAAGCCGATTTTGTTCAGGATAATCAAAGCTTTTCTGCCCAGACAGGGACTGTCCGGGGCCTCCATTTCCAATTGCCGCCCTTCGCGCAGGCGAAGTTGGTCCGGGTCGTGTCGGGGCGGGTTCTGGATGTGGCGGTTGATCTCAGGCGGTCCTCGCCCGGTTTTGGGAAGTCGGTCGCGGTGGAATTATCGGCGGAGGGGGGCGAGCAGCTCTTCATCCCGGCGGGGTTTGCCCATGGGTTCTGCACGCTCGAGCCAAATTCAGGGCTCGCTTATAAGGTGGATGCCTATTACAGCGCCGCGCATGATCGCGGGGTGCGGTGGAATGACCCCGCTTTTGGCATTCAATGGCCGGTGGGCGAGGCGGACGCGGTTTTATCGGCGAAGGACAAGGTGCAGCCTTTGTTCGCCGAACTGACAGATATGTTTGATTGAGGATCAGCGGATGAAAATCTTTGTCACGGGCGGGGCGGGGTTCATCGGCTCGGCTTTGGTGCTCCATCTCGTCAACGATCTCGGTCATGACGTGTTGAATGTCGACGCCATGACCTATGCCGCCAATCCGGTGTCGTTGGCTTCGCTTGCCAATAATCCGAAGCATCGGCTGGTTGAAGCTGACATCTGTGATGCGCCGCGGATCCGGGCACTGATGAGTGAGTATCAACCCGATGCTGTCATGCATCTTGCGGCGGAAAGCCATGTTGATCGCTCCATCTCAGGCCCTGGCGCTTTTGTGCGCACCAATGTCGTTGGCACGCAAATCATGCTTGATGCGGCGCGTGCGCATTGGGACCAGTTGAAGGGCGCGGCGAAAGACCAATTCCGCTTTCTTCATATTTCGACGGACGAAGTCTTCGGCTCCCTCGGACCTGTTGGCAGCTTCAACGAAGAAACGCGTTACGATCCGCGTTCGCCCTATTCGGCATCGAAGGCCGGAAGTGATCATCTCGTGCGGGCGTGGGGCGAAACCTATGGCCTGCCCATTCTGATTTCGAATTGCTCGAATAATTACGGGCCGCGTCAATTCCCGGAAAAACTCATTCCGCTGATGATCCTCAATGCGTTTGAGGGTAAGCCTCTGCCAGTCTATGGCGACGGGCTCAATGTGCGCGACTGGTTGCTTGTTGATGATCATGCTCGCGCGCTGACGACCATTCTCACCAAAGGCGCGCCGGGAGAGACTTATGTCGTCGGCGGTCGCGCTGAGAAAACCAACATCACGATTGTGAAAACCATCTGCGCAATTTGCGATGAATTATTTCCGCACAAAGCGCCGCATGAAAAACTCATTACCTATGTGGCGGATCGCCCCGGCCACGATCGCCGCTATGCCATTGATCCGAGCAAGATCGAGCGTGAACTGGGTTGGACGCCGCAGGCGCGCTTTGAAACGGCCTTGCGCGACACGGTGATCTGGTATCGCGACAATGAGAGTTGGTGGCGGCCGATCCGCGAGGGCGTCTATCGCGGAGAGCGTCTCGGATTGGCCAAGGCATGAGTGTTCTCGTTTTCGGCCGTAGCGGGCAACTCGCCAGCGATTTGCAGCACGTCGCTGCCGCGCGCGGCATTGCGCTGACAGCGCTCGGCAGAAACGAGATCGATATTTGTGATCGCGATGCACTCTTGCGCGCGATTGATGCGGTGAAACCGCAGGCACTGATCAATGCGGCCGCCTATACCAATGTGGATGGGGCTGAAAGTGATGAGGCGGCAGCGTTTCGGTTAAACGAAACCGCGCCGCAAGCCATGGCGCAAGCTGCGCATCACGCCCGCTTGCCCTTTCTTCACGTGTCGACGGATCAGGTTTTCGAGGGCACCAAAAAAGGCGCTTATACTGAGGCCGATGCCACCAATCCCGTTAATCTTTACGGCCGCTCAAAACTAGCCGGAGAACTTGCAGTCGCTGCAGCTAACCCTGAAGCATCCATTGTGCGGGTGAGCTGGGTCTGGGGTCCGTCCGCTGACAATTTCGTGAAAAAATTGCTGCAATGGGCGTCTGTGCGTGACGAATTGTCGATCGTAAATGATCAATATGGGCGACCCACTTATTCGCCGGCATTGGCTGATGCGCTTTTAACAATGGCGACGATGCCTCATCGCCCGCATGGTCTCATTCATTATGCCGGCGGCGATGCGATGACGCGTTCGGATCAAGCGCGTGCCGTTCTCGCAGCCTCGCGCACACATGGCGGACCGTTCGCGCATGTGAAGGACGTGCCCACAAGCGCGTTTCCAACTCCGGCCGCGCGGCCGCTCAACGCAGAGCTTGACGTATCAAAGGCGCACGCGCTGGGTTTCAAGCTTCCTTTATTTGCCGACAGCCTCAGTGACTGCGTGGCTGCAATCGTGAAAGGATTACCACGATGAAAGGCATCGTTCTTGCTGGCGGCGCTGGCACGCGTCTTCACCCGGCGACACTCGCGGTGAACAAGCAATTATTACCTGTCTATGACAAGCCGATGATTTACTATCCGCTGTCTGTTTTGATGATGGCGGGCATTCGCGACATTCTCCTCATTTCAGCGCCGGAAGATCTGACGCGCTATCAGGCGCTGTTGCAGGATGGGTCGCAATGGGGTGTCAATCTCTCCTATGAAGTTCAACCGCGGCCAGAAGGGCTCGCGCAAGCATTCATCATCGGGCGCGATTTCGTCGGCAAGGATCCGGCCGCGTTGATCCTCGGCGATAATTTATTTTTCGGAGCCGGTCTTGGTGACAAGCTCGCCTCAGCTGTATCGCGTCCGAAAGGTGCGACGGTCTTCGCTTATCATGTCGAAGATCCCGAGCGTTACGGTGTCGTTGCCTTCAACGAAAAGGGCGTGGCCTCATCAATCGTTGAGAAGCCGCGTGAGCCGCTGTCGCCTTGGGCTGTCACAGGTCTTTATTTCTACGACAATGACGTGCTGGACATTGCGCGCGACATCAAACCCTCGCCGCGGGGTGAATTGGAAATCACGGATGTGAACCGCGTCTATCTTGAGCGCGGTCTTCTTCAGGTTGAAAAGCTCGGCCGCGGCTATGCGTGGCTTGATACCGGCACGCATGACAGCCTGCTGGAAGCCGCCGAGTTCGTCCGCACCATCCAGCACCGGCAGAACGTCCAAATCGCTTGCCTCGAGGAAGTGGCCTTCGAACAGGGCTTCATCACGCGGGATCAATTGGCGGAGCGGGGCCGGGTGCTGGGGGATAAGACTGCCTATGGCCGGTATATCCAATCCCGGGCGAAGAGCTCACCCTAGGGAAGTGTTCAGCTTCTCTAAAGACCTAGCTTGCAAATATAAAGATATCTTTATATGAAGGTCTCTCCACTTTGGGTGTGAGATGACCGAGCTGCCGCATTTTTCTCCGCAACGCCCCGGGCCAGATCGGTTCCGGGCGATGGCGCGTGAGCGCATCCTCCTGATCGATGGGGCCATGGGCACCGAGATTCAGGGCTTAAAGCTCAACGAGGCGCAGTTTCGCGGCCAGCGCTTTGCAGCCTGCCGCTGCGACCAGAAGGGCAATAATGACCTTCTGATCCTCAGCCAGCCTGAGGCGGTGGAGGAGATCCATTTCCGCTACGCGATGGCCGGGGCGGACATTCTCGAGACGAATACCTTCTCATCCACCTCAATCGCGCAGGCCGATTATGGGCTTGAAGCCGAGGTCTATGACCTCAACCGCGATGGGGCGCGGCTGGCGCGGCGGGCCGCCATTCGTGCTGAGCGCGAAGATGGACGCCCGCGTTTCGTGGCCGGTGCCTTGGGCCCAACCAATCGCACGGCATCATTGTCCCCCGATGTGAACCGGCCCGGCTTTCGCGCGATCTCTTTCGATGAATTGCGCATTGCTTATGCCGAGCAGGTGCGCGGGCTCGTCGATGGTGGCGCTGATCTCATTCTGATCGAGACGGTATTCGACACACTCAACGCGAAAGCGGCCGTCTTTGCATGCCGCGAGGTTTTCGCTGAGAAGGGCGTTGATTTGCCGTTGATGATTTCCGGCACAATCACGGATCTTTCGGGCCGCACGCTGTCGGGCCAAACGCCAACAGCGTTTTGGTATTCTTTGCGGCATGCGCAACCAATTTCTGTCGGCCTGAATTGTGCGCTTGGCGCTGATGCGATGCGGCCGCATCTTGCGGAACTATCTGCCGTCGCTGACACGCTGATCTGCGCCTATCCCAATGCCGGTCTTCCCAACGCGTTTGGTGAATATGATGAGACGCCAGACGCAATGGCGCGGCAAATTGCGAATTTTGCCCGCGAAGGCCTCGTCAATATTGTTGGCGGGTGCTGCGGTTCAACACCCGCTCATATCGAAGCGATTGCGGATGTGGTGAAAGATTTCAAACCGCGTGCTATCCCGACGATAGAACGTCGTTTGCGCCTTGCAGGTCTCGAGCCATTCACGCTCACAGACAATATCCCGTTTGTGAATGTCGGCGAACGGACCAATGTCACAGGCTCGGCTAAGTTTCGTAAGCTCATCACAGCGGGTGATTACAATGCCGCTCTCGATGTCGCACGCGATCAGGTTGAGAATGGCGCGCAGATCATCGACGTCAATATGGACGAAGGCCTGATCGATTCTCAGGCGGCGATGACGGAGTTTCTCCATCTTGTCGCGTCTGAGCCGGATATCGCGCGGGTTCCGGTGATGATCGATTCGTCAAAATGGGATGTGATCGAAGCCGGGTTGAAATGCGTTCAGGGTAAATCGGTTATCAATTCGATTTCGATGAAAGAGGGCGAAGAGGCCTTCATTGCGCAGGCGAAGCTTGCACGTGATTATGGCGCGGCCATCATCGTGATGGCCTTCGACGAAAAAGGGCAGGCAGACACCGCAGCGCGTAAAGTCGAAATCTGCACGCGGGCCTATCGCATTCTCACGGAGCAGGTTGGCATTCCGCCGGAAGATATTATTTTCGATCCGAATATTTTTGCGGTGGCGACAGGGATTGACGAGCACAATAATTACGGCGTCGATTTTATCGAGGCAACGCGCACAATCCGGCAGACATTGCCCTATGCCCATGTATCGGGCGGAGTTTCCAATCTATCCTTTTCGTTTCGTGGCAATGAGCCTGTGCGTGAGGCGATGCATGCGGTGTTTCTTTACCATGCCATTAAGGCGGGTATGGATATGGGCATCGTCAATGCAGGTCAGCTGGCGGTTTATGAATCGATCGATCCCGTCCTGCGGGAAGCATGTGAAGATGTCGTCCTCAACCGGACGCCAGAAGCGACCGAGCGCATGCTCGGGATTGCCGCTGATTTTAAAGGCGGCGCGCGTGAGGCGCGCGAGAAAGATACGGCATGGCGTGAAAAGCCGGTCGCTGACAGGATTGCTCACGCTCTGATCAATGGCATTACGGAATTCATTGATGCCGATGTCGAAGAAGCCCGGCAGCAAATGGCCCGCCCGCTTGATGTGATCGAAGGCCCTTTGATGGCGGGTATGAACATTGTCGGCGATTTGTTCGGCGCAGGCAAAATGTTCTTGCCGCAGGTCGTTAAATCAGCGCGCGTGATGAAGCAGGCCGTGGCGGTTTTGCTTCCCTATATGGAAGAAGAAAAAGCGCGTACAGGTGCCAGCCAGCAAAAAGCTGCTGGCAAGATCCTGCTCGCCACTGTGAAAGGCGACGTCCACGATATCGGCAAGAATATTGTTGGCGTTGTGCTGGCCTGCAATAATTACGA
>VERN01000195.1 GCA_018882635.1 Beijerinckiaceae bacterium | reverse complement strand
GCGCATCCGACGTAGTGATCGCGGGCGAGAGTGCTAAATTCCTAGCGGGTGCGACGCGCGTCGGTATGGTGCCGGATGCCGGCGCGACTGTCATTCTTCCGCATCTCGTTGGATTTCGGCGCGCGATGGAAATCGTCTTATCGAACCGCGTTATCGAGGCTAAGGAAGCCTACGAAATGGGGTTGATCACGAAAGTGGTTCCCGATCACGCGTTGGTCGACGAAGCCAAGAAGGCCGCACGTTATTATGCAGCCGGAGCCCCTCTCGCATTATCGGCGGCAAAGCGGCTTTTGTGGGATGCGTTGGGCGTCGAGCGCGCCTTCGCTGATGAAGCGCGCACGCAATGCCAATTGGCCGCAACGGCCGATGCGCGCGAAGGGCTCGCAGCAGTGATTGGAAAGCGTAAGCCTATCTTTGAAGGCCGCTAAAATGAGCGTGCGGGAGCGGCGGACACTCGTCACCGGTGGGGCGTCTGGAATCGGGGCAGCAATTGTTCGCCGCCTTAGAGCCGCAGGTGATCATGTAATCTTTTGCGATCGGGATGAAATCGCCGGTCACATTCTAGCAGAGCAAACAGGCGCTATCTTTCGCTGTCTTGACGTGACGCATTTCAAGGCGGTTGATGAGCTGTGTCGTGATACCCAACCATTTTCGGTTCTTGTGAACAATGTCGGTGCGGATCAGCACGCTTTTTTCACCCAGACCAACCCTGATGATTGGCGCTTTCTTCTGTCCATCAATCTCGAAGCGGCCATGGCGTTTACGCATGGCGTTCTGCCGATGATGCAGGCAGCGCGTTTTGGACGGATCGTGAATGTGGCGTCTGAAGCGGGACGCCTTGGTTCGAAGGGCGGGTCTGTCTATTCAGCCGCCAAGGCCGGGTTGATCGGTTTCACGCGGTCGATTGCGCGGGAAAATGCGCGCTATGGGATTACTGTCAACGCCGTTGCCCCAGGCCCCATTCACACCCCGATGGTTGATCGCGGTGTTGCTGAATATGGCGAAAAGCTGTTGCAGGATATGGCGGATTTCACGTTGATGAAACGGCTCGGCCAGCCTGATGAAGTGGCCGCTGCTGTCGTTTTTTTGGCATCCGACGAAGCATCTTATATCACGGGCGAAGTCTTGGGTGTTTCGGGCGGTATGGGCTGTGGCGCGTGACCGCCATTCAAAATTGATACGGAGCTAAACAATGGCGAAGGTTACATTCATGGCCGCTGGGGATCAGGCGATCACCATTGATGCTGCTGATGGATTGAGTCTGATGGAATGTGCTCGCCGCGAAGGTGTCCCTAGTATCGTCGCCGAATGCGGCGGGGCATGTTCGTGTGCGACATGTCATGTCATCGTTTCCGACGCGTGGAGTGCCCGGACCGGTCTGGCCACCGGAGCCGAACGCGACATGCTTGAATTTGCTGACGATGTGGGACCGACATCGCGTTTGTCATGCCAGATCAAGGTTTCGCCTGATCTCGATGGGCTTATCGTCTATCTGCCCGGCCGTCACTGACGCACTTATCGCGCGGCGTTCACGAAAACCGCAATCTCTGCCAATGATTGGGCGGCTTCGGGCAAAGCACTGAACATCTGAAAATGATGGACCATGTCGGGAAATAGTCTGACGCTGACCTTTGTTTGCTGCTGTTCGGCCTTGGCACTTAGTAAAATTGCGTCATCGCGTGTGATATCCGCATCGCCCGCATGAACAAGGATCGGCGGCAAGCCGCGCAGATCGCCAAAAACTGGCGACGCAAGGGGCGTGGTCGCATCGCCGTTGCGGCCAATATAGGTCCTTGCCATCAAACGTAATTGCTCGGGTTTTGAAAAAATATCGCGGTCACGCCTTGTCTCATAGCTTGCACCGCTCATGGTGAGGTCGAGCCACGGTGAAATCAGAACAAGGTTCTGCGGTAAAGGCATCTGCCTATCGCGTGCCTGCATCGCTGTGCCCAAGGCCAAGGCGCCACCCGCAGAATCCCCCATGAGTGTATGGGGCGTTACGCCCTGTTCGCGTAAGCTGGTGTAAACGGCCATACAATCATCGCTCGCTGCCGGGCAACGATGTTCGGGAGCAAGGCGATAATTAAACCCGATTACTGGACGCTTACAGACTGACGCAATGCGGCTCATCAGAGACGCATGGGATGTGATCGAGCCAATCTGATAGCCGCCACCATGGCAGAAAAGGATTGGGCTTTGCGCACTTGCCCCGTTTGGGATGAAACGGCATGCACTCAATCCAGCCAATTCGAATGCCTGTTGCTCAACCGTTGGATCCTGCGGTCCGCCTTGCGCTAACAGGAAGACTTCGAAACTGTCTCGAATTTCGGCGAGCGACATGGTCGCCCATGCTCCGGTTGCCTCAGCAATCGGAGCGCGAATGCATGCGAGGGGATCGGACGCGGTCAACGGCGTTCCGGCCGATGCAAGACGCGTGTTGCCTTCGCTTCGTAGCGCGGCAATGTTCCTTCGGGATGGCACTCGATATCGACCTGCATCCCCATGCGGGCTGTAATTTCACGCCGAATATCGGCGATAATGTCATCGGCTGTGCGCCCGCCGGCACTTGTTGCCTCGACAGCAACAGTGAGGCTGCCGATCGTGACCGCTTCCTTGTCGATATAGATTTGCCAGGCTTCCTTCACCGTGCCTGCAATCCCTGCAATCACATCTTCAACTTGCGAAGGAAACACGATGTTGCCTTTGAATTTGATCATGTCATCGCTGCGGCCAATGATGCGTCCGATTTTGCGCATGCCGCGGCGACCTGATGGGCAATCGTAAGGCTTTGGCGACAGGCGCACGAGATCGCGCGTGCGCCAACGGATTACTGGTGACGCTTCTTTGCGTAGCGTCGTAATGACGATCTCGCCAACTTCACCGTCTGAGACCGGCTTCATAGTGTCAGGATCGACGATTTCCGTGATAATCGTATCTTCGTTGAGCAGATGGAGTTCGTCATCGCCATGCGTATAAGGCGTTGAGATGGCGAGGACCGGGCCGCCTGCTTCAGTCGTGCCGTAAATGTTATGGCTGATGAAACCCTCCGGCATTTCCGCTTCCAATTGTGCGCGGAATTCTGCCGAGACGGATTGGCCGCCGAGAATGCCGACACGCAGTTTCCAATCCTTTTTCGGATCGATCCCTTGTTGTCGTGCCGTCTGCACCAATGTCATCAGCCAGAGCGGCGACATCGAGGCGACATCATATTGATGATCGCGCAACCAGCGCGCTGCAAGGTCGCCACGGCCCGGGCCGAGCGGGAAATTGGTGCAGTCCAGAGCCGAGAAGCCGATATCAAGCGCTAACCCACCGATCCAAAGGCCATAGCCATAGCCTTGATAGGCGCGGTCACCTTTGCGAACGCCCGCGGCGGTGAGCAGGCGGCGCATTTGTTGGGCGAGAAGACCATGCAGGTCATTCTTCGTCATGCCAAAGGTCACGGGGAGGCCGGTCGTACCTGATGTTGCGACGAAGCGTTCGACCTGTTCGATCGGGACAGTAAGATAGGGAAAGGGATAGCCCTCGCGCAGGAGGCCTTTGTCCATGGTTGGGGCATTCGCCAGCCCGTCCGGGCTGGCAAGATCGTCCGGCTCCATTCCGGCCTTGGCGAAATGGGCCTTCCAGACGTCGCTGTTCTTGATCCTTTGACCAAGGTCAGCCAAGCCCTTTTGCTGGAGCTTGAGGATTCCGTCGCGATCCAGCGACTCGATGTCAGGATGTTCCATTCCGCTCTCCCATTCGCGGTGGCCGGGGGATGGCGCTCAGAGACGCTCTTGTCATTTTTTAAAGCTCGTTATTAATAGAACGAACGATTGGTCTATGTAAACCGGTCTGGGTGGATTTGGCAAAAGCGGCTGAGAGCACTATAGACCGTTGGCACCTTGCGAATGGATGATCCGTTTTGGCCAGAACTCGATCTGCCGAGTACGAAAACATTCAAGACCTCATTCTGGACCGAACCGCCACCGTGTTCGCCAGAAAGGGTTATGCTGCGACGTCCATCGGCGATATCGCCGAGGCTTGCGAGTGCTCGAAATCGCGCCTCTATCATTATTTTGACTCTAAGGAAGCGATCCTTACGGAGATGCTCACGGGTCATGTTGAGCTCTTGCTCACGCAATGCCGCAAAATGCTCTACGGGTTTCAAGATCCGACCGAGCGTTTACGTCAGCTGACGCGGCATTTTATGGAAGTCTATGCCGTTTCGCGCGATCGTCATGTCGTATTGTTGACGTGTCTTGAGTTCCTCCCGGCCGACAAACGCGAAATCCTCGTCGCCAAGCAACGCGAATTATTAGCCTATGTGCGGGATATTCTGCTGCAGCTTCGGCCTGATTTGGCTTCGAACACGGTGATGGCGCGGCTCGATACGATGCTGTTTTACGGCATGATCAATTGGACCTATACGTGGTATCGCGCCGATGGCGAAGTGTCGCCAGATGTCTTGTCGGATCGGGTGGTCGACATGTTCATCAATGGCTATGCTTCGATCGACAATCCGATGCTCAAAGGCGCAGCCGAATAATTGATTAGGCCGCTTTCTGGCTTGCCTTTTTCATCCATTGAATGGGATCAAAGGCGCTGTCTGCGGCTTCGGCAAGCGATGGTGTCGTTGCTGTCGTCAACATTTTCTTTGCGGCCATGAAGGCGCTTGGATCGTTGATTGCAACAGTTCCCAGCATGTGACCCTGGCGGAAATACCAAAGCGATTGGCCTTTGTCAGTTGCCCTTTCAATGCGGGTATCAAAACCATTGGTCAGACCGACCATCTGTAATTTCAGATCATATTGATCAGACCAAAACCAAGGGATCGGCGAATAGGGGCGGGATTGGCCGACAATATCATCAGCAATACATTCCGCCTGATCGATCGCATTCGGTACGCTTTCAAGCCTGATCATTTCGCCGTTGAGTGGGAAGCGCGCACAATCGCCCGCAGCCCAAACGTCTTGCGCCGATGTTCGTCCGAATGCGTCAACGAGAATACCATCATCGCACGAGATGCCCGATGCTTGAGCAAGTATCGTGTGCGGCAAAACACCAATGCCAACCAAAATAATATCGGCATCAATCACGCGGCCATCATCAAGGGTAACGGTTGAGGCCTGCTCAACACCTGTTACCTTTTGAACCTTGCATCCTTCGATTATTTGCACCCCGTTCTGGCGATGGATCTCGCGCAAGATCGATGCGGTGCGTTCACATGCGACGCGTTCCAAAATCCGTGAGGCGCGCTCAATCACCGTGACTTGTAGGCCAAGCTTCACGGCCACGGCTGCAGTCTCAAGGCCGACATAGCCGCCGCCGATTACCACCATGCTTTGGCCGGGGTGCATGACAGCTTTCAAGCGAATGGCGTCATCAAGACCGCGCAATTCATACACATTGCTGCGACCCGTGAATTCAGGCGGCCGCGGGCGCGGCGCCGCCCCCGTTGCAAAAACGAGCTTGGTCCAGGGGATTGATATGTTCCCAGCCGTTAGCGTTTTGGCTTGAATATCAACAGCGGTGACAGGTGTTGAGGTCACCAACTCAATCTGTTTTGAGGGCCAATGCGCGGGAGAACGGATCGCTAACCGCTCCGCTGGCCATTCCCCGCTAAGGAATTTCTTGGACAGCGGCGGTCTTTGGTAGGGTTCATGGGCTTCTTCGCCAAAAAGCGTGATCGGCCCCTGAAAGCCGTTTGCACGCAATTTCTCGGCGACGGCAGCGCCAGCTTGGCCAGCGCCGATGATCGCTACATGATCCGCCACCT
>VERN01000020.1 GCA_018882635.1 Beijerinckiaceae bacterium | reverse complement strand
ATATGATGCGGGTCGTCCGGACGTGATGTTCGTGATCCAGCGCGTGTTGGAAGTGTCAGGCAAGCTCACACTTCTCGACCAGAAGCGCGTCATTCGTCCGCATCCGGCGTTCCGCCTGTTCGCGACGGCGAACACGGTGGGCCTCGGCGACACGTCGGGCCTCTATCATGGCACGCAGCAAATCAACCAAGGTCAGATGGACCGTTGGTCGATTGTGACAACGCTCAATTATCTGCCGCATGACAAGGAAGTCGACATCGTGCTGTCGAAGGCCAAGCATTACACGGGCAAAGAAGGGCGCGACATCGTCAACCGCATGGTGCGCGTGGCAGACCTCACCCGCAACGCCTTCATCAATGGCGATTTGTCGACCGTCATGAGCCCGCGGACCGTGATCACATGGGCCGAGAATGCCGATATCTTCAAAGATGTCGGTTTCGCGTTCCGCGTCACCTTCCTCAACAAATGCGATGAGCTTGAGCGTTCGCTGGTGGCAGAATTCTACCAGCGCTCCTTCGGCGTCGAATTGCCGGAAAGTGCCGTCAACGTCGCGTTGAGCTGAGGCGAGGAGATCGGCGTGAGCACGCCATCGAACCGCAAACCCGCGCAAGCGAAGGAAGCGCCGACAGAGCCGTTCAAACGGTCTCTCGCCGGTGCAATGCGCGCTTTGGCGCGCAAGCCTGAGCTTGAAATCACTTATGCGACGGATCGTCCGTCCTTGGTGGGCGAGCGGGCGCGTTTGCCTGAACCGCCGCGCAAGATGACGGCGGATGATGTGGCGGTGGTGCGCGGGCATGCCGACGCGATGGCGCTCCGACTTGCTTGCCATGATGATGTTGTGCATCGCCGGTTGGCGCCTGAAGCGCAGGCCGCGCGCGCAGTGTTTGATGCGGTGGAACAGGCGCGTGTAGAGGCGATCGGCTCGCGCCGGATGGCGGGCGTCGCGACGAATATCTCGGCCATGCTCGAAGACCGGTATCATCGCGGCAATTATCATGAGATCACCGATCGCGCCGATGCGCCGCTTGAAGACGCAGTGGCGATGATGGTGCGCGAGCGGCTGACAGGGTTGAAGCCGCCGCCGGCTGCGCAGAAGATTGTCGATCTGTGGCGTTCTTTCGTGGAAGACAAAGCGGGCGCTTCGCTCGACCGTCTCGTCAACGATATTGAAGATCAAAAATCCTTCGCACGTGATATCCGCGAAGTGCTCGCCAAGCTTGATATGGAAGATGATTCCAACCTCGATCCTGATGATGAGGACAATGAGGATCAGGACGAGGGCGATAATCAAAACGACCAGAGCGACCAAGGCGACGCTGATGAACAATCCTCTGCCGAGCGGGCGGAGATGGAAGAAAGCGAAGACGCGTCGGCTGAATTGGAAGAAGGCGCGAAAGAAGACGCCGATGGGCCAACCGGCGAAATGCCGGATGATATGGATGAGACGGAGAGCGATAATCCGTCGGAAGCGTCCCGTCCGCCGCCGCAACAGGGTCAACAATCGCGTGGGCCTGATTACAAGGCCTATACCAATAAATTCGATGAGACGATCCTGGCGGAAGAGCTGTGCGATGCCGATGAGCTCGCGCGGTTGCGTGCTTATCTCGATAAGCAACTCAGCCATTTGCAAGGTGTTGTGGCGCGGCTCGCTAATCGCCTGCAACGCCGTTTGATGGCACAGCAAAATCGCGCTTGGGAATTTGACCTTGAAGAAGGGTCGCTCGATCCAGCGCGGCTTACGCGTATTGTGATTGATCCTTATCAGCCGCTGTCGTTCAAGCGCGAGAAGGATACGAATTTCCGCGATACGGTTGTCACGCTGTTGATCGACAATTCCGGCTCGATGCGTGGTCGGCCGATCACGGTGGCAGCCACCTGTGGCGATATTCTTGCGCGCACACTAGAGCGCTGCGGCGTGAAGACGGAAATTCTCGGCTTCACGACGCGCGCGTGGAAGGGCGGGCAATCGCGCGAAGCGTGGTTGCAGGCGGGCAAGCCGCCTGCGCCCGGACGCCTTAATGATCTGCGTCATATCATCTACAAGGAAGCGGATGCGCCGTGGCGGCGTGCGCGCAAAAATCTTGGATTGATGATGCGCGAAGGGCTTCTCAAGGAAAACATCGATGGTGAAGCGCTTGATTGGGCGCATCAGCGTTTGATGGCGCGGCCCGAGCAGCGCAAGATTTTGATGATGATTTCGGATGGCGCACCGGTTGACGATTCAACCCTGTCGGTCAATCCGGGCAATTATCTCGAAAAGCATCTGCGCAAAATCATCGAAGAAATCGAAACCCGCTCGCCGGTGGAATTGATCGCCATTGGTATCGGCCATGATGTGACGCGTTATTATCGCCGTGCGGTGACGATCGTGGATGCGGAAGAATTGGGCGGCGCGATGACCGAAAAGCTCGCCGAATTGTTCGACGATGATGTCCCCGCGCCGCGGATGAAAAAGCGCGCCTGATTAAGGCCTGCGCGCTTATTCTGTCATTGCCATCAGGCTTGCATTGCCGCCTGCTGCGGCGGTGTTGATTGTCACGGTCTGTTCCAGCGCGAAGCGCTTGAGATAATTAGGGCCACCAGCTTTCGGGCCGGTGCCGGATAGGCCAGAGCCGCCGAAGGGTTGTGTACCCACAACGGCGCCGATCATGTTGCGATTAACGTAGCAATTGCCGCTGTCGAGACGTTCGAGAATGGTCTCTATCGTGCTGTCGATGCGCGAATGAACGCCGAGCGTCAGGCCATAACCCTTGGCGTCGATCGCATCGAGCAAACGCGACAGGTCGCCCGCTTTCCAGCGCACGACATGAAGAACCGGGCCGAAGATTTCTTCCTGCAAATCTTCGGGGCGGCTGAGTTCGATGATGTGAGGCGCGACGAAGAAGCCATGGGATGGAACTTCACCCAATGCTTCCACTTTGGCTTTCTTCTTCATGGCCGCGATATGGCCGTCGAGTTTGGCTTTGGCTTCGGCGTCGATGACTGGGCCGACATGGACTGCGATGTTGCGCGGATCGCCGATTTTTAATTCCTGCCCCGCGCCGCGGATCATCTCGATCATTTTATCAGCGACATCGTCCTGCACGCACAGCATGCGCAATGCCGAACAACGCTGCCCCGCAGAGCGGAAGGCCGACATTACGACGTCATCGGTGACTTGTTCGGGCAGCGCTGTCGCATCAACGACCATCGCATTGATGCCGCCAGTTTCGGCAATCAATGGAACGATAGGGCCATCTTTTGCTGCGAGCGCACGGTTGATGCGCCATGCGGTTTCGGTTGAGCCGGTAAACGCCACGCCTGCCACATGCGGATGATTAACAAGTGTTGCGCCAATTGTGCCGTCGCCGGGAACAAGTGCCAGCGCCGCGGCAGGAATGCCATTGGCATGCATCAGCTTGACCATGGCGGATGCGATTAAGGGCGTCTGTTCGGCGGGCTTCGCAACAACGCAATTGCCCGCCGCGAGCGCAGCCGCAATCTGCCCGGTAAAAATGGCGAGTGGAAAATTCCATGGGCTGATGCAAACAAAAACCCCGCGGCCGCGATGGCGCAGGCGATTGGATTCGCCCGTTGGGCCGGGCAGTGCCTCGCCTTCGCCAAAGAGATGGCGTGCTTCAGCGGCGTAGTAACGCAGGAAATCGACGGCCTCACGAATTTCCGCCAGCGCATCATCAAGCGTCTTGCCCGCTTCGACCTGCAGAAGATGCACGAAGAGACCACGATCGCGTTCGAGCGCGTCTGCCGCACGCAGCAACGCATCGGCGCGGATATTCGGATCGGTCCGCTCCCATGAGCGCCATGCTTTGCGGGCTATTTCCATCGCGCGTGCGGCATCGGCGGCTGAGGCTTCTGTCACGAGGCCATAGGAATCGCCATCAATTGGCGAACGCAAAGCGCGGGCTTCCCCTTTCGCTTCCTGTCCATCAATGATCGACGCAGCGCGCTTCGGCGCTTTGGTTGCGCCGTCTTTTATCTCGGCCAAGAACGCCTCAAGCGATGCCTCATGGCCCAATTCAACACCGCGCGAATTAACGCGGTTGGGGCCGTAAAGATTTTTCGGCAGCGGGATGTGCGCATTCCGCGCATGATCCGCATTGCCAATGATCGATGCTGGTCGTTTGAGAAGCGATGTCACGGCGACATTCGGGTCGGCTGCGACCGACACGAAGGATGAATTCGCGCCATTCTCCAAAAGACGACGGACGAGATAGGCGAGGAGGTCACGGTGCCCACCGACAGGCGCATAGGTGCGGCATGCCGCGCCCGGGCGTGTTTCTAAAAGCTTGTCGTAAACGCCTTCGCCCATGCCATGGAGGCGCTGGAATTCAAAACCATCAATGCCACCGGCGCGTTCTATGATTGACGCCACTGTGAGCGCATTGTGTGTGGCGAATTGCGGATAGATCAGCGGGCGAGCCGCGAGCATCTTCTCAGCGCAGGCCATGTAATTGAGGTCGGTCATCGCCTTGCGCGTAAAGACCGGATAATCATCGAGCCCGCGCTCCTGCGCGCGCTTCACTTCCGTGTCCCAATATGCGCCTTTCACAAGACGCACCATCATGCGGCGATTATATTTTTGGGCGAGCGCGACGATGTGGTCGATCACTTCGGGCGCACGCTTCTGATAGGCCTGAATAGCGAGGCCAAAGCCATCCCAGCCATCGAGCGAAGGATCGGCAAAGACGCGATCAATCACATCAAGCGAGAGTTCGAGCCGGTCAGCTTCTTCGGCATCAATAGTAAAGTTGAGATCGTAGGACTTCGCCTTTTGAGCGAGCGCGATCACATGCGGCACAAGTTCCTTCATCACGCGCGCATGGGAGAGGGCGTCATAACGCGGATGAAGTGCGGAAAGTTTTACAGAAATGCCGGGGCGGTTGGGGAGCGCCTCATTGCCAGCGGCGCGGCCAATTGCGTCAATCGCGTCAGCATAGGATTTGAAATAGCGATCGGCATCTTCTTGCGTGCGTGCGCCTTCGCCCAGCATGTCGAATGAATAGCGATAGAGTCGTCCTTGTGGGGATTGCGCTTTGCCGAGTGCTTCCTCAATCGTTTGGCCGAGCACGAAATGATTGCCGAGGACGCGCATGGCTTGGCGTGTGGCCGTGCGCACGGTGGGAAGGCCCATGCGTTTGACGAGGCCGCCGAGAATGCCTTCGGGCGTTTCGCCCGGTTGAATAATGCGCGCGGTGATACCGAGCGCCCAAGCGGATGCCGACACCAGAAGCGCATCGGATTTGCGTTCGTGATGGGCGAAATCGCCTTGGCCGAGTTTGTCTTCGATGAGGCGATCAGCCGTCGCAGCATCGGGAACCCGCAGCAGCGCTTCAGCCAGCACCATCAGGGCGAGGCCTTCGCGGGTGGAGAGGGAATATTCGCGCAGCAATTCTTCGACACCGCCGAAGCCGCCTGATTTCGCGCGGATCGCCTCGATCAGCTGCGTGGCCTCAGCGTCGATCCGTTTCTCGCGTTCGGGAGAGAGGCTGGCGCTGGCTAGAAGAGCGCGGGCAATGGCCTCGTCTGCGGGGGCGAAGGCGGCACGGAAGGGTGGGGGCAGGGCGGTCATGGGACTCTCCGTCAAGTGAGACGAGAGTCCGTGTAGTTGGCCGGGGTTTCAATCGGTGTTTTCAATCTGCTATAGTGAAAAACACTAAGAATAAGTACATAGCTAGAGAAAATCATGGAACCGATCGACAGAACCGACCGTAAGATCCTGAAATTGCTACAGGAAGACGGTCGCATCGCCACTGTGGAGCTCGCGGAGAAGATCGGCCTCTCGCCCACCGCGACGAGTGAGCGGCTCAAGCGGTTGTTGCGTGACGGCTATGTCACCGGGTTTCGCGCCATGCTCGATCCCAGCAAACTCGGGCGTGAATTGCTTGTCTTCATCGAGGTCGGCCTCGATAAGACGACCGCCGATATTTTCGAGAAGTTCGCAGCCGCGGTGCGGCGCGCGCCGGAAGTGCTGGAATGCCACATGGTCGGCGGAGGCTTCGACTATCTCGTGAAAACACGCGTCGCCGATATGAACGCCTATCGGCGTTTTCTCGGCGACGTCGTGTTGTCATTGCCCGGTGTCAAAGAGACGCGGACTTACGTCGTGATGGAAGAAGTGAAGAGTGACGGGTTATTGCCCGTCTAACCCTTTTTATTTGGCGCGATTGCTGCGGCCTGTGGCGCGACGGAGCGCCTGATCGAGATCGGCATAAAGATCATCGACATCTTCAATGCCGGCCGACAGGCGCAGGAGATCGGGTGGGCAAGGTGTGTCCGGGCCTTCAATCGAGGCGCGGTGCTCGACAAGGCTTTCCACGCCGCCGAGCGATGTGGCGCGCTTCCACAATTCAACCGACGCTGCTGTCGCAATCGCGCTGGCTTCACCGCCCTTCACGCGGATCGAGAGCATATGGCCGAAGCCGCCCTTCATCTGCTTTTTCGCGAGCGCATATTGCGGATGCGATGGCAGGCCGGGATAGAGCACTTCAGCCACCGATGGGTGTTCAGTGAAGCGTTTGGCCAATTCCATCGCATTGGCTGAAGCTGCGCGCACGCGTAGATCGAGCGTGCGCAAGCCGCGCATCAACAGAAAGGCTTCAAACGGACCAAGGATCGCGCCGAGATTTTTGCGGGTGGCGGCGATGCGCTGCCAGAACTCGTCATCCTTGGCAGTGGCGAGCGCACCGGCCACGACGTCCGAATGACCATTCATCGATTTTGTCGCGGCATGCATGACAATATCGGCGCCGAGCGTCAGCGGTTGTGAAAACACCGGCGTGGCACAGGTTGAATCAACCGCAAGGCGCGCGCCGGCCTTATGTGCGATGTCGGCGATGGCCGTGAGATCGCTGAGGCTCCAGAGCGGATTGGACGGTGTCTCGGCCCAGATCAATTTCGTTTCGCCCTTCCGGATCGCGGCTTTCACGGCGGCAACATCGGTGAGATCGACGAATTCGACGGCGAGGCCCCAATGGCTGGCATCGTTCTTCAACCAATTGCGGAGCGACCAATACATGACCTTGGGCACGATCACGTGGTCGCCGGGCTTGAGGGCGAGAAAGACACAAGTGGCGGCAGACATGCCGGAGGAGAACAGCATCGCCGCCTTGGCGTCTTCCCACATGGCGATGACGCGCTCGGTCTCGCGGACAGTCTCATTGTCGGGGCGGCCATAGATGAAGCCCGAGGAATAGGTGTTGTCCGGGTCGCGGATGAAGGTGGTCGCGACATGGATCGGCCGGACGACGCCGCGCGTTTCCTCATCAATCCCGCCCATGGCTTGGGCCGTGAGGGTCCGCTTCGACCAGCCGGATGCGGCCGGCTTCGCCTTTTTGGCGGGGGCCTTCTTCGGAGCAGGCTTTTGGGACGGGTTTTTCGGGGTGCGGGCCATGATTTCAACCTCAACAGGCGGGACGAGGGGCATTAGCTGGGAAATCGCCTCGCTACAATGGCCCGGCAACGCAGGGCAGACTACCCATGGCCGCGACCCTCTGCTAGAAACCGGCCAAATCCGGCTTTTCGTATTCGAGGCGCATCCATGGACAAGTTCACCACCCTGACTGGCGTCGCCGCGCCCCTCAAGATCATGAACATCGACACGGACATGATCATCCCGAAGCAATATCTGAAGACCATCAAGCGCACCGGCCTCGGGACCGGGTTGTTCGCTGAAATGCGCTTCAAGGAAGATGGCAGCGAAAACGCCGATTTCGTGCTCAACAAGCCCGCTTATCGCAACGCGCAGATCTTGGTTGCCGGTGATAATTTCGGCTGCGGCTCCTCACGCGAGCATGCGCCGTGGGCGCTTCTCGATTTCGGTATTCGCTGTGTGATCTCCACAAGCTTCGCCGATATTTTCTACAATAATTGCTTCAAGAACGGCATTTTGCCGATCAAGGTCTCGCAGAACGATCTCGACAAGCTGTTTGACGATGCCGATCGCGGCGCGAATTCCACACTGACCATTGATCTCGAAGCGCAGGAAATTCGTGGACCGGATGGCGGCGTGGTGAAATTCGATCTCGACCCGTTCCGCAAACATTGCCTCATCAATGGTCTCGACGATATCGGCCTGACGATGGAAAAAGCACCATCGATCAAGACGTATGAAGAGAAGGCCGCGACGACGCGTCCATGGCTCTGAGGCGGCGCGGGATGATCGCACGTTTCGTTTTGGCGGCGGCGCTCAGCGCCGCCGTTTCTTTGCCAGCTGTTGCGCAAGATTTTCGCGCCTGCCTGTCGGGCTTGAAATCAGAAGCGGCAAGCAAGGGCATTTCAGCCGCAACATTTGATGCCGCGACGCGTGGCTTACAACCCGATATGAAAGTGCTGGAGTTTCTTGATTTCCAGCCAGAATTCAAAACGCCGATCTGGGATTATCTGGCTGCGCTCGTTGATGACCAGCGCGTTGTCGATGGTCGGGCCATGCTGAAGCAATATGCAGCCCCCCTTGCTTCGGCGCAGAGCAAATATGGTGTCGACCCTGCGACCGTTGTTGCCGTGTGGGGCGTTGAAAGCGATTATGGCCGCGCGATTGGCAAACGACCGCTGGTGCAATCACTCGCCACCTTGTCGTGCTATGGACGGCGGCAACAATTTTTCCGTGGTGAATTGATTGCCACGCTCACCATTTTGCAACGTGGTGACGTCAATCCCGATCATCTCGTCGGTTCATGGGCAGGCGCGTTCGGACATACGCAATTCATGCCGTCGACCTATCTGCGCAACGCTGTCGATCATGATGGCGATGGTCGTGCTGATCTCGTCGATTCCATTCCCGATGCGCTGGGGTCCACCGCCAATTATCTGAAAAAGGCGGGATGGGTTCCGGGACAGATTTGGGGTTTCGAAGTGGATCTGCCGCAAGGCTTCAATGCGTCGCTCGCGGGCCGCACCAAGAAGCGCGAATTTTCGCAATGGGCTGCCTCTGGCGTGAAGCGCGTCGATGGTAAGCCGATGCCCTCGTCCGGGCAGGCGGGCCTGATCATTCCAGCAGGCGTGAATGGCCCAGCATTTCTCGTGACGAAGAATTTCGATGCGATCTACGCCTATAATGCGGCGGAGAGTTACGCACTCGCCATTGCGCATCTGTCCGATCGGTTGCGCGGTGGTGGGCCGTTTGTGACGCCATGGCCGACCGATGATCGTGGGCTTTCGCGCGCAGAACGGAAGGAATTGCAAGCGCTCCTCAATCGGCGTGGTTACGACGTCGGTGAACCTGATGGCGCGATTGGCACGAAGACGCGTCAAGCGATTGCAGAATATCAGGTCAAAATTGGTCTCCCGCGAGATGGACGTGCGTCTGGCAAAGTGCTGGATGCGCTGAAGGCTGGGAAGTAGTTTCCAATTTTCCTGTTATGTCAGATCAGCGTGCTGCCCGATCGCAGAAATCGGGTGGCGCAAGCGTGAGGGGTCTGGCATCAAACGCTCATGACCACGCTCTCTTTTCTTCCTTCATGGCCCGTGCTGCTCGCCTATTCGGCGGCGGTCTTTTTCATTGCGATTACGCCAGGCCCCGATATGGCGCTGTTCATCTCACGGACGATCAGCGGAGGGCGGCGCGCTGGTTTTGCTGCCATGCTTGGCGCGTCCTCTGGCCTGATTGTGCATGCGCTTCTCGCCGCTTTTGGCTTGTCGGCCTTGCTGGCGGCCTCCGCCACGGCCTTCTCCATCGTCAAAATCGCAGGCGCGGCCTATCTCGTTTGGCTTGCTGTTGGGGCGATCAGACATGGCTCATCTTTCCATGTGCCAGAGGGACCGCCTGAGCCGCGCCCATTTGCCCGCGATTTTCTGGTCGGGCTTGGAATTAATCTTACCAATCCCAAAGTGGTGATGTTTTTTGTGACGTTCCTGCCGCAATTCGTCGAGGCGGGTGATGCCCATGCGAGCGGACGGTTGTTGTTTCTGGGCCTTTGGTTTTTGATGATTGGTATGCCGGTCTCTGCTGCGATCATCGTCACAGCGGCGCGTTTCACGACTTTCATGCGCAAATCGCCGCGTGTGATGCGTGGCTTCGATTATGGTTTTGCCGCCTTGATGATGACATTTGCCGCGCGGCTTATCTTGACGCGTTAGGAGCTCTCATGTCCCGCCGCTTGATTTCAACCGGTTCGCCCTTCGAGACGGCGTTTGGTTATTCCCGTGCCGTGATTGATGGTGGTTTTGTCTTCGTGTCGGGCACGACGGGTTATGATTATGCGACGATGACAATGCCGGACGATCCTGCCGATCAAGCACGCAATATCTTCGCGACGCTCAAAACGGTTTTGGCGGAGGCGGGCGCATCGCTCGCCGATGTTGTACGCGCGCAGTATTTTGTTACCGATCGCGCCTACTGCGCGCCCGTTCTCTCCGTGTGCGGTGATGTCTTCGGTGTCATCCGGCCGGCAGCTGGGATTTATATTGTCGCGGGTTTGCTCAAGCCTGAAATGAAAGTCGAGATTGAAGTGACCGCGAAGCTGCGCGACACCTGAGGCTATTGCGCTTTCACCAATCAACGCCATGAAAAAAGCCGCCAGGTTGCCCCGGCGGCTTTTGTTGTTTTGGCTGTGCCCTGATTACGCAGCGAGGCCGCGGATCACGTAAGGCAGGATGCCGCCATTGCGGAAATATTCGAGCTCATCGAGCGTGTCGATGCGGCATTGCAGCTTCACTTTCTTGGCGCTGCCATCGGCATATTTGATGTCCGCTTCAAGCATCTGACGCGGCTTCAATTCACCGGCGATGCCCTTGATGGTGATGATTTCATCACCCTTCAGGCCAAGCGATTGCCAATTCGTGCCTTGTTCGAACACGAGCGGGACAATGCCCATGCCGACGAGGTTCGAGCGGTGAATGCGCTCGAAGCTTTCAGCGATCACGGCACGCACGCCGAGCAGGTTGGTGCCCTTTGCCGCCCAGTCACGCGAGGAGCCGGTGCCATATTCCTTGCCCGCAAAGACAACGAGCGGCACGTTTTCCTTCTGATATTCCATCGCTGCGTCGTAGATCGGCATCTGCTTGCCATCCGGATAATGGATGGTGACGCCGCCTTCCACGCCCGGAACCATCTGGTTCTTGATGCGGATATTGGCGAAGGTGCCGCGCATCATGACTTCATGATTGCCACGGCGTGTGCCGTATTGGTTGAAGTCTGCCGGGGCGACCTTGTTGTCGATCAGATATTTACCAGCCGGCGAAGCGGCCTTGATCGAACCTGCAGGTGAGATGTGGTCGGTCGTGATCGAGTCGAGGAAGAGGCCGAGAATGCGCGCATTCACGATATCTTCGACGGCCTTCGGCTTCATCGTCATGCCGGTGAAGTAAGGCGGGTTCTGCACGTAAGTGGATTTGTTGTTCCACTCATAGGTGAGGCCCTTGCCGACCTTGATCTTGCGCCAATGGGAATCGCCCTTGAAGACGTCCGCATATTTCTTCTTGAAGAGCGCCTTGGTGACGGTCTTCTTGATGACGGCGTTGATTTCTTTCGATGTCGGCCAGATGTCCTTCAGATAGACCGGCTTGCCTTTCTTGTCGGTGCCGATCGGATCCTTGGCGAGATCGACTTGCATCGAACCGGCGAGGGCGTAGGCGACGACGAGCGGTGGCGAAGCGAGATAGTTCGCGCGCACATCGGGGTTCACGCGGCCTTCGAAATTGCGGTTGCCCGAGAGCACCGCAGCGGCGACGAGATCATGCTCGTTGATCGCCTTCGAAACTTCTGGATCAAGCGGGCCTGAATTGCCGATACAGGTCGTGCAGCCAAAGCCAACGAGATTGAAGCCAATCTTGTCGAGCGATTTCTGCAAGCCGGATTTGTCGAGATATTCGGCGACGACTTGCGAGCCGGGCGCGAGCGAGGTCTTGACCCAAGGCTTCGAAGTGAGGCCCTTCTCGGCCGCCTTCTTGGCGACGAGACCGGCTGCCACCATCACACTCGGGTTCGAGGTGTTGGTGCAAGACGTGATTGCAGCAATCACCACATCGCCATTGCCGAGGTCGAAATTACGGCCCTGAACCTTGTAGCGCTTGCCGAGATCGGCGGTCGTCTTTTTGAACTCGGTTTCCATCGACTGCGCGAAACCAGCCTTCGCATCCGAGAGCAGCACGCGGTCTTGCGGGCGCTTTGGACCCGCGAGCGAGGGCTGCACCGTTGTGAGATCGAGTTCGAGCGTGTCGGTGAATACCGGATCGGCGGCCTTGTTCGTGCGGAACATGCCTTGCGCCTTGGCATATTTTTCCACGAGCGCAACGCGCGAGGACGCGCGACCAGAGTTCTTCAAGAAATCGAGCGTTTCATCATCGACCGGGAAGAAGCCGCAGGTTGCGCCATATTCCGGTGCCATGTTGGCAATCGTGGCGCGATCGGCGAGCGACATGCCAGCAAGGCCGGGGCCGAAAAACTCGACGAATTTGCCGACAACGCCCTTCTTACGCAGCATCTGCGTGACGGTGAGCACGATGTCGGTGGCGGTGACGCCTTCTTTCGCCTTGCCCGTCAGCTTGAAACCGATGACTTCGGGAATGAGCATCGAGATTGGCTGGCCGAGCATAGCGGCTTCCGCTTCGATACCGCCGACACCCCAACCCAGAACGGCCATGCCATTCACCATGGTGGTGTGCGAGTCGGTGCCGACGAGCGTGTCAGGATAGGCGACTTCAACGGTCGTGTTGCGGCCTTTGACCTTCGCCTTTTCCTTCTTCGTCCAGACAGTCTGGGCGAGATATTCGAGGTTCACCTGGTGGCAGATGCCTGTGCCGGGCGGAACGACGCGGAAATTGTCAAAAGCCTGCTGGCCCCAGCGCAAGAAATTGTAGCGCTCGACATTGCGTTCATATTCGAGATCGACGTTTTCCTTGAGCGCCTTTTTGGTGCCGAAGGCATCAACGATCACCGAATGGTCGATGACGAGGTCGACGGGGACGAGCGGGTTGATCTTCTTCGGATCGCCGCCGAGCTTTTTCATCGCGTCGCGCATGGCGGCGAGATCGACGACCGCTGGCACGCCGGTGAAGTCCTGCATCAGCACGCGCGCCGGACGATAGGCGATTTCACGCTCGGCCTTGCCGCGGTTCTTCAACCATTCGGCGGCGGCGAGAATGTCGTCCTTCGTGACGGAGCGGCCGTCTTCGAAGCGCAGAAGGTTTTCAAGCAAAACCTTCAGCGAAAAGGGGAGGTTCGACACGCCCTTGAGGCCGTTCTTTTCGGCATCCTTGAGCGAGTAATAGATGTAGGTCTTAGCACCGACCTTGAGCTTCTTGCGGCATTTGAAGCTGTCGAGTGAAGTCGTCACGGCGAAATCCTCTCGGGGTTCATGTTCCGGCCAAAGTGTTGTCACACGCGCCGTCTCGGGAGTGCCCGAGTTCCCCACGCGATCAGCGTCGGCGCAGCCGGGTTGCTTATAGATAATTCTGAACAAAACCGCTACATGACGAAAGTCGTTTGCGCCTCGGGAGTGTCACTTATCCATGCGGCTTTTTGCCGACAATCTGGCCTGCCGCAGGTCGTCCCGGATCGTCTTTGAGAACCTCGCCTTCGAGGTCCAGGCGGGGGAAGCGCTCGCCGTGACGGGGGCGAACGGTGCTGGCAAATCAACCCTGCTGCGCGTGGTCGCCGGGCTTCTGCCCATTCTTGCGGGTCAGGTGGCGCTCGATCCTGCGCAGGATGACATTCCGCTCGCCGAACGCTGCCATTATGTCGGGCATCGCGATGCGTTGAAGCCAGCACTGACGCCGCTCGAATCGCTCGGCTTTTGGCAGGCGATGCAGGGATCAGCGGCCGCCTCGCCGCTGGAGGCGCTCGACATTGTGGGTCTGACGCATGCTGCCGGTTTGCCGTCGGGTTATCTTTCGGCAGGCCAAAGGCGGCGTCTCGCTTTTGCACGCTTGCTGGTGTCCCGCCGACCGGTTTGGCTGCTCGATGAGCCACAATCGGCGCTCGATGCGGCCTCGCGTGATCGCTTGGCGCGTTTGATGGCCGATCATCTTGATTCTGGCGGCATCATTCTGGCCGCGACGCATGATCCGCTTGGCGTGCCGGCACGCTCCCTCGATCTCGGGAGGGTAGGCTGATGTTCTGGGCGCTCGTGCGGCGGGATCTCAAACTCGCGGCCCGTATTGGCGGGGGCGGCTCGATGGGGCTCGTCTTCTTCCTGTCGCTCGTGACGGTGATGCCGTTTGCCGTGGGGCCTGATCTCAACCTCTTGGCTCGGATTGGCGCGGCGATCCTCTGGGTCGCGGCGATGCTGGCGACGCTCTTGGGTCTTGATCGGATCTTTCAGGCTGAGGAGGAGGATGGCTCGCTCGACCTATTGATGATGTCGCCCCTGCCGCTGCCGCTGATCGTGTTGGCCAAGGGCTTGGCCCATTGGCTCGCTACAGGCCTGCCCTTGGTGCTGGCTGCCCCTCTGCTCGGCCTTTTGCTGGCGCTTCAACCGGTTGTGCTGGGGGCTGTTACCCTGACCTTGCTGGTTGGCACCCCCGCCCTGACCTTTTTGGGGGTGGTAGGGGCTGCCTTAACGGCAGGGTTGCGGCGCGGCGGGCTGATCCTGCCCATTTTGGTGATGCCGTTAATGGTGCCCGTGCTTATTTTCGGGGTGGCTGCCTCGAATGCGGCGGTGGAGGCCACGACGCCCTTCCTCGCCCCTTTCCTACTCCTTGTCGCGGCGAGCCTGTTTGCGCTGGTCGCGGGTGTGGTGGCCGGTGCGGCCTCCCTCCGGCAAATCGGCAGTTAGCCTTAAGTTTCAAGCTGTAAGAGGCGATGGCGCCGATTGCGTGGCCCGGGGCCATGTTGTAAAGCCTGCCTAGGTTTACTGATCATTTGGGGACAGGCATGGCCGAGCATCACCACTCCAGCGCTATGGATTATCCGGAGCATGAGCGCACCTATGAGCGCTTCGTGGCCTTCGTGAAATGGGGCACGATTGTCGTGTGCGCCATCGTTGTGGGTATGGCGATCTTCCTGCTCTGACCTAAATAGGCCTGCAAGGCCAAGGTCAGTCCGGGTCGTTTCGTTTCGGGAGAGTGCGAATGCGCATTGCCGTCATCACAGAAAGCGACCCGCAGGAGAGCCGCGTAGCGGTCACTCCTGAGACGGTCAAAAAGCTCAAGGCGCTTGGGGCCGATCTCGTCGTGCAAGCCGGAGCCGGGCTCGGCTCTGGTATCACGGATGCTGATTATGAAGCCGCGGGTGCTGCCATTGCAGCCGATGCGCGTGCAGCGCTCGCTGATGCGGACATTGTTCTCAAAGTTCGTCGTCCCAACGACACCGAAATCGCAGGCATTAAAAAAGGCGCGCTCGTCATCGGGATTATGGATCCCTATGGACAGGAAGCGGCGCTGAAAAAAATGGCCGATGCGGGCCTCGCCGCCTTCGCGATGGAATTCATGCCGCGCATCACGCGCGCGCAGGTCATGGACGTTCTCTCATCGCAAGCGAACCTCGCCGGTTATCGTGCGGTGGTGGATGCGTCGGCTGCTTATGGCCGCGCACTCCCGATGATGATGACGGCAGCGGGCACTGTTCCTGCAGCAAAGATTTTCATCATGGGCGTTGGCGTTGCGGGCTTGCAGGCGATTGCGACGGCGCGCCGTATGGGCGCAGTCGTCACGGCAACGGACGTGCGCCCCGCTACGAAAGAGCAAGTTGAATCACTCGGCGCGAAATTCATCGCGGTCGAGGATGAAGAATTCAAGCAGGCTGAAACCTCGGGCGGCTATGCGAAGGAAATGTCGAAAGAGTATCAGGCCAAGCAGGCTGAGCTCGTCGCCACCCATATCGCCAAGCAGGACATCGTCATCACAACGGCGTTGATCCCGGGCCGTCCGGCTCCGAAATTGATTTCGGAAGCGATGGTCGCTTCGATGCGCCAAGGTTCGGTCATTGTTGACCTCGCCGTTGAACGCGGCGGCAATGTCGCCGGTGCGAAGGCGGGTGAGACGGTCGTGACACCGAATGGCGTAACGATCCTCGGCTATCTGAACGTGCCGGGCCGCTTGGCTGCGACTGCATCAAGTCTCTACGCGAAAAATCTTTATTCCTTCCTTGAGACGATGATCGACAAGAAGGAAAAGGTTTTGGCCGTCAATTGGGACGATGAGCTTGTTGCCGCGACCAATCTGACGCGCGAAGGCGCGATCGTTCATCCGCAATTCAAGCCGCAAGTCTGAGGAGTTCTGTCATGGCCGCAGATACAGCCCAGCAAATCCTCGAACGCGCGCAGGCTGCCGCGAAAATCGCGAAAGAAGCCGCGCAGCAGGCGCAGACGCATCTTGAGCAGGCGACCGCCGCGCTCGGTGGTGCAGCAAGCGCGGCTTCGGGTGGCGCTATTGATCCGTTCATCTTCCAATTGGCGATCTTCGTGCTCGCCGTGTTCGTTGGTTATTACGTCGTCTGGTCGGTGACGCCTGCTTTGCACACGCCGCTGATGTCAGTGACGAATGCGATCTCGTCAGTGATCGTGGTGGGTGCGCTGCTCGCCGTCGGTGTTGATGCGGTGGCTGGCGATAGCGGCACGGCATGGGCGCGTCTCTTCGGCTTTCTCGCGCTTATTCTTGCAAGCGTGAACATTTTCGGCGGCTTCCTCGTCACGCAGCGCATGCTGGCGATGTATAAGAAGAAGGGCTGAGCCGATGAGCGCCAATTTCGCAGCGGTTCTTTATCTCGTCTCAGGCGGACTTTTCATCATGGCGCTGCGCGGGCTCTCCTCGCCCGCCACCAGCCGCCAAGGCAATCTCTATGGCATGATCGGTATGGGGATCGCGATCGTTACGACGCTCGCTGTCGCTAAGCCGTCAGGTCTCGCCAGCTGGGCTATGATCATTGGCGGTCTCGCCATTGGCGGTGGTGCAGGTGCCATTGTTGCAAAGCGCATCGCCATGACGGCGATGCCGCAACTCGTCGCCTTCTTCCATTCGCTTGTCGGTCTTGCGGCCGTGCTCGTGGCGGCTGGTGCGCTTTACGCGCCAGCGGCCTTCGGGATCGTCGGTCCAACAGGCGCGATCAAGGGCGCGAGCCTTGTTGAAATGGCGCTCGGCGTCGCAATTGGTGCTGTCACCTTTACAGGCTCGATCATCGCGTTTCTGAAACTCGATGGCCGTATGAGCGGCAAGCCGATTATGCTGCCGCAGCGCCACGCCATTAACATTGCGCTTGCTGCCGCGCTTGTTGTGCTGATCGGCCTTTTCGTCGTCACACAATCGACTTTGGTGTTCTGGCTGATCACGCTTGTCTCACTCGTGCTCGGCGTTTTGATCATCATTCCGATTGGTGGCGCTGACATGCCGGTCGTGGTGTCGATGCTCAATTCTTATTCGGGTTGGGCCGCGGCTGGCATCGGTTTCACGCTTGGCAATATGGCGCTCATCATCACGGGTGCGCTGGTGGGGTCGTCCGGTGCGATCCTCTCTTACATCATGTGTAAGGGGATGAACCGCTCGTTCATCTCGGTCATTCTCGGCGGCTTCGGCGGCGAGCAGGCAGCAGCAGGCGGTGGTGAAGTTGAGCAGCGTCCGGTTAAGCAGGGCTCAGCCGATGACGCGGCCTTCATGATGAAGAATGCATCGAAGGTGATCATCGTGCCGGGTTACGGCATGGCGGTGGCACAGGCGCAGCACGCGCTGCGCGAGATGGCCGACAACCTCAAGAAAGAGGGCGTCGAAGTGAAATACGCGATCCACCCGGTCGCGGGCCGTATGCCGGGCCACATGAATGTGCTCTTGGCTGAAGCGAATGTGCCTTATGACGAAGTCTTCGAACTTGAGGACATCAATTCGGAATTCGCGCAGGCCGATGTCGCGTTCGTGATTGGTGCGAATGACGTGACCAACCCGGCCGCGAAGACCGATCCTGCATCACCGATTTTCGGCATGCCGATCCTTGATGTTGAGAAAGCGAAGACGGTTCTCTTCATCAAGCGCGGCATGGGGTCAGGCTATGCTGGCGTTGAAAACGAACTCTTCTTCAAGGACAACACTTTGATGCTGTTTGCCGACGCGAAGAAGATGGTCGAAGACATCAACAAGGCGATGGCGCATTAAGCGTTGTGATCTTGAAAAAGAAAAACCGGCCTTGAGGGCCGGTTTTTTATTCCGGTGTCTTGTTGTTCTTAGCGGCCGAGCTGCTGCAGACCCTGGCGCGCTGTGGTGTTTGACGAGTCGAGATTGATCGCGCGCTGATAGGCTTCAACCGCCTTCTGCTTTTCGCCGAGTTTTTGATAGGCAAGGCCTAGCCCCGCCCAGCCCTCGGGCTGGCGATTATCGACATTGAGGCCTGCGTTGAAATCTTCAACGGCCAATTGATACTTGCCGAGTGCGACAAGGCTTTGGCCGCGCGCGAGATAGGGTGCCATCGCGAATGGATCGCGGTCGATGGCCGCGTCGAAATCATTCACCGCTTGCTGCTGCTGGCCTTGGCGCTGATGGATCAGGCCGCGCGCATGATAGGCCTGCGCTGATTCAGGATTAAGCCGGATTGCTTGCGCGAGATCGGTGAGCGCTTCAGGGAATTGATTTTCCGAACGATAGAGATTGCCGCGACCCAGAAAGGCGGGGCCGTAATTCGGATCAGAAAGAACAGCGCGGTTGAAATCAGCCAGCGCCTCCGCATTGCGCCCGGTTTGGCGCAAAGCGAGTGCGCGGTTGGTGTAGGCCGCCGCATAATTTTGGTTGATCTGGATCGCTTTTGTGAAATCGCTGATCGCATCGCTATAGCGGCCAATACGCGCATAGGCCGCGCCACGCGTGTTGTAAGCGGTGGCGTTTTGCGGGTTCTGGCGAATGACGTCGCTGAGTGATTCAATGTTTGTGGCTGCTGCGCCGCTGGTGTCGGTATCGACTTCGGCGATGGCGGGGCCGCCGCTGCGGGATGTCGGGCTGCAGGCCGCCAGCATCAAAGCGGCACCAAAGGCCGTCACAAGAGCGAGAGATGAGGGGCGAGACGCTAGAGAAAGAGACAGCCGCATGGTGAGGGACGCTTCTGCAAGAGGGCGCGAATCAGTGGGAACCACTTTTCCCGCATGAGCCGAAAACACAAGCGGGACGGGTCGGATTACCGCCGGAAACGGCCGAAATAAGGCAAAGGCTCAAACAAATCCGGCGCCCGTCGGCCATGCGGGCCGGGGCGCCGTGACTGTGATTGCGCAGAAACGCGGCTTAGCGAGCGGCCGGTTTAGCCTTCGGCGCGGCCGGGATCAGGCCTTCGCGCTGAGCACGCTTGCGAGCGAGCTTGCGGGCGCGACGAACGGCTTCCGCCTTTTCGCGAGCGCGCTTCTCGGACGGCTTTTCGTAATGGCCGCGGAGCTTCATTTCGCGGAAGATGCCTTCGCGCTGCATCTTCTTCTTGAGGGCCTTGAGGGCCTGATCGACGTTGTTGTCGCGGACGAGAACCTGCACGTCTATGTCCCGTGTTGAAGGGTGAAAAAGGAATTCCTTGGCGCCAAGCCCAATGGCCAGCACCGGATTGAGGGAGCGAATATCAGAATGGTTGGGGCCTGTCCATGCCCCGGCAGCGTTTTCGCGGGAAAAAGGCCATCTTAGGCCTTTTCTGGCCACACCCGCGTAACATGGCCCATCTTGCGGCCGGGGCGGCTTTCCGCCTTGCCATAAAGATGGAGATGGGCACCCGGTTCCTTCAGCAGGTCTTCCCAGCGATCGGCTTCGTCGCCGATGAGATTGTTCATCTCGATCCGGCCGAGACGGCGGGTCAGGCCCAAGGGCCAGCCCGCTACGGCGCGGATATGGTTCTCAAATTGCGAGGTTTCGGCCCCCTCAATCGTCCAATGGCCGGAATTGTGGACGCGCGGGGCAATCTCATTGACCAGAAGCCGATCGCCCGCGACGAAGAGTTCAACCGTCATCACCCCCACATAATCAAGCGCGGCGGCAATCTTTTCAGCCATCGCCATGGCCTCATGGCCAAGCTGCGATGACACGGACGCTGGCAGGATTGTGCGTGAGAGAATGTGGTGGCGGTGCTCGTTCTCGCAAATCTCGTAAGCGGCGCTGCTGCCATTGGCCGAGCGGGCCGCGATCACGGAGCATTCGCGATCAAACGGCACCAAGGCTTCCAGAATGCAGGGGGCCTCGCCCACCTTCGCCCAGGCCTCGGCAAGCACGGTCTCTGGCCGGATCATCGCCTGGCCCTTGCCATCATAGCCAAGGCGGCGGGTCTTCAGCACGCCAAAGCCGCCGAGGGCAGCCATCCCGGCTTTGAGATCATCAAGGCTGTCGATGGCACGGAAATCGGGCACGGGCAGGCCAAGATCGCGGATGAAGCTTTTTTCTGTCAGGCGATCTTGCGTGATCGCGAGCGCGCGCGCGTTGGGATGGACCGGACAATGGCCAGCCAGAACATCCGCCGTGCGGGCGGGTACGTTCTCGAATTCGTAAGTGACGACATCAACCGCGTCAGCAAACGCATGCAACGCGGCCTCATCGGTATAATCCGCTTCGGTGAAGGCCGCGGCGACGTCAAAGGCGGGATTGTCGCCCTTGGGCGAAAAAATATGGCATTTCAGTCCAAGGGGAGCGGCTGCCAGCGCCATCATGCGGGCAAGCTGCCCGCCGCCGAGAATGCCGATGGTGGCGCCGGGCTTGAGCATGTCAGGCCTCGTCGGCGGGGCGTTCAGCGACCGATTGGGTCTGCTTGGCGCGCCAGGCGTCGAGGCGGGAGGCAAGCGCCTCATCATGCAAAGCGAGGACGGCTGCCGCGAGAAGGGCTGCATTGATTGCGCCTGCTTTGCCGATGGCGAGGGTGCCGACGGGGATGCCGGCGGGCATCTGCACGATCGAGAGCAGGCTGTCCTGACCCGATAGGGCCTTGGATTCAACGGGAACGCCAAAGACCGGGAGCGCAGTCATCGCGGCGGTCATGCCCGGAAGATGGGCCGCGCCACCTGCTCCGGCGATGATCACCTGAAAACCTTCGGCTTTGGCACCCTTGGCGAAGGTGACGAGGCGGTCGGGCGTGCGATGGGCGGAGACAATCCGGCAATCATGGCCGATGCCGAGCGCGCTGAGGGTTTCGGACGCGTGGCGCATTGTCGCCCAGTCCGATTGGCTTCCCATGATGATCGCCACTGGCTTATTCGCGATAGGCTTGGCGCTCATTGACCGGCCCCCTTCAGGAAAGGGGCGGGAATAGAGCAGGGGCGCTGCGATGGCAAGTTAGGCTTTGATGTCTCACGCTTGATGGCTCAGGCAATGAGATCGGGAGTGAGCTGGTCCTCGATGGCCGAAATACGGTCCTTCAGGATCAACTTCCGGCGCTTCAGCCGCTGGATCTGCAATTGATCGACGGCGGGTAGCGCTTCGAGAGCGGCAATAGCGTCATTGAGGTCGCCATGCTCGGTCCGCAGGCGTCCGAGTTCGGCGATCAATTCCTGCGTCTGCGGATCTTGAGACAAATCATTCATGTCCGGCGGCTCAACCCGGTCAATGCGAGCGCACTCAGTATGACCCTCGCCGCCCGCAGCCGCAATAGCGAAATGTGGCGAAATTCAAGTCAGGTTTCATAAACCGTTTTGGGCAAAATGACGCCTCGATTTTCTTTCCAGATGTGGCAGACTTCCCCAGTCACAAGGAGATTAGAACATGGCGATGCAAGCCCATTTGGCCGAACTCGAAAAGCGTCATGAAGCTCTTGAAAAGGAAATCCAGACTGAATTGCACCGACCGAGCGGGGATGATCTCAAAGTCGTCACGCTCAAGCGAAAAAAATTGCAATTAAAAGAAGAGATCGAACGGCTCCGCGGTAAAAGCGCCAAGCCCGTTCTGCATTGAATAAAAGGCCGGAGTGATCCGGCCTTTCGCTTTTTCAGCGCCCATTCAGGAAAGACGCATCGTGGCGGCGGGTAATCATCCGCGCCACGACCTATTTCTTGCCCGCTAAGATGCGTCTTTTGCCATTTCGCGCAGGCGGAATTTTTGAATCTTACCCGTCGATGTTTTCGGCAATTCCGTGAACACGATATGGCGGGGACATTTATAGGCGGCGAGATGCTCGCGGCACCATGCGATCAATTCATCGCGCGTTGCTTGCGCTTCCGGTTTTAATTCAACAAACGCGCAGGGTGTCTCGCCCCATTTGTCGTCGGGCTTGGCGACGACTGCGGCGGCTTGCACGGCAGGATGTTTGAACAACGCATCTTCCACTTCAATCGACGAGATGTTTTCGCCGCCTGAAATGATGATGTCCTTCGAACGATCCTTCAGCTGAATATAGCCGTCGGGATATTTCACGCCGAGATCGCCGGAATGGAACCATCCACCAGCAAAGGCTTCGTCTGATGCGGTGCGATTTTTGAGATAGCCTTTCATCACCACATTGCCGCGCATCATCACTTCGCCCAGTGTTGTGCCGTCGGCGGGAACCGATTCCATGGTTTCCGGATTTTTCACATCGAGCGCTTCGAGCGCGAGATAGCGCACACCCTGACGCGCCTTCTTGGCCGCCTGCTCATTGGCCGGCAGCGCATTCCATTCATCTTTCCAATCATTCACAACCGATGGGCCATACGTTTCCGTGAGGCCATAAATATGGGTCACGTTGAACCCCGCATCCTTCATGCCTGCGAGCACCGCTTCGGGCGGTGGCGCGGCGGCCGTGAAAAATTCGACCACATGTGGGAGCGGCCGCTTTTCTGCTGCGGGTGCGTTCAACAGCGTCGACATAACGATCGGTGCGCCGCACAGATGCGTCACGCCATAATCCGCAATGGCATCGAAAATGGCTTTGGCGCGCACTTGTCGCAGGCAGACATGCGTGCCTGCCAAAACAGAAATTGACCACGGAAAGCACCAGCCATTGCAGTGGAACATGGGCAATGTCCACAGATAGACGGGATGCTTCGTCATCGAACAGGTGATGACATTGCCTTGCGCCAGAAGATATGCGCCGCGATGGTGATAGACGACGCCTTTCGGATTGCCTGTTGTGCCTGATGTGTAATTGAGCGCAATCGCTTCCCATTCATCATCGGGTGCAGCGCGTTCATAATCCTCATGCCCGGTGGCGATGAAATGTTCATATTCCATCTCGCCGAGTAATTCCCCGTCGCCCTCATATTCGGGGTCGTCATAGTCAATAATAATCGGCTTTGCTTTGCATGTGGCGAGCGCAGGCTTGATCGTTTTCGCAAATTCTCGATCGGTGATCAGCACTTTCGCTTCACCATGATCGAGCGAGAAGGCAATGATCGCAGGATCAAGCCGCGTATTGAGCGTGTTGAGAACCGCCCCTGTCATCGGCACGCCATAATGGCATTCAAGCATAGCGGGCGTGTTGGCCAGCATGACAGCCACCGTGTCGCCCTTGCCGATACCGCGTTTCGCCAGCGCAGAGGCGAGTTTTTTCGAGCGCGCATAAAAATCGCGATAAGAGCGGCGCAATGCCCCGTGAATAATGGCCGTGTGATCTGGATAGACGAGCGCCGCGCGTTCCAAAAAGGAGAGCGGGGTTAGCGGCTGATAATTTGCCGGGTTCTTGTCGAGATCGAAAGCGTAGGGGCTGGGCGCCATGATTGTCCTCCAGATCAGAGGATGCTAGCGCGCCAGGCGGGCGCTGCAACTAGCCGAACAGACGAAACCCGCCATCCCAGATGAGTTTTAAGCCGACAGCCGCCGTTAGCGCGTAAACGATCGCATAAAAGCGGTTGGCGTCGATCCGGCGGACAAGCCAGACGCCCGCAAAGGTTGCGGCGATGGCGAACGGAAACAGCGCGCCAGCCAGGGTGAGATTGGCGCTCGAAAGTTGTCCCAGCATCGCATAGGGAATGAGCTTCACCAGATTGGTCGCGGCGAAAAACATCGTATTGGTGCCGGCATAAAGCTGCGGCGGCAGGCGCTGAGGCAGCACATAGACCTGAAAGGGCGGGCCACCCGCATGGGCCACGAAACTTGTGAGCCCCGCCACCGCACCCCAGAACCATCCCATCAGCGTGCTTGGCTTGATGCCTTCAGCCGCCGCTAGAACGGCGTTGCGGCGCCAATTGATGAGAACGAAGCCGACAGCGATGACGCCGACGGCTAAGAGCACAACGGCATCGGACAGGCGGGCGGCGAACATCCAGCCAATCCCGATGCCC
>VERN01000194.1 GCA_018882635.1 Beijerinckiaceae bacterium | reverse complement strand
TTCGCAAATATGCACGCCAGCCGGGAAGGTGAAATTGGTAGGGTCGTAGAAGGAGGTTTCCTTCAAGCCCGGCTCTAATTGCTGGCCCGAGAATTTATGCGCGATATAGGCCTGTAGTGCGACTTCACCAAAGGCGAGCGATTTGTCGGTGCCCTTCACAGAGAAGCGGCCATCCTTGAAATCAATGTCACCTTCGCTGGCTTCCAGCGCATAGGCTGCCACTTTCTTGCCCTTGGCGATCACCTTATCGAGCGCTTGCGCAATCGCCGACATGCCGACAGCACCGGAGCGTGAGCCATAAGTGCCCATGCCGAATTGCACCTTGTCGGTATCGCCATGCACGATGGCCACCTGATCAAGCGGAATGCCGAGACGATCAGAAACCAATTGCGCAAAAGTGGTCTCATGGCCTTGGCCATGGCTGTGTGAACCGGTCAGCACTTCCACCGTGCCGACAGGATTGACGCGCACTTCCGCGCTTTCCCACAAGCCAACGCCCGCGCCTAACGATCCCACCGCTTGTGACGGCGCAATGCCGCACGCTTCAATATAGGCAGAATAGCCGAGCCCGCGCAGCTTGCCCTGGCGCTCGCTGTCTTTGCGACGCTTGGCGAAATTCTTCACATCCGCCATGTCCATCGCCTTGTCGAGCGAGGCCGAATAATTACCGACATCATAGGCCATGATCACCGGCGTCTGATGTGGGAATTGCGTGACGAAATTCTTGCGGCGGAACAGAGCTGGATCTTCACCGCGCTCACGCGCTGCCACTTCAACGAGGCGCTCGATCACGAAGGTCGCTTCCGGACGACCCGCCCCGCGATAGGCATCCACCGGGGCCGTTGTTGTATAAACAGCATCGACCTCGCAATAGATCGCCGGAATATTGTATTGGCCCGACAATAATGGCGCGTAGAGGTAAGTCGGCACAGAGGACGAGAATGTCGAGAGATAAGCGCCAAGATTGGCTTTTGTCTGAACGCGCAAGCCCAGAATGCGCCCCTTATCATCAAGCGCCATTTCAGCATGAGTGACGTGATCGCGCCCATGCGCATCCGATAGGAACGCTTCAGTGCGATCAGCGGTCCACTTCACAGGCCGCCCAACTTTCTTGGCCGCCCAGACGCACACCGTTTCTTCGGCATAGATGAAAATCTTCGAGCCAAAGCCACCGCCCACATCCGGCGCAATCACGCGCAGCTTATGTTCCGGCGCAATGCCGATGAAGGCGGAGAGAACAAGCCGCGCCACATGCGGATTTTGGCTTGTCGTATAGAGCGTGAAAACGCCTGTGCCCGCATCATAATCGCCAACAGCTGCGCGTGGCTCCATCGCATTCGGCACAAGACGATTGTTGACGAGATCAAGCTTCGTGATGTGCTTGGCCTTGGCGAACGCGGCATCGGTGGCTGCCTTGTCGCCGAGATGCCAATTGAACACCGTATTGTCCGGCGCAACATCGTGGACGACTGGCGCACCCTTCTTCACCGCTGCTTCAATATCGGCAACGGCCGGGAGCGTCTTGTAAGTGACGTCGATCGCTTCGCCCGCATCCTTCGCCTGCTGATAGGTTTCGGCGATGACCACCGCGACGTGATCGCCCACATAACGCACCTTGCCTTGCGCCAGCGCGGGATGCCCCCCCGCACGCATCGGCGAGCCGTCCTTGTTATGGATCATCCAGCCGCAGATCAGCCCGCCAATATTGTCGGCAGCGAGATCAGCACCGGTCAAAACGGCGAGCACGCCTTCCATCGCCTTCGCCTTGGTCGCGTCGATCTTCACGATCTCCGCATGCGCATGGGGCGAGCGCAGGAAATAGGCGTGCGCCTGACCGGCGCGATTAATGTCGTCCGTATATTGGCCCTTGCCGGTGATGAAGCGGAAATCTTCTGTCCGACGGACAGGGGCGCCGATTCCGGTCGCACTCATGGATGTTCTCCCTCAATGGCTTGATCGAAAGGCGCCACGCGCCTCTCCGCTTCCTGTCCGCTCCGCTCTTACGGCGGATGCGATTCCCCTCATTGAAATGCGTTGGGCGGCGGCCCGAAGGGCGCACCGCCGTCAATCTTACTCAGCGGCCACTTTCGTCGCGGCCATCGCCTGCGCGCCCGCGGCCACCGCTTTCACAATGTTGTGATAGCCGGTGCAGCGGCAGATATTGCCTTCGAGCTCTTCGCGGATCGTGTGCTCATCCAGCATCGCACCCTTGCGGTTCACGATGTCGACCGCACTCATAATCATGCCCGGCGTGCAGAAGCCGCATTGCAGGCCATGATGCTCACGGAAGGCTTCCTGCATCGGGTGGAGTTTTTCGCCATGAGCGAGACCTTCAATGGTCGTGACCTGCGCCCCATCGAGCGACAGCGCGAGCGCCGTGCAGCTCTTGATCGCCTTGCCATCGACATGCACCACACAGGCGCCGCACTGGCTCGTGTCGCAGCCGACATGCGTGCCTGTGAGACGCAGATGCTCGCGCAGGAACGTCGACAACAGCGTACGCGGGTCGATGGTGGCGGTTACGGTCTTGCCGTTTACCGTCATGGTCACACTGGCCATGGCTTTCCTCCAATGAGACGGATGCTTGCGCACCGCCCTTTTTGGCCGCGCCTGTCGCGGCAGGTTCCTGAAAGGACCGGCAGAACGCCGGGAATGTTCGTCTGATGAATGTGACCCGCCGCGAGCGGGCCGGTCAAGCGGCAACGCCCACCCTCGGGTGACCTTTTTACTGTCTATCTTGACGGGTTGCGCCCCCCGGTCCACCCTTCCCCCATGCTGACGCAAGAAGAACAGGCCATCGCCCGAGGCGATCGCGGTGACGGCGCTGCCATGGCCATGCGCATCGTGGCAGAAGCGGCCCGCCTGATGGGCGCGCCGCGCCTCATCCCAATCGCCTCCGCTCACATTGATGGCGCCCTCTACCATGGCGATTCCGGCACTTTATTCGCCGAAAATCTGGTTGAAGGTCAGGCCAAAGTGGCGGTGCGCGCGACCTTAAATGTCGGCGCGCTCGATCTCTTCGGCTGCTCACGCCAAAAATTGCCCCCGCATGAGCGGGATATGGCCAAGCGCATGATGCGCGCTTACGAGGCCATGGGCTGCGAACCGTCTTGGACCTGTGCGCCCTATCAGGCTGGTCATCGGCCTCAAACGGGAACGGACGTCGCCTGGGGCGAATCAAATGCCGTCGTCTTCTGCAATTCCGTGCTCGGCGCGCGCACCAATCGCTATGGCGATTTTCTAGACATTGCCTGCGCCATAGCGGGTCGCGCTCCCGATTACGGGCTGCATCGGCCTGAGAACCGCAAAGCGACATTGCTCATTGATCTCAGTGATGTTGCACCCGCGCTCAAACAGGCGGAGGCGTTCTATCCCGTGCTTGGGACATGGCTTGGCTTGAATGCGGGAACTGACATTGCCGTCATTGATGGCCTGCAAGGCTTCCCGAATGAGGACAATCTCAAAGCGTTAGGAGCCGCATCGGCGTCTGCTGGCGGTGTGGGTCTCTTTCATGTCGCAGGCGTAACGCCTGAAGCACCCGATGCCGCCACCGCACTCGGATTTCAAAAGCCGCAACGCATCTTGAAACCCTCAGCGTCCGATCTCGCCCGCGCGCATGATCGGCTGTCGACGATTGCTACGGAAACGATTGATGCCGTCGCGATTGGCTCGCCACACCTCTCGCTTGATGAAGCGCATGCGCTTGAAAGCTTGTTGCAAGGCCGCTCGGTGAAAGTGCCTTTTTACGCCTGCACCGGCCGCCATGTCATTCGCGCGCTCGACGAAAGCGGTCGCCGCAAACCATTAGAGGCGCAAGGGATAATTTTCGTCGCGGATACCTGTGTTGTCGTCACGCCCATGCTGCCTGATGGTGGCGGCGTCCTGATGACAAACTCTGGCAAATTCGCGCATTACGCGCCGGGCAACACGGGCTACGCCGTCGCTTATGGCGCATTGAAAGATTGCGTCGAAAGCGCCGTAACTGGACGTCTCCACCGCGATGAAAGCCTGTGGCAATGAGGCTCGAAACTTTACTCCCGGGCGCAGCGCAAGGCGAAACGCTGAAATTATCAGCTCCGATTTCGTTTTGGGGTGGCGTTGATCCCAAAACTGGCATGATTATCGATGCCCGTCATCCCGAGCGCGGGCAATCGATTGCAGGAAAAATCCTTCTGCTGCCAGGCACGATCGGTTCTTCATCCGCATCCGCCGTTTTGCTTGAACTCGTTCATGCAGGGCGCGCGCCCGCGGCCATCGTCATGCCGGAACCGGATGCAATTTTGCTGTTGGGCCTTGTCGTTGCGCGTGAAATGGGGTGGTCAACACCACCCGCCTATAAAGCGAGCGTCTCGCAGCAGAACGCATTATCAGCGCGCGTTCATATCGCCGACGACGGCACCATCAATTAATCACACTGTGATGTAACGCCGCTTGAGATAGGCGAGACCATGTTCGTCGGGTGTCGTGTCGACGGCATAGACTTCACCGAACACAACAAGATGCGTCGCGACTTGATGCGACTGCACGATGCGGCAGCGGAAAATGCTCGCGGCCCCTTTGAGCATCGGCAAACCATCCGCATCATTCTGCCAAGCGCCAACACCGAAACGGTCCTCGCCCGAAAGCCCGGTGCGGCCAGAGCATGCTTCCGCGACATCCTGTTGGCTCGCCGCAAGCGTGTTCACAGCAAACAGACGGTTTTCAACCAAATGCGACGCCGATGAGGACGCCACATTCATGCACACGAGCAGCGTTGGCGGCGCATCAGACACGGAGCTCATCGCCGTCGCGGTGAATCCCGCACGCCCGGCTGGGCCGCCCGTGGTGATCACATGAACCGCGGACACTACATGGCTCATGCCCTCGCGAAACAGAGCGGGATCGACGGCGGGTTTGGCGCCGCCTTGGGCATGAACCGGCATGAAACGGGAACTCCTCGGTAAGGCGCGGGAATGTAGTCCTTTATCGCCCAAGGGCAAGGCGAAGGCGCTCAGGAGTCAAAAACCCGCCTGAGCCCATCCCGAATATGGAAAACAAGCTGGTCGGAGGCCTGCACCGCCTCATAGACCTTGCCCTCTGCCACGGCGCGCGCCAAAGCGGCATGCCGTTCGGCAGCAGGAAGAAGATCGACATTCCGGGTAAAATAGAACCACGCGCGCCGCGCCATGGTCTGTAAAGGGCCCACTGCGCGCACGGCAAAAGGATTGCCCGAGACACGACCCAATTCGACATCAAAGGCGCGATCGGCCCGCATATAGGCATCGACATCATGCATCGCTGCTGCGGCTAATAATTGATCGGCACACCGCGCTAATGCTTGGCGTTGCGCAACATCGGCATCGCGCGCTGCATTGGCCGCAATCATGCGCTCAAGAACAAGCCGCACTTCCAAGGCCTGAATCACGTCTTGCGGTTTGATCAGCGTGACCATCACGCCTTTGCGCGGAAAAACGAGAAGGAGCCCGTCATCAACGAGGCGCTGGATCGCCTCGCGCACCGGCGTCCGCCCCATGGCGATATGGGCACCCAGCGTTTGTTCGGTGAAGCGCGCCCCCGGCGCAAGCTCAAGGCGCACGATCCGATCTTCGAGAAGACGGTAAGCCTGATCGGCCAGGGTCTCACGACCGCCGCCCGCATCCGCACCGCTCTCGATCAGCTCCGGATTGACCTTCATGCAGCTAATATATCACATTCAGTTGGTAACGAAATGATGCCCCATCCCGCCGGTTTGGGTCCGGGACGTCAATCGCCACTTTGGAACGAGAGCGGAGGCCCGGATGAAGATCGCGGTGATCGGTGCAGGCCTTGTGGGATTTC
>VERN01000193.1 GCA_018882635.1 Beijerinckiaceae bacterium | reverse complement strand
GTAACGAAGGGCGCGACCCACGCTACCATCGCAATCCGCTCACGCAGCGTATAGGTTTCTTCGGCCAGCATGCTCGAGCGTACGCCGGTCTCGGCCGCGATGATTTTGGCCGCCGCATATTCCTTGCGATAGCGGAAGACTGAATAGGCGGCGAAGAGGCAAATTAGAAGCAAGCCTGGGCCTAATCCGGCGAGAAAAAGGCGTCCGAGCGACACTTCCGCAGCGACGGCATAGAGCAACATGGTTACTGACGGCGGCAGCAAGATACCAAGTGTGCCACCCGCTGCGATGATGCCCGCGGCAAAGCCACCAGAATAGCCACGAGCGCGCATTTCCGGAATGCCTGCTGAACCAATGGCCGAGCAGGTTGCGGGTGATGAACCCGCCATAGCTGCAAAAAGCCCGCATGCAATGGTGTTTGCGACACCGAGGCCACCCGGAATCCGATACAGCCAAGCATGGAGCGCTGAGTAGAGATCCTTGCCTGCATTCGACTTACCGATGGCGGCCCCCTTTAAGATGAAGAGGGGGATAGCAAGAATGATTACGTTTGAGAGTTCCTCATAAAAATTTTGCGCAATCGTATCGACCGATGCGGCTGGCATAAACAGCACCATGAAGAGCAGCGCAACTACACCCAATGCAAAAGCGATGGGCATGCCTGAGCCCATGACCACGAGCGTCGTAATGCAATAAGCGATCCCGATTTGCCATTGGGGGAGTCCGGAGAGGATCGGCTTGACTGGGCGTTGCCAAATCAGAAAGGCAACCACACAAGCGAGGACAATCAACAAGGTGAGGCGCGAACGCTGGCCGACTTGCAACGCAACTTGCACAGCAAGCAATGTCATTCCAATGGTGAGCAGTGTATAGGGCACCCAAAGCGGCGGGCCCCAAGCCGAATGAGTCGTCTGGCCCTCGTGAATGGCTTCGGTCAGCAGACCACCTGAAGCCCACGCAAAAATGATGCAGAAACCGAGCACAACGGCATCGATCACAGCGCCGCGAATAGCATTGGCGCGTGGTGACAAAAAATCATTGAGGACATCGATTCCGACATTGCCGCGCCGGGCCTGCAAAGAGGCGACGGACAGAAAAATGGCGCCAGAAATCAGAAATATTGTGACTTCATCTTGCCATGCCAGCGCGTGGCCGAGGACATGACCGATGATGACGCCCATGGTGAGGACGATCGCGGCGACGATAAGCGCGATCGATGACAGCCTAAACATGATCGCGTTGATGCGACCGATCAGTCCTGGTAATCCACGATGAGGCTCTTGATGACCCGTGTCGCTGGACAGGATGGCGTCCTGATGAACGCCTCCGGCCATTACGCCACCTCACGGGCAAGTTTTAGGAGATCTGCAGCCTCGGTAGATTTGGCAGCAAAATCCTTCCATGCGCTTTCTTCAGAAATTTTGCGCCAAGCGGCAAGATTTTGTTCGCTCAGATCCGCGACCGTTACGCCTTTGGCAGCGTAAATCTTGGCGACTTCCTCGTCGTCCTTTTTTGCTTCTGTGGTGCCCCAAGGCTCCATCGCTGCGCCGACATCAAGGATGGCTTTTTGCTGTTCTGGTTTTAGACTGTCGAAGACGGCTTTTGACATTAACAAGGGTTCGAGCATGAACCAGAACGACCCCTTACGGGCCGCGGTGAGAGTTTTTGATAATTCCTCAAGACGGAAAGAGATGAGGCTTGTTGACGAGGTCACGGCCGAATCGAGTGCGCCTGTTTGCATGCCAATATAGATTTCATTTGAAGGCATAGTTGACACCTGACCGCCGGCGGCGGTGAACATCAAATCCATCTCACGGCTACCGCCGCGAATTTTCACACCTTTCACATCTTCGGGTGCGAGAATGGGCTGCGTTCTGCGAGAGGCGACGCCGCCTGCCTGCCAGATCCACGCAATGATTTTGACACCCTTGTCTTCAACGATTTTCGACAATGCCTTGCCAATGGGGGATGTTTTCCATCTAGCGCCTTGTTCGTAGCTTGTGACGAGACAGGGCATCAAGCCGATATTGCAGGCATAGACTTCGCCGCCGGCATAGGCGAGCGGATACAATGACATATCGAGCGCGCCTTTGCGCAGGGCGGAAAATTGCGCATTGGTCTTCATCAGTGAGGAATTGGCATAGACCTCAAATTTGAGACTGCCATTCGTTTGCTTTTCGACCTCCTGCGCAAACCTGCGGCACAGACGATCGCGGAAATCGCCTTGATCAATGGTACCACCCGGGAATTGGTGGGAAATTTTAATGATCGTTGCGCTCTGGGCCGCTCCCTCGCGAGTTAATGTCAAAAGGGCGGGAGCGGCGATGAGGCCGGACAGCACATTGCGGCGGTCGATTGACATGGGGATCCTCCTGATCATTGGCCGGAGGCGCAGGGGCGCTCAGGCGCTCTCGATGGAGCTTTATTGAGAATGGACGCGCGATCAGCAGGGGATGTCAATACCGGCGTGCGAAGCCGCTCAGAACGGGTCGCGCTCCGAGGGCGGCCGTGCCGTTTCATCGTTCATTCGGTTCAAAACGGGCAGGTAAGCCCTGTCAGCCTTGGAATTGCCCCAAAGGACGGGCTAGGGAAGGGGTATAGCGTTACTGACTGAGTTAGCCTCTCCCGATGACGATCACCCCGTCCCTTACCCTTGATAACAAAGCGGCTTGGACCGGTAACACCGCTCTCGTCCTCGATCATGTTCGGGCGGCGTTTGGCGTTTGGAGCCAAATCCTCGCTGGCGATGCGAGCGTCAATGTCCGTGTTGAGATTGCGGCGCTTGGGTCTTCGGGTGCATCCAAGGTTTTGGCTTCCGCGAGTATCGACGATTATTCCTATACGGGCCGACAGGGCAGTTATCTCACCTATGAAAGCCCGATTGCGGCAGAGCTTAAATCCGGCATGCTGCAGGCGAGCTTCGGAAACGAAGTCACAATCCGGATCGACTCAGCTTCGCTTTCGAATGGAACGTTCTTCATCGACACCCGGCCCCTGACATCGGCGTCTCCCGTTGGTATTTCGGGATCGCAATATGATCTCATGTCAGTCATTGTGCATGAGGTAGGGCACACGCTGGGGATGACCGGATGGCGCGGTACCGGCGGAACGCTGAGTGGTTCGTCGCAATCGGTGTTCGATAGCCTTGTCAGTAAGACTGGCAGCCAGCTTTTGTTTCAGGGCGAGAATGTGAAAGCGGCAACGGGTGCTTATCCGTTGCTGGATACAAATTCGGTCTACCATTTCCAAAATGCCGATTTGCTTGATCCTTATGCGGAAACGGGCGTGCGTGTGCAGCCGAGTAAACTCGATGCGGCACTGATGGCCGACCTCGGCATGGGGACGATCTATAATGATCTTTTGACAACGCAGTGGGGCCGCACGTTAAAGACCGGTACCGGTTTCGATGTTGTGTCGCTCGACACATATAAAAGCGGCATGATCATCCGGGGTAGCGGCACGACCGATACTGTCACAGCCGGTTATCAAGAGCTCAAACTTATTGATGCCGAGAAATTGGTGCTGGTCGATGCACAGGTGACATTGCCGTCGAGTGGTTTTGCTGTGCGTTTCGACGAAGCAGGCGTCGGTGGTTATGCCTACCGGCTTTACAAGGCGGCTTTTGACCGGACACCCGATGCCGCGGGTCTCGGCAGTTGGATCAAATATCTCGATGAAGGCGGTAGCCGTGATTTTGTGGCGCAATCCTTCGTGACCAGCACGGAATTCAACACGAAGTACGGTCCTCTGGATACAGAAGCGTTCGTCCAGCGCCTCTATAACAATGTGCTCGGCCGCAATGGCGAGGCCGCCGGCGTTTATGGTTGGGTGGATGGCCTAAATCACGGCCTCAGCCGCGCGCAGGTCTTGCAGGGTTTCTCTGAATCGTCTGAAAACATCAGCAAAACCGCCAGTTTGACCGGGAACGGCATTCTTTACCATGAATGGTGGTTGGGCTGAGCGCGACCATGACGGGATTGCCAGCCCGGCCTAAGAGCGTGTAAGCCCCCTCTAACGCCCTTGATGTGAGGGCGCTCTTGTTGCGTTAGCGTTGCGATGCGTTCATCAACTGGCGTTCACTATCTGGCGCTTGATCATCTGCGGGCGCTCGCCGCTTTCATGGTTTTTACTTGGCATTTTTTGCATGCCGGGCACGGTTATCCGATCCCGTTTGATGGCGCCCCGCGTGTTTTCCCGCTAGCCTTGCTCGATGAAGGCCATACGGGCGTCGCCCTTTTCATGACCTTAAGTGGTTATCTCTTCGCCAAGCTGCTTGATGGTGCGTCAGTCCGCTATGGTTGGTTCATCTACAATCGACTGTTGCGCCTTCTGCCGATTCTGATCGTCACAATGCTTCTTTATGTTTTGATGATCTATGGACAGGGCGGAGATCTGAAGGCGGTCTGGCGTGATATCCGAAGAGGCTGGCTTTATCCGACTTTGCCGAATGGCGGATGGTCGATCACCGTTGAATTCCATTTTTATCTCGTGCTTCCTTTTTTGCTATTGGTCGATCGTTTTCGTCCCGCTCTTTTGTTTGCTTTGATTGCTCTTTTCATCGCGATCCGGCTTTATCTCTATACGCGCTACGGTGAGATCCAAACTCTCGCTTATTGGACGATCATTGGGCGGATCGATCAATTTACGCTTGGCATTTTGGCTTATCGCTATCGCGCGCTTCTCTCGCGCGGCTCTTTGACACTCATCGCCGGATTAATGTTTGGTGCGTTTTATTGGTGGTTCGACTGGCGTGGCGGATTTTACAATTTGCCATCTTATCCCTCGCCAAGCCGCTTGTGGGTGGTGCTGCCAATGATTGAGGGGCTCGCTTATGGCATTCTCATCGCGTGGTATGATGCGCGATTGATCGACGGACGCTCCGTCGTGTCCCGTTTCTTTGGACAATTGGGGGCTTATTCATATTCCATTTATTTGCTCCATTTCTTTGTTGTGTTTCATGCCGCTCAATTCATTGACCAATCCGTTATGCGTTTGAGCAATTTTTATGTCGCCTGCGCTTGGTCGCTTATTGTCTTCTGTTTGATGATCGTGCCGGGTTATCTCAGCTTCCGGTTCATTGAGAGCCCGTTCTTGAAGTTACGGAAACGTTATATCGCCCGGCCTGATCCGGCTTGATGGATCCGATGCTAGGGCTCTCTTGCGCCGCTTTCTCCGCCCGACTAGAACGTAGGAAAGCCCGTTCGGGGCGCCCTTGAGGTTGTGAAGGTTTAGCGGGAATGTCTTTCGAAACGCGCCTTGAGGCACTCGATCTCACCCTATTTGGTATTCCATCTGCTTCATCTGCAGGCGACAAACGGTCCTTCCTGCGGGCACAAAGGCTCATGCGCCGGTTGAACCCAGGCTATACTTATCTTGAGATCGGATCTGATCGTGGCGGCAGCTTGTTGCCTTACCTCTATGACGAGGCTTGTGCTCACATCATTTCGATCGATCCACGACCGACCGCCATCAATGACGAGCGCGCGACGTCCATTTTATATCCTGCGGACGGCGAAGAGCAGATGCTTGCCAATCTTTCGGCTTTTGCGCCGATCGAGAAGATCAAGACCATTCGCTCCGATATTCGCGACGCGTCACCAGCCGGTCTCCCCAAAGCGCAATTAGCATTGATTGATGGTGAGCATACCAATGTCGCCTGTTTTTCTGATGCTGATCGCGTGCTCGATTTTATTGGCCAAGATGCTGTGATCCTATTTCACGATGCCAATCTCATAGCCGATGCGTTGCAAAATTATGTGCGCATGCTTGACAGGCTGCACAGGCCCCATGTGCTGTTTGTGGTTGAGGATTGCGTAGCCGTGGTT
>VERN01000192.1 GCA_018882635.1 Beijerinckiaceae bacterium | reverse complement strand
GGTCGAAGCCTATGAGCGTGCGGCTGCCCCTTCCGCGCGGCCTGATTCACGTGCGCTGATCCGCTTCTATCTTGATCAGAATGGGCTTGATGACAGCGCTCTCGACGTGGTGTTTGGTTCCGCCGATGCAAGGCGCAAAGCAATGGATGGCGACGAGCGGCTTACCCTTAACGCCATCGATGCGTTGCATGATCGTTTCGGCATTGCTCGCGAATTGCTGGCACCCGCTCTTTTACCGCGCCGCGCTGCTTAATGGCCCTCGTTCGTATCCTCGGTATTGATCCCGGCCTGCGCAATACGGGTTGGGGCATGATTACAACCGATGGGACGCGGCTGTCGTTTCTGGCTTGCGGCACGATCCATTCCGATGGCAAGGCGGCGCTCGCCGAACGTCTCAAGCAATTGCATGAAGGTGTTGTCAACGTGATCCGGGATTGGACGCCGGATGAAGCGGCGATCGAAGAGACATTCGTCAACAAAGATGCACGCGCGACGTTAAAGCTCGGTCATGCCCGTGGCGTTTCGATGCTCGCTTGCGCGGTGGCGGGCCTGCATGTCGATGAATATGCGCCGAACCTTGTGAAGAAGACGATTGTCGGCGCGGGCCACGCCGAGAAGGACCAGATTCACATGATGGTGAAGGTGCTTCTACCGAAGGCTGATCCGGCGAGCCCCGATGCCGCAGATGCACTCGCCGTTGCACTCACCCATGCGCAGCATCGGGTCGCGCTGGCGCGTGAGCGGGCCCTCGCCAAGAGCTGAGGACGGCTAAGGAGCGGACTACCGAATCTGTCCGGACCGGGTTATGATCCCGTTTCGTTCTCATTCGCGCCAGCCTGTTTAGAGCCAGCCATGTATCAGCCCCCGCATTTCCGTGAAGACGACCCGGCCGCGAAAGCTGCACTGATCCGGGCCTTTCCACTTGGTTTGTTGGTCACGTCCGGACAAAGCGGGCTGATGGCCAACCCGATCCCGTTTCTTTACGACGAAGCGGGTGGGCCGTTTGGCGTTTTGCGCTGCCACGTCGCGAAGGCCAATCCGCAATGGAAAGAGATTGGCGAGGGGCTTGATGCGCTCGTCGTGTTCCAAGGGTCCGAGCATTATATCCGGCCCGGCTGGTACGAAACCAAACGCGAGACACACAAAGTCGTGCCGACATGGAATTACGCCATGGTGCAAGCCCGCGGCCGCGCGCGCGCAATTGAAGACAGAGCGTGGCTCGCACAGCAAATTCGCGGTGTCACAATCATGATGGAAGGTGGTGCACCCGAACCATGGTCGGTCGAGGATGCGCCGGATGATTTCATTGCCTCTCAAATTAAGGGCATTGTCGGTATCGAAATCGAACTCGTCGCGCTTGAGGGCAAATGGAAGACCAGCCAAAACCGCAATGAGGCGGATCGGCGTGGCGTAATTGAAGGGCTGCAAGCGATGGGTGATCCATCGGCTGCAATCATGGCTGCGATGGTCGAAAAAACATTGGATCGTGGTGCATGATCGGTAAGCTGAAGGGCGTCATCGATTCCTATGGTGAGGATCATGTCATCCTCGATGTGCATGGCGTCGGTTATCTCGTCCATTGTTCGGCAAAAACCTTGACGGCGCTACCCTCCACCGGCGAAGCCGCTGTGCTGTCGATCGAAACGCATGTGCGCGAAGACATGATCCGTCTCTACGGATTTCGGAGCGATCAGGAACGCGAATGGTTCAAGCTGTTGCAAACGGTGCAGGGCGTGGGCGCGAAAGTCGCGCTCGCTATTTTGTCTGCGCTTGAGCCCGGCGCACTCGCCACCGCTTTGGGAACAGGTGACAAAGCCATGATTGGCCGCGCACCGGGTGTCGGGCCTAAGCTCGCGCAGCGCATCGTCACCGAATTAAAGGATAAGGCGCCCGCATTTGGTAGCGTTGATCCGACCATTATTAAATTGTCGGACTCGTTGGCTGAAAAGACTGCGCCTGCGCCAGTTTCTGATGCTGTGTCGGCGTTGATCAATCTTGGCTATCAACAGGCACAGGCCTCAGCTGCGGTTGCGGCGGCTGTGCGGATTGCAGGCGATAGCGCATCCTCGCCGCAACTTATTCGTCTTGCGTTGAAAGAAATGGCGAAATGAACGATAAGCCATCCCGCCCCGGTCTGATGGCGCCTGAAGTGCGCGAAGACGATCTTGATCGGTCGCTACGTCCTTTAGTGCTCGATGATTTTGTTGGCCAGCAACAGGCACGCGCTAATCTCAAAGTGTTCATCGAGGCGGCGAAGACGCGCAAAGATGCGTTGGACCATGTTTTGTTTGTGGGTCCACCGGGCTTGGGCAAAACCACATTAGCGCAAATTGTTGCGCGCGAATTGGGTGTCAATTTCCGTTCAACCTCAGGCCCCGTTATTGCCAAAGCGGGCGATCTTGCGGCCCAGCTCACCAATCTCGAAGAGCGTGACGTTCTGTTCATCGATGAAATTCACCGGCTTAATCCGGCGGTGGAAGAAATTCTCTATCCGGCGATGGAGGATTTTCAACTTGATCTCATCATCGGTGAAGGGCCTGCCGCACGCTCGGTAAAAATTGATCTCGCCAAATTCACTTTGGTGGGGGCCACGACACGCGCAGGCCTGTTAACGACGCCGCTGCGCGATCGTTTTGGCATTCCGATCCGGCTCAATTTCTACACGATTGAAGAATTGGAATTCATCGTGAAGCGTGGGGCGCGGGTGCTGGGCATCGGCATGAGTGATGAGGGCGCGAATGAAATCGCGCGCCGTGCACGCGGCACCCCGCGTATTGCCGGGCGTTTGCTGCGTCGTGTGCGCGATTTCGCTGTAGTGGAAAAATCACCGGAAGTGTCCCGCGCTATCGCTGATCGTGCTTTGACGCTTCTCGATGTCGATGCGGTCGGGCTTGATCAGATGGATCGGCGGTATCTCTCACTCGTGGCCGAAAATTTTGGTGGCGGCCCGGTTGGGATCGAGACCATCGCGGCCGCTCTATCGGAGCCGCGCGACGCGATTGAAGACATTATCGAGCCTTATCTTCTGCAGCAGGGTTTCCTGCAGCGCACGCCGCGCGGCCGGTTGCTGACACCTCTTGCCTTCAAACATCTCGGCCTCGCTGTGCCTTCCAGTGCGGGCGCGCAGTTTGGTTTGTTTGCGGATGGTGGAGAGTGATGGTCTTGCTGTCGTGGTAAGACGCGCAGCCTTTCATGTTTGGAGCGAGCCTTGACCCATCATCATCTCCCGCTGCGCGTTTATTATGAGGACACGGATTTTTCCGGCGTCGTCTATCATGCGTCTTATCTGCGCTTTCTCGAGCGTGGGCGGACGGAATTCATCCGGGCCTGTGGCATCGACCAGCAAAAGCTCCATCGGGAGAGCGGGGTCTTTTTCGTCGTCCGCCGGATGGAGATCGATTGGCTCAAGCCCGCTTTGATGGATGATGAACTCGTCGTCGAAACGACGCATGGCAAAATCGGCGGCGCTTCCATGGTGCTTAGCCAGCGCATCCTGCGCGGCGATGAGGTGATGACGACGGCCGAAGTGGTCGTGGCGATCCTGAAGGACGGGCGGCCGACCCGCTTGCCCGATGGCATCCGGAACCTGATCCAGCGAGGCTGAAGCCACCGGGTGACGCTTTCGGCGCTGATCGTGCGCCGTGAATGGCCCGCAAATGTGCCTTCTTAACGTCGTCTTAATCATAAATGCCCACTTGCTCGAAAACGAGGGTTTATCGGCCGATTCGGCCGGTCTGCGCCCTCGTTTCGCCGGATTTCGTCTCCATTCCGGAGATTGAGATCCAGCACAAGCGAATGCGTTCAACCGGGTGCCGGCCTTTGGGGTCGGGCCCGCGGAAAGGGACAGGCGTATGAACGGAACCGAAGTGGTGCAGGCGGGCCTTGGGGCCGCAGGCGGTGAAATTACCCTCTGGTCGATGTTCTGGGGCGCGCATTTCGTCGTGAAGCTCGTGATGCTCGGACTTTTGGCGTCATCGGTTTGGTCTTGGGCGATTATCATCGACAAGAGCCTGTTCTTCCGCCGCTCCGAGCGGGCGATGGATCGCTTCGAGGAAGTGTTCTGGTCGGGCCAATCGCTTGAAGAGCTTTATCAGATGCTGGTCGATCGGCCGGCGGGTGCGATGGCAGCGGTGTTTGTCGCCGCCATGCGCGAATGGAAGCGTGCAGTGGAAAATCCCACACGCTCTTTCGCCAATCTCGCGCAACGCATCGACAAGGTGCTGGATGTGACGATCCAGCGTGAGCGCGAACGGTTTGAATCGAAATTGCTCGTGCTGGCGACAATCGGTTCGGCTTCGCCATTCATCGGCCTGTTCGGCACGGTGTGGGGCATCATGACGTCCTTCCGTTCAATCGCGGCGTCGAAGAACACATCGCTTGCGGTTGTTGCGCCAGGGATTGCGGAAGCGTTGTTCGCCACGGCGATCGGCCTGTTCGCTGCTATCCCCGCGGTGATTGCCTATAATCGTCTGCAAGCACAGGCAAACAAACAGCAGGCGCGGCTCGAGGCCTATGCGGATGAATTTTCCGCAATCCTGTCGCGCCAGATCGACGAACGCATCGCGGCCTGAGGAGAGACGCCAATGGCCATGTCCATGGCAGGGGGCGGAGGCGGTGGCCGCAGACGACGCGGCGGCCGCAAACACGCACCCATCGCTGATATCAATATGACGCCGTTCATCGACGTTATGCTTGTGCTTTTGATCATCTTCATGGTGGCGGCGCCTTTGCTCGCCACCGGTGTTCCGCTTGATCTGCCGCAGACAAAAGCCGCGCCGCTTAATATCGACAAGGTTCCCTTGACGATCTCGATCAAGAGCGATGGCAAAATCTACGTGATGGAAGAGCCCATCGCGCTCTCCGACATTGCCGTGAAATTACAGGCGGTGGCGAAAGCGGGCGCGGATGAACGCATTTATGTGCGCGCTGACAAAACGATCGCTTATGGCCGCGTGGCGGAATTAATGGCGGCGATCACCGCTGGTGGTTTCCGCAAAGTGGCGCTTGTGAACGAGCCGGAAGCGGCGAAATGAACTGGCGGCAGTCTCTTCAGATCGATTGGTCCCAGCCGGGCCTGCCGGTCTCGGGGATGCTGCATGCTGGTCTTTTGCTGTCCACGCTCATCGCTTTTGCGTTCACGCCGAAATTTGAAGAAGCGCCCGAAGCTGTGCCGGTTGATCTCGTTGATCTGGCGCAGCCAGCTACTGTGACCAAGGGTGAAAAGACCGCGCCGCCGCAAAAGGTGGATACGCCCAAGCCGCGCGCGCAGCGCGTGGCGCCGCAGGAAGAATTGAAACCTGAAACGGCTGACGCCAAGCGTGATGTTCCTGTCCCGCCAAGTCGCCCGCCGGAGCCTGAGCCCGATAAGGCCAAGGCGGAAGCGGAAAAGGCCGAACAACAAAAACAACAGGCGGAAGCTGAAGCGAAAGCCAAGGCCGTGCAACAGGAAGCCAAGGCGAAGGCTGAAGCGGCTGCGCGCAAGGCTGAAGCAGAAGCCGAAGCGATCGAGAAAGCCAAGAAAGAAGCGGAAGCCAAGGAAAAGGCAGAAGCCGACGCCAAAGCCAAGGCCGAAGCGAAAGCCAAAGCGGACGCGGCCGCGAAAGCGAAGGCTGAAGCCGAAGCCAAACAAAAAGCCGAAGAGCAGAAAAAACTGGCTGCCTTAGCGGCTGAGCAAGCGAAAAAGCAGGCTGAGAAAAAGCCAGACGCGCCGCAATTCAATCCTAATGACATCAAGAAATTGCTTGAGTCGAAAGAGAAGCCGCAGCAACAGGCGGCCTCAGCCGCTGAGGTCAACCGCACTGCGGCACTTGGTGCTGCAAATGCGACAGGCCCCAAGCTTAATCCCAGTCAGCGCGATCAATTGGGTGCGTTGTTGAAAGAGCAATTGGCGCAATGCTGGAGCCCGCCTGCCGG
>VERN01000191.1 GCA_018882635.1 Beijerinckiaceae bacterium | reverse complement strand
GCTTCAACCATCCAAACCACTCGGAACGAACGTGCTCCGACGCAATGATACAATGTGCCTGCACTCACGCGAGCCACCTTTTACGACGGCGATAATGTTTCACCGCGTGATAATCTGATTGATGGCTGCCGCCAAGATAGGCTTCCGCCACGTCCGGGTTCGATTTCAACATTTCAGCCGAACCGCCCATGAGGATGCGACCATTTTCAATCAAGTAAGCGCTGTCAGCAACATCAAGCGCTGCAATTGCATTTTGTTCAACCAGCAGAACGGATACGCCCTGCTCAGAATTGATACGTGAAATAATATCGAAAATTTCATCGACGAGAAATGGCGCAAGCCCCAAGCTCGGCTCATCCAACATCAGCAATTTGGGTTCAGTCATTAAAGCGCGCGCAATGGCCAGCATTTGCTGTTCACCACCGGAGAGATAACCGGCCTTTGCCTTCGCACGCTGCGCCAAACGCGGGAACAGCGTGAACATCTGATCCATTAACGCGTTAACATGACCGCGATCATTATGCATCGACGCAGCTGCAATCAGATTTTCAGCAGGCGTCAATTGACCGAAGACACGGCGGCCTTCCAGCACATGCACGATGCCCATGCGCACGCGATCAGGCGGATCACGATCAATTATGGATGCCCCGTTAAAGAGAACTTCACCACGGGACACTTCCCCGCGCTCAGGCTTTAAAAGGCCACTGATCGATTTCAAGATCGTGCTCTTGCCAGCGCCATTTGCGCCCAACAAAGCGACAAGTCCACGATCGGGCACTTCGATCGAAACGCCTTTTACCGCGAGAAAGACGCGGTCATAGACGACTTCGACATTGTTGAGCGCGAGTAGCATGAGAGCCCCGAATAAATCCGCGTCGGAGCAAATCCGACGCGGATATGGTTCGATTTATTTGCCGGTCTTTTTGAACTCTTCCGCATATTTGCGGATTTCGTCCCACACCACGTCTTGGAACGCGGTATACCAATTTGTGATCGGCACAAATTTATTCCCATCCCATTGCGCGATGCGACCCATGCCGCCGCCTTGATGGTCTGCCTTGGTCACAGTTGTGGGTGGCAACATGCCTTCCGCTGTGAAGTCCTTGATCGATGTGAGCCCCTCATTGAGCCAAGGACCGGTGACAGGGCCGTTCGGCGCTTTTTGCACGGCCATGCGGACGCCTTCGACCATGAGCGACGCCATCTGCACACCGTAATTATAGTAAGCGGTTCCGACCTTCCCTTCGGGCCCGGCGCCCTTACCCTTGCCGACAACATCAGACAGGATGTCTTTGATGACCTTCGGCTCACGGCCGCCGACGCAAGGCTCAACCTTCATCACACCCTTCGCATTCGCGCGACCGACGACATCCATATCGGATTCGGACAGCCACACTGACGAGGAGACGCGATCCATTTTGAGCCCGTTACGGAAGGCTTCTGTCAACGCGACCGTCTGGCCAACACCGGCGCCCCAGAAGATGACGAAGTCTGGCTGCGCGCGGCGCACCTGCGGCCAAATCGCCGATTGGTCATTGCCCGGCGGCGTATAGGGGAACGGTATCAGCGTGAAGCCAAGGCGCTTAGCCAGCACTTCAAGGATCGGCAGCGGCTCTTTGCCAAACGGCGTATCAATGTGAACGAAGACGATCTTCTTGCCCTTCAGATCGCCCTTTTCCATCTTGCTGAAATTTTCGATGATGAGCGCGGCTTGCGTCCAATAATTGATCGAAAGCGGCAGCACGTAAGGAAACACCGTGCCATCGGCAGCGTCTGAGCGGCCCGAAAAGGCGGTGATGAGATTGATCTTGTCTTCCAAAGCACGTGGCACAAGGGCGCGCGCCACAGGCGTCGACAAGGGATCGATCAACACCATGCCTTCGCGCTTGCCACGCTCATAGGCTTCAATGGCACGCGGGAGATCATTGGCATGATCGGACACATCCGCGACAATCTTATAGCCGCCAATACCACCACGCTCATTCACAAGCGTGATGTAATCGCGTTGACCTTGGCTATATTCCGACGTCACGAAGGTGTAGATCTTCGTAAAATCCTGTGGGAAGCTGAAGCGCACGATTTTTTCCTGCGCGTAAACTTTCCCTGTCATACCGGGAACCGTCAGCGTAGCAGCGGTTCCGGCCAAAAAACTGCGGCGATCCATTTTCATTTTCGCTCTCCTTGGTTTCCCATCATCCTGCTTATTTTTGGGCGTGCCGGAATGGCCAGACCAGCAGGTATTTTCTAAAATTGTCATAGATCTTGGCCAAGCCTAACGGCTCATACAAGAGGAACACGACGATCAAGAGCCCGTAAGCCAGAAGTGGCAAATGGGCGCGCAAATCGATTGGGATTTCAGTACCAACGGCACTCGCTGCCCAACCCAGCGTATTATTGAGAACAATCGGTGCGAAGAGGATTAATGCGGCACCTAAAAACGGGCCCAACACGCTCCCCAAACCTCCTACGATCACCATCGCTAATAATTGCACCGACAATTCGAGATGAAATTGATCCGGCGAAATGGCGCGCAAATAAGCGACCGCTAGAACGGAGCCAATGACACCGCCGATGAAAGAAGAGACCCAAAAGGCGAGCAGCTTGTAGCGGTAGGTCGAGACGCCGAGAATTTGGGCGGCGTAGTCCTTTTCACGCACGGCCGCCAGAGCCCGACCAAAGCTTGTTCGGCGGATATTGAGCATATAAAGCGCGATGAGAAACGTAACGCCGAAGACGAAATAATAGGTGGCGAGATCACTCTTGAGGCTGATGCCCAAAAAGCTCACCGGCGGCACTTGTAATGTCGCCAGTGTACCGCCTGATATAATTTTGGTCTGGGTGAAGAAATCGACAATATACTGCATGGCGAGTGTGGCCATTGCGAGGTAAATGCCCTTCACGCGTAAGGCGGCGGCGCCGAAGATCGAGCCGATCGCAGCACTCATCAATCCGCCGGAAATCATCGCAATCTCAAGCGGCACGCCGAAGCGCACAAGATGCACTGACGTGTAAGCGCCAATCCCGATGACTGCGCCGTAACCAAGATGGATTTGCCCTGCTCCACCCATGAGCAAATTAAGCCCTAAGGCGGCACCCGACCAAATTAGCCACGGCACCATATAGCCAACGAGATAAAGCCGATCGATCCAGAATGGTGCCGACAATAGGATTGCGAGAACGAAAAGGATCAGCACACGATCGAAGGTCAGCGGAAAAAGTTGCCGCTCTTCCTGATAGCGCGTGTGCCGAATGCCGGCGCGGCGGTAAAACATCCGTCACACCCTCTCAATATGCTCATGGCCGAAGAGGCCATGCGGCTTGAACAGCAAGGTCGCGAGAATGATCACCGACGCAACAATGTCGCGCGTTGATGCTTTGACCACAGGATCAATCAGGCCTGTGGCCAAACTTTCCGCCACGCCGACGATCAAGCCAGCCAGAATAACGCCCGGTATGGAATCCAATCCGCCGAGAATGGCAATGGCCAGCGCCTTAATCAGAAGCAGTGACAAGGACCAATCAACGCCCTGCGTCGCGCCCCACAAAATTCCTGCACCTGTTGCTGAAACAGCCGCAAGTCCCCAAGCCACAGCAATCGCCTTTTCGACGCGAATACCGACCGACCAAGACGCTGTTTGATCATCAGCAACAGCGCGCATGACGATACCATAACGCGAATTGAAGAAGGCCAATGAGGCAAGGATCAAAGCCAGTGAGACAACCCCACCAATCATAATGGATTGGTTGATGAGGATATCTCCAAGAAAGAGCGGTGCCGGGGAAACACCAATATCGAGCTTCTTAACCGCAGCCCCGAACACACCCGGCAACAAGCCGCGCAAAGCGATTTCGATGCCGAGCGTGAGCATGATTGCCATGATCACGGGTTGGCCGATCATACGGCGCAGCGCCGAGCGTTCGATCAACACGCCACCAAAAAACATCAACACCACAGCGGCCGGAATCGATAGCCAAATCGGAACGCCGAAATAAGCCCCAATGACCCATGTGATGTAAGCCCCCGTCATGGCCAAGGCCCCTTGCGCCAAATTGACGAGACCTGAGGTCTTGTAGATGAGCACAATCCCCAGTGAGACGAGGGCATACATCAACCCGACAAAGACGCCGTTTAAGACCAATTCGGCAATCAGCATGATATCCATCAGCGGGCGACCTCATTGATCAAGAGGCGACGACGGATTGTGCCAACCTCTCCGGATTCATAGGTAATGCGTGCGTCGAAATCGATCTCGTGAACGCCCGAATAAAGCGCCTCGATCAATTCTGCATAATGGTCTTCGATTGTGTTGCGGCGGAGTTTACGTGTGCGCGTAATTTCCCCGTCATCCGCGTCAAAATCCTTATGCAAATTCACAAAACGCCGGATTGAAAGCGAGGGAGGTTGCAGCACATTGACGTGGTCAAGAACCGAGGCAATCAAATCCGCGACTTCAGGTTTCTGCGACAGATCGGCATAGGATGTGTAAGAAATTCGGCGATCTTCCGCCCAATTGCCAACAGCATCGAAATCGATGCAGACGATGGCCGTCAATTCACTCCGTCCTGCCCCGAACACCGCGACGTTGCGAACATAGGGACTAAATTTGATACGGTTCTCAATAAAGCCCGGGATAAAGCGCTCACCAGCCGCAGTGCGGACCACTTCGCTCACACGGCCGAGAACGATCAGATCTCCATCCGCATCAATCAGGCCAGCATCACCCGTATGGAGCCACCCACCCTCGAGCGCTTTAGCCGATGCCTCCGGATCATCATAATAACCATCAACCACGGAGGGTGAGCGAATGAGAATTTCTCCGCTCTCGTCGATCTTCATCTCGACACCTTCCATCGGCTTGCCGACAGTTTGCAATTTGACGCGATTATCGGCCTGTGCAGCCGTTAGTGCGCATGTCTCCGTCTGGCCGTAGAATTGTTTGAGATTAATCCCCAGCGCACGGAAGAAAAGGAACGTATCTTCTCCAAGCGCTTCGCCACCCGTAAAAACGCGCTCAGCGCGCGATAGGCCCAGCCAATCGCGCAGCGGCGCGCGGACAAAGACATCACCAACAGCTGAGACTAAACGATCCGACAGGCTGATCGGTTGATGCGCCAAGCGTTTCTTTTCGAGCTCGATCGCGCGCGGCATGAACCAATCATACAGCTTGCGCTTGAGCAGCGTCGAACTCTGCATGCCGACCTGAATGCGCGTGAGCATCTGATCCCATGCTCGCGGCGCTGCAAGATAAAACGTTGGCGCCGCTTCTCGCAGATCGTGCAAGGCTGTTTCTTGTCGCTCAGGAATGTTGATGGTGGCGACCATCATGAGACCGGCGCCGAGCGTGAACACAAAATCACCCACCCAAGCCGTCGGCAGATAGGCGAATAATTCCTCATGCAGTGCGAAATATCCGCTTTTCTGGGCGTTCACCACACCGCGGGCCACGTTCTTATGGCGCAGCGGGATCCCTTTCGGCTTACCGGTTGTGCCCGAGGAGTGCAGCAACACGACAATATCGTCAGGTTTGGCGCGCGCGAGCATCTCTGTTGCTAACGCCGGATCAGCCTTGAGGCGTGATACGCCATCGGCAATCAGCGCATCAAAGGACATCACACCCGGTTCGGCATAAAGACCAAGGCCGCGCGCATCATCATAGACAATTGTTTGCGGCCGGCCGATGCGGGCGCGCAATTCAAGGAGCTTGTCGACCTGCTCCTGATCCTCCGCAATCGCAACGTCTGGCGCGCCATTCTCCGTATAAACTTTGAGTTCTTCCGGCGGCACATCAGGAAAAACTGGTGACGGGAACGCGCGTAACAATCCCGCAGCGATCATCGCATAATAGAGGCGTGGCCGGTTATCGCCGATGACTGTGAGCGCCATGCCGGGGACGAGGCCGTGGCGCTCAAGCCC
>VERN01000019.1 GCA_018882635.1 Beijerinckiaceae bacterium | reverse complement strand
GATGGGAACAGTGGGCCGTGAGGGCCCAGATATTCTCACCATCAGCACGCAATTTCTTATGTCCGTTGCTTTGCTAGCCGCATTGCCGCTTGGGCTCGTCTTCCTCGCCGGGCTCGTATCGGGGGTGGTGCAACATCAACCGATTTTCAGCACCGAGCCTTTGATGCCGCAATGGTCGCGCCTCTCACCGGCGCAAGGGTTTGAGCGTATTTTTGGGCGAAGGGCACGCTTGCATGCGGCGAAAGGTTTTGTACGCGTGTTTGCGCTCGGCGCGGCATTGTTTTTCGCGCTCTGGCCGTTGCGTGATTTCCTCGCGGGAACGACCGGTATGGCCGCTCCTCTTTTGCCCAGCCTCATTCAGGATCTGCTGCTGCGTGTGCTGTTGGCGGCGCTCATTCTCTACGCCGCATTTGCTGTGCTCGATTATCTGCACGAATGGTATGAGTGGAAGCAGCGCCTGCGCATGACGCGCGAGGATGCCAAGCAGGAGCGCAAAAGCGACGAAGGTCATCCCGAGATCAAAGCGCGTATGCGGCGGATCGGCACCCAACGCGTCCGCAAACGGATGATGGCCGCCGTGCCGCAGGCGACTGTCGTGATCGCCAACCCGACGCACTTCGCCGTGGCCTTGCGCTATGAGAACGGCATGGATGCGCCGGTTTGCATCGCCAAGGGGCTCGACCATCTCGCATTGCGAATCAGGGCACTGGCCGAAGACAATCGCGTGCCGGTGATTGAAAATCCGCCACTGGCGCGTGCGCTTTATGCGAGCGTCGACCTTGATCAGCCCATTCCGGTCGAGCATTACAGGGCGGTAGCAGAGGTTATTGGATTCGTGTTGCGGCTGAAGCGGCGCGGATCCCAGGCCCATTTGCAGCGCGACGCGACGAGATGAGAACATGGCAGACCCTTTGACCGTTTCCCTCCCGGCCCGCCGCTTGTCTATGGCGCTTGCCACGCTGGTGATCGTTTTACTGTTGCTTGCCGCAGGGCTTGGATTTCTCGCTCCCGCTTACGCCCGCCCGCTGGCTTATGGCGTTTTGGGCGTCCTTGCGATGCTGGGTGTTGCCGGTCTTTTCGCCGCTGCTTCTGGGCTTGTCCGTTTGCGTGGCCCAGCAGAGCGGCCAGATTTTGCGCCCTTCGATCTCGCCGAAGAGGCAGTGCTGGCGCTCGATCGGCAGGGGCGGGTGCTCTATGCCAATCCATCCTATCTTGCCCTCGTGCGTGCGCCGGTGCGCGGCGAGGTGCGCCGGGTTGAGGATGTGTTTGCTGCATCGAGCGACGCGTCTGCCGCGCTTTATCGTCTGGCGCAGGGCGCGCGTGAAGGGGTTGATGGGCAGGACGATGTGAAGCTTGAGGCGGCCGCCGATATTGCGCGGCCTGGCTGGTATCGTGTGCGGGTGCGTGTGGCAGGCCATGGTGCGGAACGTGTGAGCCTATGGACGCTCACTGACATTGATGCCGACCGCGAGAAACAAGACGCCCTGTTTCAGGAATTGCAGTCCAGCATTGCTTATCTCGACCATGCGCCGGCCGGTTTCGCGTCATTCGATTCCGAGGGACGAATTCTCTACGCCAATGCGACGCTTGCCGAATGGCTCGGGCATGATTTGACGCAATTTGGCCGCGACGGATTGGTCGCGCGCGAAATCTTTCCGTCAAGCGATGCGGATCTCTTGAGCGGGCTGACTGGCGCGCCCGGTTCACAACGCACGGAGATGTTGGATCTCGATTTGATCCGTCGCGGTGGCGAACGTGTGCCTGTGCGGCTCTTTCATACCGTGTCATTCGACGACAAGGGGCTGGCGCAACCCTCGCGGACGATGATCCTCAATCGCGCGTTGGGCCAAGATGTGGAAGCGGGCCAGCGTGTGGCGGAATTGCGCTTTGCGCGGTTTTTCAACACGACGCCGATGCCGATTGCTGCGATTGCACGCGATGGCCGGATTGCACGAGCCAATGCGGCCTTCATCCGACTTTTTGGGCGCGGCGGCGAGAATGACAGTTTAAGCGCACGCGTGACCGAGCGCGACCGCGATGTGGTGAGCGGGTTGTTGCGCGACACGCTGGAAGGGCGGGGCGATACGGCCAGTGCGGAAGTGTGGTTGGCGCGTGAACCCAACCGATCAGCGCGTCTCTTTCTTGCAGCGGTGCCCGATGGCGGTGATGAGGATGAAGCCGCGATTGCTTACGCGCTTGAAACCACGGAGCAGCGCGCGCTTGAAGTGCAGTTTGCCCAAGCGCAGAAAATGCAGGCGGTGGGTGAACTGGCCGGCGGCGTCGCGCATGATTTCAACAATGTGCTGCAGGGTATTATCGGCTACACCGATCTTCTGCTGGTCAATCATCGGCCGACCGATCCGTCCTTTCAGGACATTATGCAGATTAAGCAGAATGCGCTGCGTGCGGCCGGGCTTGTGCGGCAATTGCTGGCCTTCTCGCGGCGGCAAACCTTGCGGCCGCAAAACCTTCTCTACGGCGAAGTTCTGTCTGACATCACCATGCTCCTCAAACGGCTTTTGGGTGAGCGCATCGAACTCGATGTGCGGCATGGCCGCGATTTGTGGAGTGTGAAGGCCGATTTGACGCAGATTGAGCAGGCGATCGTCAATCTCGCGGTGAATGCGCGTGATGCGATGCCTGATGGTGGCAAGCTTACCATCCGCACCCGCAATGTTAGTGCGGCCGATTGTATGGAGTTAGGCGGCGCCTCCCTGCCAAGGGGCGACTACGCTATGATGGAAGTCGAGGATACCGGCACGGGCATGGATGCCGAGATTGTCGAAAAGATCTTCCAACCCTTCTTCACGACGAAGGAAGTGGGCAAGGGCACCGGGCTCGGCCTATCGATGGTCTATGGGTTTGTGCGGCAATCGGGAGGGTTCATCACCTGCCGCAGCGCGCCGGGTGAGGGCACGGCCTTCCGCATCTTCCTCCCGCGTGGCGAGGACGAGGCGAAGCCGGTGGAAAGCCCGGCGACCGCAATTGAAGCCAAGCCAGCGGCTGATCTGACCGGGCAGGGGACAATCCTATTGGTGGAGGATGAGGACGCCGTGCGGGCCTTTGGCGCGCGAGCACTCACCCAACGCGGTTATACCGTGCATGAGGCCCGTTCGGGGGCCGAAGCCCTGATCGTGATGGATGAGATTGGCGGCGCGATCGATCTCATCGTGTCGGATGTGGTGATGCCGGAAATGGATGGCCCTTCGATGCTGCGGGAACTGCGCAAGCAGGGGGTGACCGCGAAAGTCATCTTTGTGTCGGGTTATGCCGAAGAGGCGTTTCGCAAGAATCTCCCCGAGGGCGAGGCATTCGGCTTCCTGCCGAAGCCCTTTTCGCTGAAACAATTGATCGAGACGGTGAAAGACCATCTCGCCGGTTAAGTATTTACTTCCATCAAAATCAATGCTTTAGCCTCTTTTTAGGCTGCCGTATGAGGGGTCTTTTCAGAAAATATAAACCAGAACAAAAATAGAACTTGCAAAAGAGAACAAACCGTGATCATAGTTGTCCACACGGTCATTTGAGACTCATTTCAGGCCCTGCCATAAGGAGTGAACAGCATGTCGTCAGCCGCCCTGAAACTCGTTGAAGGTCACTCCATGGACAAGACCAAAGCTCTTGATGCCGCCCTTTCCCAGATCGAACGCGCCTTCGGCAAAGGCTCGATCATGCGGCTCGGCAAGAACGAAAAGGCGGTCGAAATCGAGACTGTCTCAACGGGGTCGCTTGGCCTCGATATCGCGCTCGGCGTCGGCGGTTTGCCGCGTGGGCGCGTGGTTGAAATTTACGGCCCAGAATCATCGGGCAAGACGACACTCGCGCTGCATACCGTTGCGGAAGCGCAGAAGAAGGGTGGCGTTTGCGGCTTTATCGATGCCGAGCATGCGCTCGATCCGGTTTATGCCCGTAAGCTTGGGGTCAATCTGGAAGACCTCTTGATCTCGCAGCCTGACACAGGTGAGCAGGCGCTTGAAATTGCTGACACGCTCGTTCGCTCTGGCGCGATTGACGTTTTGGTCGTCGACTCGGTGGCGGCTCTTGTGCCGCGCGCGGAAATCGAAGGTGAGATGGGCGATGTGCAGCCCGGCCTGCAGGCTCGCTTGATGAGCCAGGCGCTGCGCAAGCTGACCGCCTCGATCTCGCGCTCGAACTGCATGGTTATCTTCATCAACCAGATCCGTATGAAGATCGGCGTGATGTATGGCTCGCCGGAAACGACGACGGGGGGCAATGCTTTGAAGTTCTATGCCTCGGTCCGTCTCGATATCCGCCGCGTGGGCGCGATCAAGGACAAGGAAGAGGCGATCGGCAACACGACCCGCGTGAAAGTCGTCAAGAACAAGGTCGCACCGCCCTTCAAGCAGGTCGAATTCGACATCATGTATGGCGAAGGCATCTCGAAGATGGGCGAACTGGTCGATCTGGGTGTGAAGGCCGGCATCGTGGAGAAATCGGGCGCCTGGTTCTCCTATGACAGCCAACGTCTGGGCCAAGGTCGTGAAAACGCCAAGGTCTTCCTCAGGCAGAACCCTGAATTGGCGCAAAAAATCGAGCAGCAGATCAGGCAGAACGCGGGTCTGCTTGCCGAGCGCATTCTCGAAAATGTCGAGCCGACCGCCGAAGATCTCGATGAGGGCGAAGCCTAATCTTGTTTCGCGGGGTCTAGTCCACCTCGCAACGGCGGGTGCCGCCGCACCCGCCGTCCCAGCTTTCTCGCTATCCCAGCGCCGAAGGGGGTGTCCGCAAGGGCGCCCCCTTTCGTCCGTTTGGGGGTGAAGCGCTGCCGAAACCCGGTGCGGGCTGCCAAGCTGAACAAAGCGCACAGGAATGAGCCCGTTATCCTTGCTCCTTGGGCTTCCGGCCACTAAAACCGGGCGCGAAACCGGGGCTTTGGGCTCCGGCCCAAAGTGAGAATGGCCTTCATGAGCGGCGTCAACGAAATCCGGTCGACCTTCCTCGATTACTTCCAGAAGAACGGGCATGAAGTCGTGCCGTCGAGCCCGTTGGTTCCGCGCAATGACCCGACGCTGATGTTCACCAATGCCGGCATGGTGCAATTCAAAAACGTGTTCACCGGTGTCGAGAAGCGTCCTTATTCGACCGCTGCGACGTCTCAGAAATGCGTGCGCGCAGGCGGCAAGCACAATGATCTCGACAATGTCGGCTATACAGCACGCCATCACACATTTTTCGAGATGCTCGGCAATTTCTCCTTCGGCGATTATTTCAAGGATCGGGCGATCGAACTGGCTTGGAACCTTGTCACGAAGGAATTTGGCCTACCCAAGGACCGTCTCCTCGTCACTGTCTATTCCGAAGATGATGAAGCCCACGCGCTGTGGAAAAAAATTGCCGGGCTGACGGATTCGAAAATCATTCGTATCTCGACCTCCGATAATTTCTGGGCAATGGGTGACACAGGTCCCTGCGGCCCGTGCTCGGAAATCTTTTACGATCATGGTGATCATATCCCCGGTGGCCCGCCCGGCTCGCCTGATGAGGATGGTGACCGTTTCATCGAGATCTGGAACCTCGTCTTCATGCAATTCGAGCAATTGGCACCCGGCGAACGTGTCAATCTGCCGAAGCCCTCGATTGATACGGGCATGGGGCTCGAGCGCATTTCCGCTTTGCTGCAAGGCACGCATGACAATTACGAAACCGACATGATGCGGGCGCTGATCCGCGCGGTGGAAGAATTGACCAATGTCGATTCGACGGGCTCGCAAAAGGCGAGCCATCGTGTGATTGCTGATCATTTGCGCGCCACCTCGTTCCTCGTTGCTGATGGCGTGCTGCCCTCAAATGAAGGGCGCGGTTATGTGCTGCGCCGGATCATGCGCCGGGCGATGCGGCATGCGCAGCTTTTGGGTGCACGCGATCCGTTGATGTATCGTCTCGTTCCGTCACTCACGCGTGAAATGGGCGCGGCCTATCCGGAGCTCGTGCGGGCGCAGCCCTTGATCGAGGAAACGTTGAAGCTCGAAGAAACACGCTTCCGCAAAACGTTGGAACGTGGCCTCGCTATTCTCGAGGAAGAAACCAAGACGCTGAGCCACGGTGCGGCGCTGAAGGGCGACGTCGCCTTCACGCTTTACGATACCTATGGCTTCCCGCTTGATCTGACGCAGGATGCGCTGCGGGCACGCGGCCTCGGCGTTGATGTCGATGGCTTCAACGTGGCGATGGAAAAGCAGCGTGAAAAGGCGCGCGCCGCCTGGTCCGGGTCAGGGGATGCGGCCACCGAAACAGTGTGGTTCGGTCTGAAGGACAAGATCGGCGCGACCGAATTCTTGGGCTATGACACCGAGCGCGCGGAAGGCGTCGTGACCGCGTTGATCAAGGATGGTCAACCGGTTGAAATGCTGAAGGCCGGGGAAACCGGCATCGCCATGCTTAACCAGACACCGTTCTATGGCGAATCCGGCGGTCAAGTTGGTGATCGTGGCGTCATGATCGGTCTCGGCGTGCGCGCCGATGTCACGGATACGCAGAAAAAACTCGGCGACATGTTCGCGCATCAGGTGAAGGTCACCGAGGGCGCGTTGAAGATTGGCGCGGCGCTTGAACTTGAAGTTGATCATGGCCGGCGCTCAGCTGTGCGCGCGCACCATTCAGCAACGCATTTGTTGCATGAGGCGCTGCGCCAAGTGCTTGGCGATCATGTTGCGCAGAAGGGGTCGCTTGTCTCTCCCGATCGTCTGCGCTTCGACTTTTCGCATCCCAAGCCTATTGGTGAGGATGAGCTTGAGCAGATCGAGGCGATTGCCAATCGTGTCGTGTTGCAGAATGAGCCCGTTATCACCCGTTTGATGGGTGTAGAAGACGCTATCGAATCTGGTGCGCGCGCTTTGTTCGGCGAAAAATATGGCGACGAAGTCCGTGTTGTGTCGATGGGCACAGATCGTGGTGCGAACAAGACATTCTCGGTTGAACTTTGCGGCGGCACGCATGTCAGCCGCACAGGCGATATTGGTCTTGTCAGCATTGTGTCAGAAGGCGCTGTTGCCGCCGGTGTGCGTCGTCTTGAGGCGATGACAGGCGAAGCTGCACGGAAATATCGCGCGGAAGAAAGCCGTCGTTTGCGTGATCTTGCAGGGCTCTTGAAGGTACCGTCGCAGGATGCGGCCGGTCGTCTTGAGGCGCTGATGGAAGAACGCAAAAAGCTCGAACGCGACCTCGCCGATGCGCGCAAGAAACTGGCGATGGGTGGCGGGGCTGCGGGCGGCGCGGCCAGCGATGTGCGTGATATCAATGGTGTAAAGTTTCTCGGCAAAGCCGTCAGCGGCGTCGATATGCGCGATCTGAAGAGCCTTGCTGATGAAGGCAAGAAGCAGATCGGTTCTGGCGTTGTCGCGATTATTGCAACGGGCGAGGATGGCAAGGCCGGACTGGTTGTGGGCGTGACGCCGGATTTGACGGCGCGTTTCAGCGCGGTTGATTTGGTGCGGACAGGATCGGAAAAGCTGGGCGGCAAAGGCGGCGGCGGACGGCCTGATATGGCGCAGGCCGGTGGGCCGGATGGCGCGAAAGCGCAAGAAGCGCTGGATGCCATTGCGGCGGTGTTGCAAGGCTGATGAATTCCGGATCGCACCATCGCCAATCGCAAAGTCTGTTTTTGCATTGGCGTGAGCGCGTTTATGAAATTCTCGAACTCGCTCGGCCGGGCGATCGCGTTGCCGTGTTGGCGCGTAACGCGCTCGTCGTGCTCGTGCTTCTCAGCGTGTTGTCTGTCATTCTTGAAACGGTTCCGTCTGTTCAAGAAACCTATGGCTGGCTTCTCGATCAGTTCGAGATTTTTGCCGTCATCATGTTCACACTTGAATATGTGATGCGTTTCTGGGCGGCGCCGGACTATCCGCCATGGAAGCGGCTACCCGCTTGGAAAGCGCGTTTGCGCTATGTGCTCACACCGACTGCGCTTGTTGATCTCGCAACGGTGATGCCGTTCTATCTCGCATATTTTATCAGCGCCGATTTTCGCGTTTTTATCATGTTCCGGCTGTTGCGCTTGCTGAAGCTCGCGCGCTATTCGCCGGGCATGCGCTCGCTGTCAGAAGCGGTCTATATCGAACGGCGCGCTTTGCTGGCCTGCGCCGTTATTCTTTTAGCGCTTGTGGTTGGCACCGCTGCCGTGATGCATATGGCCGAGCATAAGGCGCAGCCCGATCGGTTTGGCACGATTCCGGATGCGATGTGGTGGTCAGTCGTTACGCTGACGACTGTCGGCTATGGCGACAGCGTGCCGATCACGCCGCTGGGCAAGGTCATCGCCAGTCTGACGGCACTGATGGGGCTTGTGATGCTGGCTCTGCCTGTCGGCATTATCGCGACATCGTTTGCGCAAGTGATCCATCGGCGCGATTTCGTGGTGACATGGGGCATGGTGGTGCGTGTGCCGTTGTTTGCATCCCTGTCGCCCGACGATATCTCCAATGTGATGCGGTTTTTGCGCTCGCAAGTGGTGCAGCCAGATGAAATCATCGTCCGGCGTGGTGATAAGGATCGCCGGATTTATTTCATCACATCAGGGCAGGTCTCACTTGATCATGGCCACCGGCATGATCTCATCAGCGATGGTGAGTTTTTTGGCTCCATCACGCTGGACGAGCAAGATGTTCCGCATACATCAACGGCCCGTGCGCGGGTGCGCTCTGATCTGCTCGTGCTTGAGGTTGATGATGTGCGTCATCTTTTTGTTGCGCATCCAGAAATCAGTGAGCATGTGCGCAAGGTGCATGAAAAGCGGATGACGGGCCCGCCGGATGAAATTGTCGTTTAAAGGTGTTTCAAATAAAAAGCCCCGCCGAAGCGGGGCTTTTGTTTTTCTGCTGAGAGATGGATTACGCCATCGCCTTTTTGAGGTTCTCATCGATCTTGTCGAGGAAGCCGGTGGTCGACAGCCATTTCTGATTGTCACCAACCAGAAGCGCGAGGTCCTTCGTCATAAAGCCGGCTTCGACCGTATCGACGCAGACCTTCTCGAGTGTGGTTGCGAATTTGGCGAGATCGGCGTTGTTGTCGAGCTTGGCGCGATGCTGTAGGCCACGTGTCCATGCGAAGATTGACGCGATCGAATTCGTCGACGTTTCCTTGCCCTTCTGGTGTTCGCGATAATGGCGCGTGACAGTGCCGTGGGCGGCTTCCGCTTCCACCGTCTTGCCATCCGGCGTCATCAACACGGACGTCATCAGGCCGAGCGAGCCAAAGCCTTGCGCGACGATGTCAGACTGCACGTCGCCATCATAGTTCTTGCACGCCCAGACATAACCGCCCGACCATTTCAGTGCGGAGGCGACCATGTCGTCGATGAGGCGGTGTTCATAGACGATGCCAGCGGCATCGAACTTGGCCTTGAACTCATTGTCGAAGATTTCTTGGAAGATGTCCTTGAAGCGGCCATCATAGGCTTTCAGGATGGTGTTCTTCGTCGAGAGATAGACAGGGTACTTGCGCTCAAGCCCGTAATTGAATGAGGCGCGGGCGAAATCGCGGATCGAATCGTCGAGGTTGTACATCGCCATGGCGACACCGGCCTCGGGGAATTTGAACACTTCCTTCTCGATCACCGTGCCGTCTTCGCCTTCGAACTTAATCGTCAGGCGGCCCTTGCCGGGGATTTTGAAATCGGTCGCACGGTATTGGTCACCAAAGGCGTGACGACCGACGACGATGGGTTGCGTCCAATGCGGCACGAGGCGCGGGACGTTTTTGCAGATGATCGGCTCGCGGAAGATGACGCCGCCAAGGATGTTGCGGATGGTGCCGTTGGGCGACTTCCACATGTCCTTGAGGTTGAACTCCTTCACGCGGGCTTCGTCCGGCGTGATGGTGGCGCATTTCACGCCGACACCGACCTTCTTGATGGCGTTGGCCGCATCAATTGTCACCTGATCATTGGTGGCGTCGCGGTGCTCAACCCCGAGATCGAAATATTGCAGATCAATATCGAGATAGGGGTGGATGAGCTTATCGCGGATGTAATGCCAGATGATCCGGGTCATCTCGTCGCCGTCGAGCTCAACGACCGGGTTCGCCACCTTGATCTTCGCCATATTGGAATGCCTTCTCTTTCCTAGCCCCCGGGGCCCGTCCCATCCGACGGACTGCCCCCATGGCCGGGCCGTTTAGCATGGCCAAAGCCCATCCGCCACCGCGCCTTTGGGAGGGAAGAGGCGAGGTTTGCGCGCGGCTGTCCCCGTGCCAGGCGGATCGGCAGCCATAGGGCGCGAGCGGCCCGGTCGGGGTGCCGGTGCGCAGGCAGGAGCCCCAAGACGAAGAGGGGAGATTTTTAACCCCCGCTCACCGTCGCAATGATGGAAAGGGGTTGACAAAAGGAATAAAAGCCAATATTTATAGTCCTATTGTAGAGTTTGATGTTTCAACCGATTGATTGCGAAAGGTGATGGCTGATGCGGCCATTGGAAGAAGAGCTTTTCAAAGATGGATTTGCCTTTGTGGCGCGGCATCTCCCGCGCCGTTCCCTTTATGACAATGCGGTACTGACTTATTTCTATGCGCGCCGACGCATTGGCGTGGCTGTGCCGGGGCCGGGCTTAAGGCTAAAAGATCCAATGCCCGCCCATGCCGAGGAGACGCTCTCCGTCTTCCGCAATTTGATCCACTTCGTCGCGGCAAAACGCGACAGTGTGAACAACCCCAACCAGCCGCTCATGCCAGAAGGCCATCCTGATGGCGGGCAATGGACGGCTGAAGGCGGCGGGGGAAGCGGGAGCAGCAGTCATCTCGGCAGCGAATCCGAGGCGAATCCGATGGCGGCGGTGCGGGCAGCGATGCGCTGCCCTTCGAACCGATCGCTTCATACAATCGGTCGGGCCGACGGGTCTGGGATGCGCTCGGGCCCCGGTCTTGCCCCTAGGGCCGCTCTTCCATAGTCTCCCCGGCCAATAACAGGGGATACATCATGGCCGCGGGTGCCGTTGCGCTCGATCGCGTCACCATTGCCTATCCGAACGGGTATGAGGCTGTGACTGCCGCCGATCTTGTCGTCGGGGAGGGGGAGTTCGTGTCCCTTGTCGGGCCGACGGGGTGTGGCAAGTCGACTCTGCTCAATGCTGCTGCTGGGCTGATCGCCCCGGCTTCCGGCGAGGTGCGGATCTTCGGGGCCCCATTGCAGGGCCTCAATCGGCAGGCTGGATACCTCTTTCAGCAAGATGCGCTGATGCCGTGGAAGAACGCGGCTGACAATGTTGCCATTGGGCTTGAGGCGGCGGGTGTGCCGCGGGCAGACGCGCTCGCCCGCGCGCAGGATTGGCTGACGCGTGTCGGCCTCAAAAATTTTGGCGATCGTTATCCGCATCAGCTCTCAGGCGGGCAGAAGAAGCGCGTCGCCATGGCGCAGATGCTGATCCGGGATCCGAAAATCCTTTTGATGGATGAGCCGTTCGGCCCGCTTGATGCGCAGACGCGGCAGATCATGGGCAATCTTCTGCTTGATCTGTGGGCGGCGGATAGGAAAGCGCTGATCTTTGTGACGCATGATCTCGAAGAGGCCATCGCACTGTCCGATCGCGTGGTGATTATGTCGTCCGGGCCCAAAGCGCGGATCATTGGCGATCATCGCATCGATTTGCCACGACCGCGTAACGCGCTCGATATTCGTCTCGACACGCGCTTCCATAACATTCAACAAAGCATCTGGGCGCAATTACGCGCTGAGGTGATTAAGGCCTATGGAGACGTGGCATGATTGCGCGTCCCCAATTGATCGCGCTGCAAATTTTGGTGGCCTTCGCGCTGATCGGTATTTGGTATGTAGGCTCCTCCGTGCCGATTTTTGGCACTTATTTTCTACCGAAGTTTTTCTTCTCGACGCCGCAGGATGTTTTCATGCGGATCGTCAAAATGTTTTCCGGCACGACGATCTGGAAGCATATCGGCATTACCTTGACGGAAACGATGCTGGCGTTCGTGATTGGCTCACTCGGTGGGGTGGTGTTCGGCTTCTGGTTTGCGCGCAAGCCGCTCGTCGCCGCCGTCTTCGAGCCCTACATCAAAATGGCGAATGCATTGCCGCGCGTGGTGCTGGCACCCATCTTCATGTTGTGGCTCGGGCTTGGGATCTGGTCGAAAGTCGCGCTCGGATTTACGCTCGTTTTCTTTATCGTGTTCTTCAACGTCTATCAGGGTGTGAAAGAGGTGAGCCCGGTTGTGCTCGCCAATGCGCGGATGCTGGGGCTGAATGAGCGGCAATTGTTCCGCCATGTCTATTGGCCGTCGGCGTTGAGTTGGATGTTTTCGTCGCTCCATACATCGGTCGGCTTTGCCCTGGTGGGGGCGGTTGTGGGTGAATATTTGGGTGCTGCGGCCGGATTAGGCTATCTCATCCACGAAGCTGAGGGCGTGTTTGACGTCACGGGCGTATTTGCGGGCATGGTGATCCTTGCCGCTTTCGTGCTGGTGGTGGATGCTGTGGTCACGCAAATCGAAAAAAGACTTCTGGTCTGGCGGCCGGAAGCGACACAAAAAAGCTGAGGGAGACAAAGACATGATGATCAGACGCACCTTCATCGCCGCCGCTGCGGCTTTGGCACTGGGCGGCACTGCCATGGCGCAGGCACCAGAGAAGAAGGATGTGAAGCTCGGCGTGGGCGGCAAAGCGCTTCTCTATTATTTGCCGCTGACGGTTGCGGAGAAGAAGGGCTTCTTCACCGAGCAGGGTCTGAATGTTGAAATCTCGGATTTTGCCGGTGGCGCGAAATCGTTGCAGGCGCTGATTGGCGGTTCTGTTGATGTGGTCACGGGCGCTTATGAGCATACGATCCGCATGCAGGCGAAGGGCCAAGATATTGTCGCCGTTCTCGAACTGGGCCGCTTTCCCGGCATCGCAGTTGGCGTAAAGGCTGACAAGGCCGCGCAGTATAAAACCCCCGCCGATTTCAAAGGCATGAAGATTGGCGTCACCGCGCCGGGTTCGTCCACAAACATGCTGATGAATTTCGTTTTGGCGAAGGCGGGACTTTCGTCGGCAGACGTGTCTTACATCGGCGTTGGCTCGGCTGCATCGGCCGTGGCTGCTGTGAAGAAAGGTGAGATTGATGCGATCTCGCATCTTGAGCCGGTGCTATCGATGCTGGAGCGCGGCGGCGATATCAAAATCGTGATTGATACGCGCACAGAAAAAGGCACGATTGACTTGTTCGGTGGTTCCAACCCGGCGGCGGTTCTCTACATGAAGCGGGAATTCATGCAGAAGAACCCGAACACGGTGCAAGCGTTGACGAACGCGCTTTACAAAGCACTGGTGTGGATTGCGAAGGCGACGCCGGAAGAGATTTCAGCCGTCGTGCCGCAAGAATATCTCCTCGGCGACAAGGATCTCTATATTCTCGCGGTGAAGAATTCGAAGCCGACTTATTCGCTGAACGGCATTGTGTCGGCCGCTGGCATGAAGAGCACGAATGACATGCTCGTGCAGTTCGATGATGAAATGAAAAACACGAAGGTCGATGTGACGAAGACCTTTGATGACCGCTTTGCAAAGAAGGCGGCCGAAACGGTCAAATAATGGTCGGTGCAGGAACGGATAGCTCACGACCGGCCCGCGAAGGTGGGCCGGTCATTATTTTGGTCGAGCCGCAACTCGGCGAGAATATCGGCATGGCGGCGCGCGCCATGGCGAATTTTGGCCTGACGGAAATGCGGCTCGTGCGGCCGCGTCATAATTGGAAACATCAAAAAACGCTGGCAACCGCGGCGAATGCAGCTTTCGTTGTGGAAGCCGCGCAGGTGTTTCCGGATTTGCGTTCAGCGATGGCCGATTTGCAATTCGTCTATGCCACGACCGCGCGTGAGCGCGGGCAGGGCAAGCCTGTCGTGGGGCCGCAGGAGGCGGGCACGGCTATGGCGACGCGTTTGGCGGCAGGCGAAAAGATCGGCGTTTTGTTTGGTCGCGAGCGCACTGGGCTTGAGAATGATGACATTGCGGCGGCGGATGAGATTTTGACGTTTCCTGTCAATCCGCGCCATGCCTCGCTTAACCTCGCGCAGGCGGTCTTGCTCACCGGCTATTCCTATGCGCAGGCCGCGGCGATGCCGCTTCCCTTCACGCGCAAGGAGACATGGCCACCGGCGGATCGCGAAACGGTTTTGTCCTTTTTTGATTATCTCGAAGAGGCGCTCGAACAGCGCGGCTTTTTCCGGCCGGAGCATAAACGGCCGGTGATGAGCCGCAATCTACGCAACATCTTCCATCGCATCGGCATGAGCGAGCAGGACGTTCGGACGCTGCGGGGCATGGTGGTGCGCCTGATCGAGGGGCCACGCGAGCCGCAGACCAAGAAGCGCCGGGGCCCCAAACAGCCGCCCAAGGGCTGGAAAGGTGAACTCGACCAGGGGTAACGCCCTTCACTGGGCAGAGCGTTGAGGGCTAGAAGAAGGGCGATGGGCGCGTTGGGCGCGATGGGATTCACGCCTCGGTAACCTCTTGGGGGCCATAAAGGTCTCACCATGCGTGTCGATCTTTTGGCCGGAACCCTGTATCAGGCGGGCACGGTACCGCCCATGAAACAGCATCCGATTGTTCTCGTCTTTGATTCCGGGCTCGGCGGCCTCACGGTTTTTCGCGAGGCTGTCAAGGCGCGCCCCGATGCGCAGTTTATCTACGCAGCTGATGATGCCGCATTTCCGTATGGCCGCTTTGATGAGGCCTCGCTCGTTATCCGCATTCTGAGCGTGATGGAGCGATTGATCACGCGGTTCGCTCCCGATCTTGTCGTGGTCGCGTGCAACACGGCTTCAACAATTGCATTGCCCGCTTTGCGGGCGCGGTTCTCGGTGCCTTTTGTGGGGACGGTGCCCGCGGTAAAGCCTGCTGCCGAGCATTCGCAGTCGCGTTTGATTTCCGTCTTAGGAACGCCGGGCACTGTGAAGCGTGAATATACGGCCGCCCTCATTAGAGAATTTGCGGCCGATTGCGAGGTGACGCTTGTCGGTGCGCCTCATCTGGCGGCCTTAGCAGAAGCCGCGTTGCGCGGCGATGATGTAGCAGACGCCGCATTCGCCGCGGAGATAGCACCTTGCTTTGTCGAGACAGATGGGCGGCGCACCGATGTGGTAACGCTTTCGTGCACGCACTATCCGTTGGTGCGTGATCGCCTCGAACGCCTCGCGCCATGGCCGGTCACGTGGATCGATCCAGCCCCAGCAATCGCGCGGCGCATGGCGAGCCTGATTGCGGCCCCCGTGACCGATCGCGCGGGTCCCGCAGGTTTGGCTGTGTTCACCGGCGGGCAGATGGCCGAGAGTGGATTGGGCCCCGTCATGACAGATTTCGGCCTTGCGCAAATAGAGATTGATCCGCTGCCGCTGCATTGACGGCGTGTCTCGCCCATCCCATTCTGCCTCTCAATGAATAAAAGAGGCGGGGGATGACATGCGTATCCTGATCGCGGCAGCTGCCGCATTCACCTTTGCTCAAACCGCGGCGGCGCAGGACTCTTATCCCGACCGATCCATCACAATGATTGTGCCCTTTGCGGCAGGCGGCACATCGGACGTGATTGCACGTTTGATCGCCGAGCAACTTGGTACGGTGCTTGGCCAACGCGTGATCAATGAAAATATTGCAGGTGCGGGCGGTGCTACTGGCCTGACGCGCGCCGCGAAATCAAAGGCTGATGGTTATACGATCGCAATCGGCAATGTCGGGACCAATGCCGCTGCCTATACGATTTATCCCGAGCTGCAATATACGCCTTCATCGTTCATATCGGCAGGGTTGATCGCGAAGACAGTTCCAGCGATCGCGATCAAAAAAGATTGGGCGATCGCGGACGCGCAGGCATTTATTGCTTATGCCAAAGCGAACCCCGGAAAATTGACACTCGGCCATGCCGGTGTTGGTTCGTCGAATTATATCATCTGCAAGCAGTTTCTTGCCGCGACGAAAATCGACGTGACATTGATGAGCTATCGCGGTGCGGGGCCAGCGCTTAATGATTTGATGGCCGGGCATATTGATGGCGTGTGCGATACGGCGACGTCGCTTTCCGGGGCTATTCAGGGCGGGACTGTGCGCGGGCTTGTGGTGGCCACGGCCAAGCGCCTGCCGACCCTGCCAGATGTGCCAACTGCGCAGGAGGCTGGTATTCCGACCTTTCAGGGCGAGGGCTGGAATGCCATCTTCGTGCCGAAGGACACGCCGATGGCCATCGTGAACAAGCTCACGGCGGGGCTCAAGAAAGCCTCGGAAAATCCGGATTACCGCAAGCGGATTTCCGACCTCTCCGCAGTGGTGGCGCCACCAGAGGAGCAAGACAGCGCCTTTGTGGCGGCTTTGGTGCCGCAGGAGGTGGAGAAATACCGGATTTTGCTGGCCGAGCCGGGCAAATAGCCTGTTTTGATTGACAGGTGTGGGTAATCCCCCTAGTTACCGCTCCACAAAGGCGGGACGCGAGCTCCGCCCTTGTGTTTAACGCACCCGTGTCCGTCCATTCGCGTGGCCGGACTGTCGCCGGGGAGACCCGGAAGAGGAGGGCGCGTTCCTCAACCCTTTTGTCTCACACGAGGAACAGCGATGACAAAACGCGTCCAGGCCAAGTACAAGATCGATCGCCGTATGGGCGAAAACATCTGGGGCCGCCCGAAATCCCCCGTTAACCGCCGCGAATATGGCCCGGGCCAGCATGGCCAGCGCCGTAAAGGCAAGATGTCCGACTTCGGCACGCAGCTGCGCGCCAAGCAAAAGCTCAAGGGCTATTACGGCAACATCTCGGAAAAGCAGTTCCGCGGTTATTACGAAGAAGCGCTGCGCCTGAAGGGCGACTCGGGTGAAAACCTGATCGGCTTGCTTGAGCGCCGTCTCGACGCCGTCGTTTATCGTGCCAAGTTCGTCGCGACTGTGTTCGCTGCGCGCCAGTTCATCAATCACGGCCACATCCGCGTGAATGGCAAGCGCGTCAACATCGCGTCCTACCAGGTGAAGCCGGGTGACGTGGTGGAAGTGAAGCAAGCCTCCAAGCAGCTCGCAATCGTTCTGGAAGCCAATGCGCTCGCCGAACGCGACGTGCCGGATTACATCGAAGCTGACCATAACAAGCAGACGGCCAAGTTCATCCGCGTGCCGACGCTCGCTGACGTGCCCTACGCCGTGCAGATGGAACCGTCGCTCGTCGTCGAATTCTATTCGCGCTAAACTAAAACAGCTGAAAAAACACAAGATATAGTAGTTTTTTCAACAATTTAGGCGTCAACATACCATATGTTGACGCCTTTTTTGTTACACATATGTTACACAGAACAAAACGTGAACTGTTTTAAAATTGGCTGTTTCAGTTTTGGAGAACGGGTTGGCGTGCACATGAAGATTACACAGGCTGCACACAACCGCTGGAAAACCGTCGGCGTGAATTCGGGTGATTTCGGATTGAGCGCTAACTGTAATTTATAACACTACCCTGCCTCAAGCGAAGGAGACACCTTACTGACTTCAATTGAGCGTGAAACTTATTAGGAACAAGCGCCATGAAGGCTCTTTTTTGCGCACAATTGAGATCAATTCATGCCGAAATCGTAAAATAGTCGGGCGGCGCAAGAAATGACCATAAAAACTCACGATCGTGTCTTTTTCACTCACAGCATTGCAAGTCAATTGGAGTTCATTTAAATAAATTAGCTTTACCTCGGTTTGAGGATCTCTTTGATTGCCTTGTCTCGTTTCGAGTTTGGTCGTTAACTGGAGATCCTAGCCTGCCATTCTAGAAAGATGAGGCTTTAGAATGAAAATCTCTGTACTCCCGAAGTTCTTACTCGCGACTGTTCTCAGTATTTCTGTTGCATCAAACTCAATGGCTTGCACAGCGCTGATGTATCAAGATGCAAATGGCAATCCATATCAAGCCCGCACGAATGAATACCCCGGGTTTCAGCCCGATGAATTGACCTATTACCCGGTTGGGACGCGGATAGAATCGTCGACGCCTGATGGTAAGCAAGGGGTCACATTTAATACAAAATACGCAATGTTTGGCGCCACTCTTAAAGGTATGACACCCAATGCCAAACAAGATACATTTCATGAAGCCGTGAATGATCAAGGAATGTCCTTCTCGGCAAATGCCTTCACTTATAATGAGGAGGGCAAGCTCACGGTGCCCGCTGATAAAGTCCTATCAGCCATGGATTTTGGCGCATGGTCGCTGGGCAATTTTAAAAATGTACGCGAGCTCAAGCAGGCCATTGAACGAAAAGACGTTGAAGTTTGGTTGCCACCACTTGCCAGTATGTGGAACTTACGGGCCCCAATCCATTTTGCTTATTGGGATCGTAGCGGTGAAGGAGTTGTCGTTGAATTCACAGGCGGAAAAATCGTTGTTTATGACAACCTGGTAGGGGCCATGACTAATGATCCGCCTTTTCCGTGGCATTTGGATAATCTTAAGAACTACGCTGGCCTGACTAATAAAGACAAGAACACTGGTCAATTCAGCAAGTTAAAAGTTTCAGCGCCCGATTCTGGTGGTGCATTGGCTTCGTTACCTTCCTCTAACATCTCACCAGACCGGTTCATAAAAGCTGCATATTACGTAAATTATGCGAGAAAAGCGAAGTCACCTGAGGAAGCGATTCAAACTCTTTCTCATGTGATCAATAATTTTGATAGACCGCTTGATATCACCATCGATGAGCCGGGTGGTACGGGTGGTGAAGCGATCGCTTCTAAAAAGCCAACAAGTGAAGCCACATACTTCACGGTTATGAATGATCTTAATCAGGGTCATTTCTACATGCGCACAATTAAGATGATTAATTTTGTTAAGATCGATGTGCGTAAACTTGCCTCTCTTAAGGCCGTTAAGACTGTATCCTTCGATGCTCTGAACAAGCATACAAGCCTTGATGGAACCGATCTCTTTCTCAAGTGAACGTAAGTCTCCTGAGCAATAAATGAATCTGATCGCTCCCGATTTTCTCTACAATTGGGAGCGATTTCATATCTACTATCAGGTCTTCCTAAAGCGCGATCATGACCCCCTACATTTCATCCTGCACCTTGATGGCTGGTATGTTTCTGACCAGTGCGCAGGTGTGTGCAAATGATGGTGCGGGCGGGCACGATCATGCGGTCCATGACGGCAAAAAAATAGAAATCTCCGCTGACAGCGAATGGCGTGAAAGGCAGAATGACCGGCGGATCGGTCGCGTGCATGACCAAACACGGGGACAGCGTGACAAAGAGTTACGGGATGAAGAGGGAGCACATACGCCTTACAAAGAATATTTGAAATTCAAACATTGGCTTGCTCAATACGGAATTACTGCCCAACTAGCACCAAGCGTTCTTAACCAATGGGGTGTGCCGAGCGGCGGCAAGCCGGCCTTCCAATGGATTTTGTCGCCGTCCCTTAATTGGAATGCGTTCAACTCGCAAGAAATCGGGCAGGGTTCCGTTCAATTTTCTTATAGCTACAATCGGTATGGAAACCAGCAGAGTGGCGCTTCATTGACGGGACGACTGCGTGCTATCACGCCAGTTAATGACACGCCAACAAATGATTATACGTTTAATCAACTGACCTACACGCATGTTTTACCGGGGAAGGTCTTACAGATTAGTGTTGGTCAGTTCCCATTTTCAAATTTTGACAATAACCAATATGCTGCCAATCAGCAGACAAATTTTGTCAATTATGCTCTATCGCAAAATGCATCTCAAGCCTATGTCCCAGACAGCCTTGGCGGTTATCTCCAGGTTAATCTGACGCAAACTGTTTCTGTTGCCAGTGGCTTTCAAGATGCCAACAACATCACTGGAAACCGAATCCAATTTTCGACAGCAAGCAAAGGGCAATATGCTTGGTTTGGCTATGCGCAGTGGAAGCCGATTATTGAGGGTTTTGGGGCCGCTCAATATAGCTTGCTCTATTATCAACAGCCCAAAGTGCCAATGCAGATGGAGTCCGCGCAAGGTTGGTCGCTGAACGTCGTGCAGAATATCAATAAGACATGGGGCGTGTTCGTCCGTGCAAACACCGCGACGGGTAGGATTGCTCCCATAGAGTCATCACTCGCGGCTGGCTTCATTATGAACAATCCGTTCGGAGGTCTTCAAGGTGATCAATGGGGTGTAGGGCTTTCTTGGAACAAAACAAATAAGGCCTATTTTCCGCTGCAGACTGTAAGAGACGGCGAATTTGTCGCGGAAACCTATCTCAACATCGTGTTTTCGAAAATCCTTCAATTCGGTCCTAGCGTTCAACTCATCGTCAATCCGGCCCTGCGCCCGCAGACAAACAGCGCTGGTGTTTTCACATTGAGAGCCACTGGCCTATTCTAGTTTTAGTTTATGTTTTTGTTAGGACTTTAATAAGAAGTTAGGCTCCTCGTTTCGGCTAACTATCCTGTCGACGCTGTTTTTAGGACGCCCCGTCGCCCTTAGGTCGTGAATTTTCGCGAGGATCCATTCCATGGGTGATATCAGTGCCTATGATGTGTTCAATCTGAAGGCAATTACCATTGGTTGCTTGACGATGATGCTCTGCTTATTCCTTCAGGCCATTCTCGTCCATGTTGCTACGCGCACGGTTGGACCGATGATTGGGCGTCTGACTAACATAAAGAGCCCCCTCGCTGCGCAACTCGTCTTCCTTGTTGGTGCGGTTGCGCTGCTGTTTATCCACATTTTGCAAATTTATGTCTGGGGTTATTCGCTTTATTACACGGGCGTGATCAATGAGCCTAATACGGCTGTCATCTTTGCCGGGAGTACCTATACGACGGTTGGTTTTGTTGATGATCCGCTGCCGCAAAAGTGGCAATTACTCACGGTGATCATGGCGGCTTCCGGACTCTTTGCTTTCGGGTGGAGCACATCATTGATGTATATTCTCGCGCAGAAACTCTACCCAACTGACGCGCCGGGCTGAACGCTTCATTTTTGGTAAGGAGTTGAGGTGTTGAGCACAATAGATCGGATTGTCGAAGCCTGCTACCAACGCTCAGTTGAGGGCCTGAGATCAAGTTCAAAAGTCCATGCATCGTGCGTTTGCTGATAAAGCCACCAATAGGCTTCTGCGATGTGATCAGGGTTTAAGATGCCATCTGGCCCTGCAGTTCGAACGACCTCAGCAAAATGTTCCCGCGCAAAAGCTGTGTCGATGATGCCATCAATGACGACATGAGCCACGTGAAGACCTTGAGGACCAAGCTCGCGTGCCATGGATTGAGCTAAAGCCCGTAAGGCTGCTTTGCCGCCTGCAAAGGCAGCAAAGCCAGCGCTGCCGCGCAGGCTTGCGGTGGCACCCGTGAACAGGATGGTCCCACGGCCACGGGGTAGCATTGCGCGGGCTGCTTCTCGCCCCACCAAAAACCCTGCCATGGCGCACATTTCCCAGACCTTGAAGTATTTTTGCGCGGTTGTTTCGAGAATGGGAAAGCGGACATTGCCGCCGACATTGAAGATGACGGCTTCAATGGGCCCAACCTCAGTCTCAATCTGGCTGAAGAATTCGACGACTTGATCTTCGCGACGTGCATCAAGGCCAAAAGCACGTGCCTGGCCGCCTTGTGCTGTAATCTGGTCAACAAGTGTCGTGAGGGCGTCTTTATTGCGCCGCGCTGCGCAGACCGTAAAGCCTTCTCGTGCAAACCGGCGGGCCACAGCAGAACCAGTCGCATCGCCTGCGCCGATGACACAACACACGCCTTTGCGCGACATCTGGGTTTCCTTCATTGCGGACACTAAGCCCTCGCTGTCGGCCTTGCTGAGACCGTGGCAAACCAGCGTGTCAGATGTGTCATCTCGGGTGGTATGCGCACCCCAACGGCTTTTCCCAACACGAACGCGCACTGAGCAACGATATCGGCCATGGTGTAACTTTCACCGGCGATATACGTCCGCTCAGCAAGCTCTATATTGAGCCATTCCATGGTCTGGAATGCCTGTTCTTTGGCCCATTCGGCGACAGGTGGCACTTGTTTCAAGCGGCTTTTGTAAAAGTCACTGCTGTGCATGAAGAGGTAGCCGATGGGTCGAGACAAATTATTTTCCATCCGCAACGTCCACATCTCAATGTGAGCTGCCTCTTGCGGTGTCTGACCCATCAGCGGTGGGTTTGGATGGAGATTTTCTAGATAGCGGCATATTGCAAGCGATTCAGAGATTGCGCTGCCATCATCAAGCTCAAGCACTGGTAGCCGCCCAAGCGGATTAAGCTTTAGAAATTCAGCGGTTGAATTGGCATTGTTTGCAGCGTCAACTTCTCGCCGCTCAATCGAAAGACCTTTTTCTGCCATGAAAATGCGTACGCGCCGGGGATGCATGCCAGGGGTAAGGTCATGAAGGATCATGGCGTGATGTCCCTTTTCACAATGGGTTCATTTGAGTGACTTAATCACACGTTCTGCAACTTCGGTGGCGAGCTCGGTCAGTGGCATCAGAGCACCGGGGACCAGACCCGCACGTAAGGTGGCCGCCCCATGAATTGCACTCCACGCAAACAAGGCATCGCGTTCGTTTGGTTGCGTTGGAATAATCCCTGTTTGATGAAGCCCTAAAAGAGCGGCGGGTAAATATTGATAGCTGCCGCCACAACCTTCAGGAGGAGTGATGCCGCGGAACGGTTCTGCCTGTGCGCTAAAAATCAACCGCCATAGAGCGGGTTCTGTGTCAGCAAAACCGAGATAGGCCTCAGCTAACCGTCTCAACCTGAAGGTGGCCTCCGGCGCATCAGCTGGCGGACATGTCATATCAAACGCGTCTTCAAACTGCTTCTCAAGCCGCTCAAAGCCAATCCTGGCGACTTCGGCCAGAAGATCGTCACGGTCAGCGAAATGGCGATAAACCGCTGCAGCACTTACCCCAAGACCCGCTGCCAGTTGGCGCAGCGACAGATTGGCGATGTCTTCTTGGACCATGGCTGCTTCCAGCAAGGACTGCCGGAGATTGCCGTGATGAAAGCTTTTGGGGAGTGCCTTGCTTGCGGTCGAAACCATGGGATTTGGACGCTGAACTTGCCACGAGATGTCAAAATGTTATCATCGTTAACATAAGTCTACAAGGGTGGCCGGCACCCCCTATCCTCCGTTCTGGCCAGGCTGCCGGATGTCAAATTCGTTAGACTCTTTGCTTCCTCAAAAGCATGCGCCACAATCTCACCAGTGGCGGACATCAGTAGAGCAAACCAAAGTTTCTCTGGCTCGGTTGGTCTCGCTGCTTAACAAGCGGCATCTGCCGAAAAAGCATTTGATGAAGCATTTAAGGTGAACCATGTCTGCCAAAGTTCTTCCCTTTCCGCGCGATATTCTTGAACGCAGGGCGTTGCGTGTTCTTCATGCTCGCCACAAACCGCTCCACGGTGGGTATTCGCAAAAAGAGATTGAGTGGGCGGTGGTCGTCGTTAGGCAAATGGATCCAAAACATTTTCTGTTAGACGAACACGAGCGCGGTCAGGCAAAAAACCAGTCGCCTGTTTTAGTGGGTTGATTAAGATTAAAGCTTCCAATGAGGAATTCACGTTCATTGATACCTTCGTTTGAAGATAAAAAGTATCGCGATGCAGTCGAAGTGCTACGCAACCGTTTGTTGCCCACTTCACAATATTCCGATCATGAAATTCAAAAAGCTGTATCAATCGTGAAACAAGCTGATCCCGACCATCCGCTCTTGCGCTATAGCGAGCGGGGACCATTAAGGCCTCATCCGTCTGAGTAAGTTTACCTAACCAAACCAAAACTGGAGTCAATAGTGAGTAATCAAGAACGCGTTGCTGTTTTTATTGATGGCGCCAATCTTTACGCTGCCACACGAACCCTTGAATTCGATATCGACTACCGCAAGATGCTGGCTGAGATGAAGAGCTGGGGTCGCTTGCTGCGTGTGTTCTATTACACCGCCATTGTCGAAGACGATGAATATAGCTCAATCCGTCCTCTTCTTGATTGGCTAGATTACAACGGCTTCACAGTCGTGACCAAGAATGCCAAGAGCTACACGGACGACACTGGCCGTCGGAAGATCAAAGGCAATATGGATATTGAGTTGGCGGTGGACGCTTTGGAAACAGCGCCGCATATTGACCATGCCTATATCTTCTCAGGTGATGGCGATTTTACTCGTGTGGTTCAGGCCATGCAGCGTAAAGGCGTTAGAGTGTCAGTAGTGTCTTCGCTCGCCACAAGGCCGCCGATGATCGCTGATGAACTGCGTCGTCAATGCGATGAGTTTATTGAGCTCTCACACCTGGTTGATAAGATTGGTCGTGATCCTGAAGTGCGGGCTGAGCGCATGCGCAAGCGGGCAGAAGCGCAAGCTGACGCTGAATAGGCGGATTCATTTGCGACTGAATAATCGAGATAGGCAACCTTTGGAAGCGCCTATCCCGTAGTCTAAAACGGCTGTTACTTTGCCTTTGCAAGATAGATCAAAATGTCGTCTTTCAACAGGAGGCGCTTTTTGCGTAGTTGCTCTTCAGCGAGTTGTTCATCGGGGCGATGTTTGTTTCGGCACGATGAATTTCATCGTTAATTTGATCGTATTGCTGAAGGATCCGCGCGAAATGAGCACCAGTTGTCTTCAGGCGGTGGATTAAGTCCATCTGATCGGGGAATTCTTCAGCCAAGGTATGCGGAGTGTTCGACAATTTCTTCTCCATTTTTTTCTTAATTAGCATTGTTAGC
>VERN01000190.1 GCA_018882635.1 Beijerinckiaceae bacterium | reverse complement strand
ACGGTGAGGTCAAGAAGCCCGAGACCATCAACTACCGCACGCTCAAGCCGGAGAAGGACGGCCTGTTCTGCGAGAAGATCTTCGGACCGACTCGCGACTGGGAGTGCTACTGCGGCAAGTACAAGCGCGTCCGCTTCAAGGGCATCATCTGTGAGCGCTGCGGCGTCGAGGTGACCCGCGCCAAAGTGCGCCGTGAGCGGATGGGCCACATCGAGCTGGCCGCGCCCGTCACGCACATCTGGTACTTCAAGGGCGTTCCGTCGCGTCTGGGCTATCTGCTCGACCTGGCGCCGAAGGATCTCGAGAAGATCATCTACTTCGCCGCCTACGTGATCACCTCCGTCGACGACGAGATGCGTCACAACGAGATGTCCACGCTGGAGTCCGAGATGGTCTCGGAGAAGAAGGCCGTGGAGAACCAGCGCGACCTCGACCTGGAGGCGCGCGCGAAGAAGCTCGAGGGCGACCTCAAGGAGCTCGAGGACGAGGGCGCCAAGAGCGACGTCAAGCGCAAGGTCAAGGACGGCGGCGAGCGCGAGATGCGTCAGCTGCGTGACCGTGCCCAGCGTGAGCTGGACCGGCTCGACGAGATCTGGACCACCTTCACCAAGCTGGCCGTCAAGCAGCTCATCGTCGACGAGAACCTCTACCGGGAGCTCGTCGACCGCTACGGCGAGTACTTCCAGGGCTCGATGGGCGCCGAGGCGATCCAGAAACTGATCCAGAACTTCGACATCGATGCCGAGGCCGAGTCGCTGCGCGAGACCATCCGCAGCGGCAAGGGTCAGAAGAAGCTGCGGGCGCTCAAGCGGCTGAAGGTCGTGGCGGCGTTCCAGACCAACCGCAACTCGCCGATGGGCATGGTGCTCGACGCGGTGCCGGTGATCCCGCCGGAGCTGCGCCCGATGGTTCAGCTCGATGGTGGCCGGTTCGCCACCTCCGACCTCAACGATCTGTATCGCCGCGTCATCAACCGCAACAACCGGTTGAAGCGGCTCATCGATCTCGGTGCGCCGGAGATCATCGTCAACAACGAGAAGCGCATGCTTCAAGAATCCGTCGACGCGCTGTTCGACAACGGCCGTCGCGGCCGGCCGGTCACCGGTCCGGGTAACCGTCCGCTGAAGTCGCTGAGTGATCTCCTCAAGGGCAAGCAGGGCCGGTTCCGTCAGAACCTGCTCGGCAAGCGCGTCGACTATTCCGGCCGTTCGGTGATCGTGGTCGGTCCTGAACTCAAGCTGCATCAATGCGGCCTGCCGAAGAAGATGGCGCTCGAACTCTTCAAGCCGTTCATCTATTCGCGTCTCGACGCCAAGGGCCTTTCAGCCACTGTGAAGCAGGCGAAGAAGCTCGTTGAGAAAGAAAAGCCCGAAGTTTGGGATATTCTCGACGAAGTCATTCGTGAACATCCTGTGATGCTCAACCGTGCGCCGACATTGCATCGTCTGGGCATTCAGGCGTTTGAGCCGGTTCTCATCGAAGGTAAGGCGATCCAACTGCATCCGCTCGTCTGCGCGGCGTTCAACGCCGACTTCGACGGTGACCAGATGGCCGTGCACGTTCCGCTGTCGCTTGAAGCGCAGCTGGAAGCGCGCGTCTTGATGATGTCGACGAACAACATCCTGCATCCGGCGAATGGTCAGCCGATCATCGTGCCGTCGCAGGACATCGTGCTGGGTCTTTATTACCTTTCGATCATCTCGGATGGTGAGCCGGGTCAAGGCATGATGTTCGCCGATATCGGCGAAATCGAGCATGCGCTCGCCGCCAAGGCGATTACGATGCATTCGAAGATCAAGTTCCGCTATATCGGCGTGAACGAGGCGGGTGAAAAGGTCTCCAAGATCTATGACACCACGCCGGGCCGTGCTTTGCTCAGCCAGCTTCTGCCGAAGCATCCGAAGGTCGGTTTCGACGTCGTGAACAAGCTCATGACGAAGAAAGAAATCTCGAACATGATCGACACCGTCTACCGCAATTGCGGTCAGAAGGAGACGGTCATTTTCTGCGACCGCGCGATGTCGATGGGCTTCACCAACGCGTTTAAGGCCGGCATCTCGTTCGGCAAGGACGACATGGTGGTGCCGGAGAACAAGCCGGCCATTGTCGCTGAGACGGAAGCGCTGACGAAGGATTACGAGCAGCAATTCAACGACGGTCTCATCACGCAGGGCGAAAAATACAACAAGGTCGTCGATGCGTGGTCGAAGTGCTCGGATCGTTTGGCGCAGGAAATGATGGCACGCATCTCGTCTGTCCAGAAGGACGATGCGGGTCGCGATAAGCCGATCAATTCGATCTACATGATGAGCCATTCGGGTGCGCGTGGTTCGCCCACCCAGATGCGTCAGCTCGCGGCGATGCGTGGTCTTATGGCCAAGCCGTCGGGTGAAATCATCGAGAGCCCGATTAAGTCGAACTTCAAAGAAGGCCTCGACGTTCTCGAATACTTCAACTCGACCCATGGTGCGCGTAAGGGCCTCGCCGATACCGCGCTCAAGACGGCGAACTCGGGTTATCTCACCCGCCGTCTCGTTGACGTTGCGCAGGATTCGATTGTCACAGAACGCGATTGCGGTTCGGACAATGGTCTTAAGATGCGTGCGATCATCGACGCCGGTCAGGTTGTCGCCTCGCTCGGCTCGCGCATTCTTGGCCGCGTGACAGCAGAAGATCTCATCGATGCCAAGGGCGACATCGTCGTTCCGAAGGGCACGATGCTCGAAGAAATGGATATCGAACGCATCAATGCGGCCGGCATCCAAGAAGTGAAGATCCGCTCGGTTCTCACCTGCGAAACCAAGAACGGCGTTTGCGGCACCTGCTATGGCCGCGACCTCGCACGCGGAACGCCGGTGAATATTGGTGAAGCGGTCGGCGTCATTGCGGCGCAATCGATCGGTGAGCCGGGCACGCAGTTGACGATGCGTACCTTCCACATTGGTGGTGCGGCGCAGATTGCGGATCAGTCCTTCATCGAGTCGAATTTCGATGGCGAAGTGCGCATGCGTAACCGCAATGTGGCGCGCAATTCGGAAGGCGATTTGATTGCCGTGGGCCGCAATTTGTCGGTCGTCATCGTTGGCCCGGACGGTCATGAGCGTGCGGTTCACCGCGTGCAATATGGCGCGCGTCTGAAGGTCGATGAAGGCGATAAAATCAAGCGTGGTCAGCGCATCGCGGAATGGGATCCCTACACCCGTCCGATCCTGTCGGAAGTTGATGGCGTCATCGGTTACGAAGACCTCGTCGAAGGCGCGTCTGTTATCGAAACGGCGGACGAGTCGACCGGCATCACGAAGCGCGTCGTCATCGATTGGCGTTCGAACCAGCGTTCGGCGGATCTGCGCCCTGCCATCGTCATTCAAGACGATAAGGGCAAGATCGCGAAGCTCGCACGTGGGGGCGAAGCCCGTTACCTCTTGCCGGTGGATGCGATCATCGCAGCCGATCCTGGTTCGACGGTGAAGGCAGGTGACGCGGTTGCGCGTATCTCGCTCGACAGCGCGAAGACGCGCGACATCACCGGCGGTCTGCCGCGTGTTGCCGAACTCTTCGAAGCGCGTCGTCCGAAGGAAGCGGCGATCATCGCGGAGAAGGCTGGCACCATCCAGTTCGGCCGCGACTACAAGAACAAGCGCCGCATCTCGCTCGTGCCGGACGATGGTTCGGATCCGGTCGAATATCTCGTGCCGAAGGGCAAGCACGTCTACCTGCAGGCAGGCGACTTGGTTGAAAAGGGCGATTACATCGTCGACGGCAATCCGGCGCCGCACGACATTCTGGCCATTAAGGGCGTCGAGGAACTCGCTGCCTATCTCGTCAACGAGATCCAGGAAGTCTACCGGTTGCAGGGCGTGAACATCAATGACAAGCACATTGAAGTGATCGTCAAGCAGATGCTGCAGAAGGTCGAAATCGAAGATCCGGGTGAATCCGACTTCCTCGCCAATGAGCAGGTCGACCGCGTCGAAATGGATGAGGTCAACGCCAAGCTCCTCGAGGAAGGCAAGAAGCCGGCTTCGGGCACGCCTGTGCTGCTCGGCATCACCAAGGCGAGCTTGCAGACCCGCTCCTTCATCTCGGCGGCATCGTTCCAGGAGACCACCCGCGTCCTCACCGAGGCGGCAGTCAATGGGAAGGGTGACGACCTCGCGGGCCTCAAGGAGAACGTCATCGTCGGCCGCCTTATCCCGGCGGGCACGGGTGCCATGTTCAACCGTCTGCGCGAAGTCGCCCAGCGCCGTGACGATCTCATCGTCGCGCAGGGTGCTGAAGGGCAGGGGGAAGCGGCTGATGCGGGCGAGACGCCTGCGCCGCTGCCGATCGACGCTCCGCAACCCTACGTCTAAGACGTGGGATTCGGGCCCGTCGGGCTGTTTCATTGAAAAGGCCGCCCTCGGGCGGCCTTTTTCATTGTGCTCGCAGCCAAGGCAGGCAAAAAATCGGCATCAGGCGCGCGGAATCCGGCGCTGAGGGCGCTTTTCGGGGTTGACGGTTTCCGAGTCCCCGCGTATGAACCGCTCACTTTCCGGCAGACAGTCGGTCCGTTCGATCAGGAACGCCACGTTCCAGACCTTGAGACCGAGACGCTGCCCGACAATCAAACGACTGAGAAGTCGAGAGATTTGGGTTCATGACCGCGGTTTTCCGTGGTCCTCTGATGGAACACGCGCTGGAGGCCCATGGGCCGAAGGCGCGGATTTGTTTTGTGCGGATTCTCGTGCAGGACACCACCTTTCTTGCCCGGATTTCCGGGCTCAGCCTGGGATTTAGAGCCAACGATGCCGACAATCAGCCAGCTCATCCGCAAGTCGCGGAGCCCTCAGAAGGCGCGGAACAAGGTTCCGGCGCTCGAGGCATGCCCGCAGAAGCGCGGCGTCTGCACCCGCGTGTATACGACGACCCCGAAGAAGCCGAACTCGGCGCTTCGTAAAGTTGCCAAGGTCCGCCTGACCAATGGCTATGAAGTCATCGGCTACATTCCTGGTGAAGGCCACAACCTGCAAGAACACTCCGTCGTCGCCATCCGCGGCGGCCGCGTGAAGGATTTGCCGGGTGTGCGTTATCACATCATCCGCGGCGTCCTCGATACGCAGGGCGTCAAGAACCGCAAGCAGCGTCGTTCGAAATACGGCGCGAAGCGGCCGAAGTAAGAGCGGAGAGAACAGATGTCCCGTCGTCACCGCGCCGAAAAACGCGAGATCATTCCGGACGCCAAGTATGGCGATATCATCCTCACGAAGTTCATGAACTCCGTGATGTATGATGGCAAAAAGTCTGTCGCCGAACAGATCGTTTATGGCGCTCTCGATGTCATCGAGACGAAGCTGAAGACCGATCCGCTTCCGGTGTTCAAATCGGCCCTCGATAACGTCGCTCCGGCGATCGAAGTGCGTTCGCGCCGCGTTGGTGGTGCCACGTATCAGGTTCCGGTCGAAGTGCGTGCCGAACGCCGTCAGGCGCTCGCCATTCGCTGGCTCATTCAGGCCGCTCGCGGCCGCAACGACAAGACGATGGTCGATCGCCTCTCGGCGGAACTCATCGATGCGTCGAACAATCGCGGCAATGCCGTGAAGAAGCGCGAAGACACGCACCGCATGGCGGAAGCGAACCGCGCCTTCTCGCATTATCGCTGGTAACAGAACTCGAATACGCAGGATCCAGTCATGGCCCGCAGTCATAAAATCGAGGATTATCGTAATTTCGGCATCATGGCCCACATTGATGCCGGGAAGACGACGACCACCGAACGCATCCTCTATTACAGCGGCAAGTCGCACAAAATCGGCGAAGTGCACGAAGGCGCTGCGACGATGGACTGGATGGAGCAGGAGCAGGAGCGTGGCATAACGATCACGTCTGCTGCAACGACGACGTTCTGGAACAATAAGCGCCTGAACATCATCGACACGCCCGGCCACGTCGACTTTACGATTGAAGTCGAGCGTTCGCTGCGTGTGCTC
>VERN01000189.1 GCA_018882635.1 Beijerinckiaceae bacterium | reverse complement strand
TGTTTTACCGGCAGGTGTTTTCTTCCCAATAAGTCCAGCGCAATTCACATAGAGATAGAACGCTCCGTCGGGCGGCGCACAACTCAATCCCGGAATTGCATTGACGCGCTTCAACGTTAGATCGCGCCGTGCTTTGTATGTCGCGACACTCTCTTTCACGAAACTCTGATCGCCTTCCAGCGCCGCAATAGTGGCTGCCTGACTGATTGAGGAGGCATTACCAGACGATTGTGAAAGAAGGGTATTTAACGCACTTATAAGATCAGAAGGACCAGCGATCCAGCCAATGCGCCACCCCGTCATCGCGTAGGTTTTCGATACTCCGTTGATGGCCAAAACCCGATCCCGCAATTCAGGAGCAGCGTTGAGGAGATGTGGCGTTGTCAGGCTATCAAACCGAATGTGTTCATAAATATCGTCTGTCATCACCATAACGTCTGGATGATTTTTCAGAACGTCCGCGAGCGCACGATATTCCGCTGAAGTGTAGCTCGCACCGGTTGGATTACTCGGCGAATTAACAAGCAGCCAACGTGTCTTTGGCGTAATCGCTTTTTCAAGTTGGGCTGGCGTGATCTTAAAGCCATTGTCTTCGGGGCAAGCGACAGTGACCGGTACGCCCTCGCAAGCGATCACCATGTCGGGATAAGAAACCCAGTACGGCGCTGGAATGATCACTTCATCGCCGGGTTCTACGGTTGCTTCGAGCGCACTGTAGATCGCGCTCTTAGCTCCATTCGTAACTATGATTTCATTCGGCTGATAATCGAGTCCATTTTCACGCTTGAGCTTTGCTGCGATAGCTTTCCGCAAGTCGGGGGTCCCTGCGAGCATGGTGTAGCGGGTCGCGCCCGCATTCATAGCGTGCGCAGCTGCTTCGCGGATATGGGCAGGTGTATCGAAATCAGGTTCGCCAACGACAAGGCTGACAATACTGCGCCCTTCCCGCTTCAACTCGTTGGCCCGGTCAGCGGCGGCTGAACTCGGGGAGGGCTTAATGTTACGGACGCGAGCGGCAATGCGGGAGCGGGTCATGGGATATGCCTTATTGCGAGACTGAAACGCTATTCACCTCCGCCTGAGCTGGCCAAGACAGCTTCCCTCTGGCCTGATAGGGAAGTCTTATGGATAATGGCAGGACATTCAGGTCCGGCCTGCCCCGGAGTGGTCCGCTTTGAACCTCAGGCGTCTGCAGTATTTCGTTAAAATCGTCGATATCGGCAGCCTGACCCAGGCCGCCGACATCCTGCACGTTGCCCAACCGGCCTTAAGTCAGCAGTTGGCAACACTAGAGGGGGAAGTCCGGCAGCAATTGTTGGTGAGGACAAAGCGTGGCGTGGTGCCAACCGAAGCCGGCAAGGTGCTTTACCGCCACGCCCAGCTGATCCTACGGCAATGCGAACAGGCACGGGTGGACATGCAGGCCGCTGCAAAGGGGCTTTCGGGCTCGGTTTCAGTAGGCCTTGCCCCCGGCACAGCCGCCGCTGGCCTTGCATTACCACTGCTGAAAACGGCAAACGCCCGTTATCCAGGGATTTTGCTTTATCTAAATGAGACCTATGGCACGACCCTGTCCGAGCTCGTGATGAACGGTCGAATGGACTTCGCGGTCCTATACGGCGGCAAAGTTCCTGTTCACGGCCTAGAATTTGTGCCGCTATTGCGCGAACCGCTTTATGTCGTAGGCCCCGGAAGCTTGCCTGCGCCGCTACCCGAGGCTCCTCTTAGAACCTTCGCTGACACACGGTTTTACCTTGCGCGTCCTTACAATACGGTCCGCAAAATGGTCGATGAGGCCTTTGCTGCATCTGGTATGGCACCTCAAGTCGCTGCTGAAATTGAGAGCGCCAGCACGTTAACGACAGTGATCGCCGAGGGGCTCGGGGCGACTGTCCTACCCGAATCTATGGCCCGACAAGTGGTCGCATCCTGCGACGCCTGGCAGTGCCGGATCACTGAGCCCGCTGTTGAGGCCCCATTGGCACTCTGCCAGTCCGACCATCTGCCGCTCAGCGAACCAGCGCAGGCCATCAAGGATCTCGTGCTGGAACTCGTCACTGAATGGCCGGGTAACCTTTTGCCCGGGCATCACCAGTCATAAGCCCCCCTTATTGGCTCAAAGCCATTCCGTCTTGGCGACAGTAAAACCACGCGGCTAGCCTCCTGTATCGGTCATTTATGGCTCTCGGCACCGGTTGGCATGTATGGAACTCGACCAGATCAAAAAGCTTATCGATGCCATGGCCGCGTCAGACCTAGCGGAAATGGAGTTTAACGAGCACGGTTGGTCGCTCCGCCTCGTGCGGGGGCATCAACCCGCCCGACGTCAAAGTCCACGCCCTTCCCCGCAAAAGCCGCAAGCAGTTGAAGCTGACGCCACTGTGCGATCGCCTCTCTACGGTATTGTATGGTTGCGTCCACAGCCTGACGCACCCGAGTTCGTATCAGCTGGTAGTGCGATCAAAGCCGGGCAGACGCTGTGCATAGTGGAAGCAATGAAAGTCTTCCACGAAGTGCGCGCGACGCGAGATGGCACCATTGCATCGATCCTCGTTACAGCCGGAAGCGAGGTCGAAGCCGGTCAAGATCTCATGAGGTTTGGATAAGGCAATGATCCGTTCCATCCTCATTGCCAATCGCGGCGAGATTGCATTGCGTATCATGCGCGCGTGCGAAGCGCTCGGTATCGAAACTATCGTGGTCTATTCGCAGGCAGATCGTGAGGCCTCCTATGTGCAACGCGCGGCGCGCTCGATCTGTATTGGCCCGGCTGCTGCATCCAAAAGCTATCTCGATCAGGCAGCGATCCTTTTTGCTGCCGAAGTGACAAAAGCCGATGCCATTCATCCAGGTTACGGGTTTCTATCCGAAAACGCTGAATTCGCGGAGCGTGTCAACGACGCAGGTCGCATTTTAATCGGTCCAACAGCTGAGAACATGCGCATAATGGGCGACAAAATATCGGCCAAGCGCGCAATGATAGCGGCTGGCGTGCCGTGCGTTCCGGGACCGGATTCCGCCTTACCAGATGATCCTGCCGCAGTACGCGCCATCGCCCGGGATATTGGATATCCGATAATCCTAAAAGCAGCTGGGGGCGGCGGTGGTCGCGGTATGCGCGTTGTGGTGATGGAGGATGAACTCCTCCCTTCACTAGCAATCACGCGCGAAGAAGGACGGAAAGCTTTTGGGAATGATTCTATCTACGCTGAGAAATTTTTAAGCCACCCGCGGCATATCGAAATACAGGTTATCGCTGATTATCATGGCCGTGCACTCTGGTTGGGCAGTCGCGACTGCTCTTTGCAACGACGACATCAAAAAATTCTTGAGGAAGCACCTGCACCGGGTATTGATCCTCAATTAATCGCATCAATCGGCGAGCGTTGCGCTGATGCCTGCCGTTATCTCAATTATCGTGGCGTTGGTACCTTCGAATTTCTTTATGAAGATGGCGCATTTTATTTCATCGAGATGAATACGCGCTTGCAGGTCGAGCATCCCGTTACAGAGATGACAACAGGGATCGACCTTGTGCAATGGCAAATACGTGTAGCGCAAGGCGATCCCCTGCCCTTCAAGCAAGCAGACATCCGCTGTGAAGGACATTCATTCGAATGCCGGATCAATGCGGAAGATCCAAAAACATTCATGCCTTCACCAGGGCTTATTACACAATGGGATATGCCTAACGGCCCGCATATCCGCGTTGATACCCATGCTTTTGCAGGATATCGGGTCCCACCTTATTATGATTCCCTCATCGGCAAACTGGTAGTGCATGGCACAACACGCGATGAGGCTCTCGCGCGTTTGCGTGAGGCTCTGGCTGAGACAAATATAACCGGCATTGCAACCAATATCGATTTGCACCGCGCGCTCGTAAATGATTCCGCTTTTACTAAGGGCGGCGTCGACATTCACCACCTTGAAAAGAATCATCAAAATATTCTGGGGAGCGCGGCATGAGCGAACCGCGTCCACGTCTCAGCCTTCTCGGCACGTCGGCACTTCTTTTCGAAGCACCAGGTGAAACAGATCATGAAACACAAGCCATGATCTGGGCACTTTCGAAAGAAGTTCAGTCCTGGGACGGCGTACGGGAAGCAGTACCCGGTATGAACAATCTCATGATTAATTTCAGCGTTCCGCCGCGCGCGCTCGAGCGCTGGGAAGCGCGGTTACAAGACACGTGGCGCACGATCAAGCCGTTGCCACTGCAAGGCCGCCTAATTGAAATTCCGGTAATTTATGGTGGCGAAGGCGGACCACATATAGACGACGTGATTGCACATACTGGGTTGAGTATCGATGAAATCGTTACAATTCATAGCGCACCTATTTATCCGGTCTATGCACTCGGCAGCCATCCAGGCTATTGCTATCTCGGTGGTATGGATGCCCGTATCGCGACACCGCGACGAAAAGTTCCAGTACTGAAAATTCCAGGTGGCGCTGTGTCGATCGGCGGCAATCAGACGGGTGTGTCCGCGTCTGATGGACCTAGCGGCTGGAACACGATTGGCACAACGAAAATGGAATTCTTTAATGTTGAACGCGATTCTCCCGCGCTCCTGGCGCCCGGCGATTCTGTGAAATTCGTAGTGCAAGAGGTGCGTCGATGATCGAAGTCGTCAATGCGGCCTCGCTCGCCACTGTCCAAGACCTCGGTCGCTATGGCGCACTCAATCTTGGAGTTGGCGTATCCGGCGCGATGGATCCAATGTCACTCGCCGCAGGCAACATACTCCTCGGCAATGAAGAAAACGCTGCTGGCATCGAAATTCCTGTCTTTCCCTTCAGTGTGAAGTTTCGCACGGCCGTTAATTTTACGATTACAGGTGCGGACGCACCTGCAAACCTCGATGGCTTTGCTCTTCTGCCTTGGTGGCTACATCGTGCCGAAGCAGGCCAGACCCTCACGCTTACGCTACCTCAATCACGACGCTGGCGCGCAAGCCGCGCCTATTTGTGCGTCCAAGGTGGCATTGACGTGCCAATGGTACTTGGATCACGCAGCACGCAACTACGTGGGGCCTTCGGCGGGTTCGAAGGACGCCCACTGCGCACTGGAGATTGCTTGCCAGTAAAGCCGTCCTTGGCTCTGAATGCCGCGTTTGGCCTCGTTCCTCCGGCACTGGCGCTTCCTTTGATCTGCGACGGCGTTCCCGCGGTGCGGGTTTTGCCTGCCGCAGAATATCAAGATTACACCTCAGAAGCGCAAAACGCATTGTGGACCTGCGCATGGAAAATTACACCGCAAAGTGATCGTTACGGTTATCGCCTTGCCGGTGATCCATTGCAGCCCACGCATCCGCTTGAGCTGCGGTCGCATGGAATTGTGCCCGGCGTCATTCAAGTTCCACATGGCGGCCAGCCGATAATCCAGATGCGCGATGCTCAGCCCTCAGGGGGCTATCCGAAAATCGGCACAGTGATTGAAGCCGATCTGTGGCGGCTTGGCCAAGCGCCTATTGGCAGTTCAGTTCGGTTCGTTCGTTGCACGTGGGACGAAGCGCTGGATGCAGCCGCTGACAATACGCAATGGCTCTACCATGCACGCCGTCTCGTTGCGTTGCAGACAATGCGGGAACGTGCTGCATGAATGTAAATGACATAATGCTTCTGAGCACCCATCTGGCCGCAACAGACATTGACAGGCTTGAGCTACGGGGCCCTGGTTTTTCGCTCGCGCTCGTTCGGCATGGCAGCATGATCGTGCAGGAGCCGATTGATGAGGAAAATGAAGATATTACCGTCACAGCCGACGGACCGGGTGAATTCTTGCGCGAGCATCCTCTCCATCAAGGGATAAGTGTTGAACCTGGAGAGGCCTTTTTGGCTGGCGCGACGCTTGGATTTTTACGCGTAGGTTCTTTACTCCGCGCTGTGACGGCACCCGCTGCGGGAACAATGATTCAACCTTTAGCAAACGATCAGCAACCTGTGGGCTTCGGTGACCCCCTATTCAAAATCGAACCCCTTGAAAG
>VERN01000188.1 GCA_018882635.1 Beijerinckiaceae bacterium | reverse complement strand
CGCAATGACAGTGCGAACGCTTTCAACCGGACTTTATGATTTCGATGATTTGCAAATCGAAGACCGGTTTGAAACCCGAGAGGCCGTGATCAGTGAAGAGCTGATCGATCGCTATGCCGATGGCCCGCGTAAGGCTTTGCGCGGTCTGGCCAAGGTGGAGCCTCCGGTCGATTACCCCGATTGCGGCCTTTATCACCCGCGCGCCAAAGGCCGGATCGTCGAAGAACTATCAGCCTTACCGAAGAACGGAAAGGCCAAAGGCGCTGTCGGCCTCTTGCTCATGCGGTCTTATCTCTTGGCTGGAAACCACGCCCATTATGACGCGGTGATTGCCTCACTCGAAGCGCGCGGCCTCAATGTCGTTCCAGTCTTTGCCGCCGGTCTCGATGCACGCCCGGCCATCGAGAAATATCTGTTGCGCGACGGCAAGCCGACGGTCGATGGTTTCATCTCGCTGACTGGCTTCTCACTCGTTGGTGGTCCCGCTTACAACGACGCAAAAGCCGCCGAAGATATGCTAGCGCGTCTCGACGTACCCTATCTCGCCGCTCATGCGCTTGAATTCCAAACACTCGAGAATTGGAAATCATCGCCGCGCGGTCTTCATCCCGTCGAAACAACGATGATGGTGTCGATCCCCGAGCTCGATGGCGCTACCGGCCCATTGGTGTTTGGCGGACGATCTGAAAATGGCACGCGGGACATGGTGCCGGATGCGGAGCGGATTGATCTTCTGGCCTCGCGCATTGATCGTATGATCACACTCCGCAAGACGCCAAAATCATCGCGCAAGTTGGCTGTGGTGCTATTCAACTTCCCGCCCAATGCCGGGAATATTGGCACGGCCGCTTTCCTCGGTGTCTTTGAATCTCTCTTCAACCTTCTGAAAGCGTTGAAGAAGGAAGGCTATAGCGTTGATGTCCCCGCCGATGTTGACACGTTACGCCAAGCCATTCTCGCGGGTAATGCCGCCGACTTTGGATCGAGCGCCAACATCGCGGCGCGGATTTCAGTCGACGATTATATCCGTCGCGAGCCGCATCTCGGCGCGATTGAAAAACAATGGGGTCCCGCCCCCGGTCGCGTCCTGACGGATGGCGCAACGCTGCATATCCTTGGCCATCATTTCGGTGACATCTTTGTCGGTGTGCAGCCGGGCTTTGGTTATGAAGGCGATCCAATGCGCCTTCTGTTCGAACACGGCTTTGCACCAACCCACGCCTTCTCCGCCTTTTACCGTTATATCCGCGAAGATTTTGGCGCCAACGCCGTTCTCCATTTCGGCACTCATGGCGCCCTCGAATTCATGCCGGGGAAACAGGTGGGCATGACCAGCGAATGCTGGCCTGATCGTCTGATCGGTGATCTACCGAACCTCTATCTCTATGCCGCAAACAACCCGTCCGAAGGTGCGCTTGCCCGCCGTCGTTCAGCAGCAACCTTGATTTCTTACCTCACGCCGCCAATTGCGCAGGCAGGCCTCTATCGTGGGCTGCTTGATCTGCGCGGGACGCTAGAACGCTGGCGCGGATTAGAGCCGGGCGATGATACGGGCCGTGCAAGCACTGCCGAATTGTTGCAAGCGCAAGCCGCAGCCCTTGATCTCTGCGCCGCTGAACCTGCATGGGACAATGCGGAAGCCGAAGCGGCGAAGCTCACGCAATCGGTCTATGAACTCGAAACAACCCTGATCCCGCATGGTCTTCATGTTTTGGGCCAGATGCCGAGTGAGACCGAGCGCACGGATCTTCTCGCCGCCATCGCCGAAGCGAGCCACGGCTTTAAACCGCAGCAATCCGATCTCGCAGCGCTGGTGAAGGGTGCTAAGCCGCAAAGCCTGTCACAAGACCCCGACACACGGTCAAAATTCGAAGCTCTCGCCAAAACCGACGCGCTCTTGCAAACCGATTCCGAAATGGCATCGCTTCTGAACGCGCTTGATGGCCGCTTCATCCGCCCCGCACCAGGCGGTGATTTGCTCCGCACGCCGGAAATTCTCCCGACCGGCCGTAACGTCCATGGCTTCGATCCCTTTAGGATCCCAAGCAGCCTAGCAATGCGCGACGGTAAGGCACAGGCTGATCGCCTTCTCGCCCGTCATCTGCAAGACGGCCACGATCTGCCTGAAACCATCGCGATCGTCCTCTGGGGTTCAGACAATCTGAAAACCCAAGGCGCTCCGGTGGCGCAAGCCTTGTCCTTGCTTGGCGCCGCGCCACGTTACGATTCCTACGGCCGCCTCTGCGGCGCAGAACTCATCGCGCTGAAGGATCTTGGTCGCCCCCGCATCGACGTCGTGATGACAGTGTCGGGCATCTTTCGTGATCTGATGCCCTTGCAGATGCGCCTTCTCGCCGAAGCTTGCCAATTGGCGGCTGAAGCAGATGAGCCAGACACGATGAACTTCGTCCGCAAGCATGCGCGCGCTTATGCGGCTGAGCATAATGTCGATCTTGCGACAGCTGCACTCCGCGTCTTCTCAAACGCCGATGGCGCTTACGGTGCAAACGTCAATCTCGTCATCGATCATGGCGGCTGGAACGACGAAAATGAACTGGCCGAGACATTCTGCAACCGCAAATGCTTTGCCTATGGCGCGTCGGGCCGTCCCGTGAAGCAGCCCGAATTGCTTCAGACCATGCTAGGCTCCGTCGCGCTGGCTTATCAAAATCTTGAATCGGTTGAACTCGGCGTCATGTCGATCGATCAATATTTCGATACGCTTGGAGGGATTTCGAAAGCCGCTCAACGTGCCTCGGGCGAAGCCATCCCCGTTTATATTGGCGATGAGACCCGCGGTGCGGGAACCGTGCGCACGCTCTCAGAGCAAGTATCGCTCGAAGCGCGCACACGCATGCTTAATCCGAAATGGTATGAAGGCATGCTGAAGCATGGGTATGAAGGCGCGCGGCAGATCGAAGCCCATGTCACCAACGCAATGGGTTGGTCGGCGACAACGGGTCAGGTTGCACCGTGGATTTACCAGCAGATCACGCAGACTTTTGTGCTTGATCCCGAACTTCGCCAACGGCTTGCCGAACTCAACCCGAATGCTGCTGCGAAAGTCGCTAACCGGCTGATCGAAGCGCATGAACGCAATTATTGGACACCGGACGCGGACGTGCTTGCTGCACTTCGCCAGGCCGGTGAAGAGCTCGAAGATCGCCTCGAAGGCGTTTCAATGGATTTTGCCGCATGAACGCGATCACCCTCATAGACCGTGCCCCCCGCCGCGCCGATGGTGATGGTTCCGTCCAGGTCCATCTCGATCCGACGCTGAAAATTGATACGGCAAAAGTCTTTGCCGTTTATGGCAAGGGCGGCATTGGTAAATCGACCACTTCGTCCAATCTCTCGGTCGCCTTCGCAAAACTTGGAAAACGCGTTCTGCAGATTGGCTGCGATCCGAAACATGACTCGACATTCACTCTGACAAAGACATTGATGCCAACCGTCATTGACGTGCTGGAAAGCGTCAATTTTCATTCAGAAGAATTGCGCCCGTCTGACTTCATGTATGAAGGCTATGCTGGCGTGCAATGCGTAGAAGCGGGTGGCCCTCCGGCTGGCACAGGCTGCGGCGGCTATGTCGTCGGCCAAACAGTAAAGCTCCTCAAAGAGCATCGCCTCTTAGAAGACACTGACGTCGTGATTTTTGACGTTCTGGGTGACGTCGTGTGCGGCGGTTTCGCGGCACCTCTCCAACATGCTGATCGCGCTTTGATCGTCGCTGCGAATGATTTTGACTCGATCTTCGCGATGAACCGCATCGTGCAAGCCATTCAGGCGAAATCGAAAAACTACGCCGTGCGTTTAGGTGGTGTCATCGCCAATCGTAGCGCTGACGTCGATCAGATCGAGAAATTCAATCAACGTGCAGGCCTGCGCACGCTTGCTCGCTTCCCTGATCTTGATGTGATCCGTCGCAGCCGGTTGAAAAAAGCCACGCTGTTCGAAATGGACGAAAGCCCAGAAGTCTTAGCCGTTCAACGTGAATATCTCGAACTGGCTGAAAAGCTTTGGTCGGGTGTCGAAATCTGCGACGGCCATTCACTGAAAGACCGCGAAATCTTCGATCTTCTGGGGTTCGATTGATGGCTGACACCGCTTCCTGGCGCGATCGCCGCTCCTCACTCGAGACCTATTTCAACCGCACTGCGGTTGAAGCGTGGTCGCGTTTAACTTCGGACGCTCCCGTCGGCCGTATCCGTGCGACCGTTCGTGCTGGCCGCGATGCCATGCGTGAAACGCTGCTGTCGTGGTTGCCAGAGGATTTGACAGGACGTCGCATTCTCGATGCGGGCTGTGGCACCGGCGCTTTTGCGGTTGAAGCGGCGCGCCGCGGCGCCGATGTCGTCGCGATCGATATTGCCCCTAATCTGATTGAACTTGCCCAAGAACGTCTTCCTGCGACGCTCGGACAAGGTCGGATCTCTTTCCGCGTTGGCGATATGCACGACCCCGCCCTCGGCCAGTTCGATCATGTCGTCGCGATGGATTCTTTGATCCACTACAACGCCGAAGATGTGACACGTGTGCTCGCCGGTCTCTCCGAACGAACATCAGACTCAATCATCTTCACAGTGGCGCCGTGGACCTTGCCGCTCGCAGCCATGCACCGCGTCGGCAAGCTCTTTCCGAAATCCGATCGCTCTCCCGCGATTGTTCCCTTGCGCCCTGAGCGTTTACTCGCACCCGTGCGTCAAGGCACCTATCACGGGATGCAAGCCGGGCGGGCGCATCGCGTTTCACGCGGATTTTATATCTCGCATGCGCTGGAGCTCGTTCGTTCATGAGCTTCATCAGCAACATCTCGACACGTTTCTTGATGAGCGCCGGCACAAAATTCATGCCGTTTGCTGATGCTGCGTCGGCTGACCTGCCTTTGTCACGTCTCTTGCGCTTGTCGCTGTTTCAGATTTCGGTTGGCATGGCGACAGCTCTTCTCGTCGGCACGCTCAACCGCGTGATGATTGTCGAATTGGGTGTGTCCGCCACCATCGTCTCCGCGATGGTGGCTATCCCGCTTCTGTTTGCGCCGCTGCGCGCTTTTATCGGCTTCCGTTCAGACCGCCATCGCTCGGTGCTGGGCTGGCGCCGCGTGCCCTTCATCTGGTTTGGCACGATGGTGCAATTCGCAGGGCTGTCCATCATGCCCTTCGCACTTCTGCTTCTGTCTGATGGCGCCGATGTGCCAATATGGTTTTCAACTGCGGCCGGGGCATTGGCCTTTCTTCTTGTTGGCGCGGGCTTACAGGTTACACAGACAGCTGGTTTAGCGCTTGCAACAGATTTATCGCCCGAACAAAAGCGCCCGCGCGTCGTCGCCCTGATGTATGTGACGCTTTTAGCCGGCATGATGATTTCGAGCGTGGTCTTCTATTTTGCGCTCGCGGATTTTTCGCCAACGCGGCTCATTCAAGTGATCCAATCAGCCGCGATGGTAACGATTGGGCTCAATATTATCGCGCTCTGGAAGCAAGAAGCCCGGGATCGGGCACGCGCCATGGCGGCAGCTGAACCGCAAATTCCGTTTCGTGTCGCTTGGGCGATGTTTACCGCACGGCCGCATGCAAAACGTTTTCTCCTCGCTGTTTTTCTCGGCACCCTCGCCTTCAATATGCAGGACATCGTGCTCGAGCCTTATGGCGGCGAAGTGCTTGGCCTGTCGGTGAGCGCAACAACGTTTTTGACAGCACTTCTGGCAAGCGGCGCTCTGCTCGCCTTCGCGTTTGCCGCTTACCTCCTTACGCGCGGAATCGATCCTTATCGTCTGGCCGCCTATGGCGTCGTGCTCGGCCTTCCCGGCTTCGCGATGGTGCTTCTGGCCGCACCGGTTGAATCGACTGTGCTGTTCCGCATCGGCGCTTTTGTGATCGGCTTTGCTGGCGGCATGTTCTCCGTCGGCACGTTGACGGCCGCGATGGGTCTCGACCAGTCAGCCAACGGTCTTGCCTTAGGCGCTTGGGGCGCTGTGCAAGCAACGGGCGCAGGAC
>VERN01000187.1 GCA_018882635.1 Beijerinckiaceae bacterium | reverse complement strand
CCTTCACACCGCGCGCGGCGAGTTCCTTGGTGATCATATCGCGACCACCCTTGCCGAAATCATTGTTCACCCAGATCACGGCGACATTCTTGCCCTTCAGATTTTCGGCAATGTATTTCGCGATCTTCGGCATCGAAGATTGCTGGCCGAACGAAGTGCGGAACAACGTTCCAAAACCAAGCTGCGTGAGTTCCGCGGCTTCACCGCCCATCACTTGCGCGATCCCAGCCTGCGCAGCGAGCGGTGCGGACACCTTCACAGAGCCAGAATAGCCCGGTCCCATGATCGCATAGGGATTTTCGTCGATCGCCTTCTGCACCAGCGCGCGGGCCACGCCCGGGTTTGACTGGGTGTCGAGATGGACGATTTCGATCTTGCGGCCGAGAATGCCACCCTTGGCGTTGATTTCCGCCACGGCGAGATCAGCCGAATTCTTAAAGTTGGTGCCGACTGTCGCGCCAGGGCCCGACAATTCACCCACATTGATAATTTTGATCGGCGCATTGTTTTGCGCCAGAGCCGGCGCCACAAAGGCTGCCGAGACGAGCCGGGACGCTGCAAACAGTTTCATTCTTGGTTTCCTCCTGGATGGGGCGCTCTTTATCGGGGCGGTCTTTGCCGCAGGCAACGCCTTTCGTATGAAAATAAGAAGAAAGCCGGATGTAACGTCAATGACCAAAATTGCCCTATTAGATAACATGATGTTACTTTGTGGCTGAGGGACGCCCATGTTGACGTTGCGGCAAATCGAAGTCATTCGAGCGGTGATGGTGGCCGGAAGCATTGCTGGCGCGGCAAAGCTTCTAGGAGTGTCTTCACCCGGCCTCAGCCGCCTCATGAAGTACACAGAACGCTCTCTCGGCGTGCGGCTCTTTGATCGGCGGCAGGGCCGCTTTGTCCCCAGCGAGGAAGCCAAGGACATTTTTGAGCAGGTCAATACGATCTTCCAGCAGGTCGGTGGGCTCGCCTCGATGCTCGACCGGATGAAACAAGGCGACAGCTACGAACTCCGTATTGGGTCCGTCCCCAGTATAGCCAATGTGATGGTCCCCCGCGCCGTGCAGAAGACACGGCAACGCTTTCCCAAGCTGCGGGCCGATCTCAACATCCTGAAAATCGAGGAAGCGATCGACTACATCCTGCTGAACCGTGGCGAGTTGGTTGCCATCAGCTACGCGCTCGACCATCCCGCACTCGAATTCGTTCCTCTGGCCTGGGGTCGCCTGTTCTGCATCGTGCCCGAGGATCATGAACTCTCCCGCCGCGAGACAATCAGCGCTGAGGAAATGGCCCGTTATCCCCTGATCGGGATTGATCCGAACGATCCTTACGGCTCGATCATGGCGCGCATTTTTAACGAGAAGAAACTGAGTTACGACATTCAGATTCGCGCCCGCTTTGGCACGACGGTCTGCTCGCTGGTGGCCGCCGGGCTCGGCATCGCCATGATCGATCAATTCACCGTCGCCGACGGCGCCATTCGCGGCATCAAGACACTTGAGATCGAAGAGCCGACGCCATTCCAGACCTTCATCGCCAAAAGGCGGGGCGCACAACTCAGCAATTACGCCGAATATTTCGTGCGCGCGCTGCGCGGGGAGATGGAGGCCCTCACCAAGGACCACGCGGCCTCAAACGGCTAAGATGCAATAAGTTGCTACAAATCTTCATTCATGAATAGTCTGCATCCCTGAGGGATGAGGACAAAAGCCGATGCGGATAGACGTTCTGGGCTTGCAGGCCTTTGTGGCGATTGCTGAACGCGGCAGCTTCCGTGCGGCAGCAAGCCATCTCAACCTGTCGCAAACTGCTTTAAGCCACCGCATGCGCAAGCTTGAGGAAACCTTGTCGACAACGCTTCTATTGCGCACAACACGGCAGGTGACATTAACAGCCGAAGGCCTCGCGCTTCTTCCCAAAGCACAAACCTTGTTTGGTGAAATCGGGACTGCAATGACGGAGCTGCGTCGCGCCGTCAAACCTGCGATACCCCGCATCGCGGTTGGCTGCCTACCCACCATCGCTATGCATGTGATGCCCAGCGCCATCGCGGCCTTTGCAAAGACTCATCCCAATATCGAAATCCGTGTGTTCGATCATGCCGCCAGCGAAATTGCTGCGCGCGTTCAATCCGGCGAGGCGGAATTCGGCGTAACGATCGTCGCAGCCAACAGTTGGGATCTTGAGTTGAAGCCAGTTGTGAAGGAACCCTTCGTGCTGCTGTGCCCACCAACGATAGCCGCAGCATCCGCGTCATCGCTCACATGGGCGCAGCTTCAAGAAGTGCCCCTCGTGCGCATTAGCGCCGAGGCTGGTAACCGCATCTTGATTGACGATGCACTGGGCGCCAAACGTGAGACCCTCGATTGGCGCTATGAGGTGCAGCGTGTCACCACCGCCATTGGCCTTGTGCGCTCCGGCGTGGCGGCCGCCATCGTCCCAAAATTGGCGATCGACGACGCGGCCGAAGGATTAGCGGCCATCCCACTGCGTTCCCCCTCTGTCACGCGGACTTTAGGGATTGTCACCCGCAAAAACGCGCCCCTCTCTGGCCCAGCCAAGGCGCTCATCCGCCTTGTCACGACCGGCCTCAGAGAGCGCATGGGTGCCCGCAATAGCTGAAATAGATTCATCAATCCTGTGATTATGATCATTTGATCAGATTGTCTGCCACTCCCATTCTGGCCGGCAAGGCATTCGTGCCGGGGGAACAGGGCATGGCGGTCGCCAACACCACCAAGATTGCGTTCATAGGCTTTGGCGAGGTCGGCCAAACCTTTTCGCGCGGTTTCCTGAAGCATGAAGGCATCAAGATCGCAGCTTACGATATCCTCCACGGGCAAAACGCCGGTGCTCACTTGCAAGAACGCGCCAAAGACATCGGCGTGCAATTCTGCGCCGATGCGACAACGGCCGCAGCGGACGCTGATATTGTGATCTCCGCCGTGACCGCATCACAGGCCGAAATCGTGGCTCAGACGGCGCGCGACTGGCTTGCACCGGGTCAGATCTTTCTGGATGTAAACTCGGCTGCCCCCTCAACCAAACAGCGCGCAGCGCAGCATGTCGAAGCGGCCGGCGCTTTTTACGTTGAGGGCGCTGTAATGGCGCCGGTGCTAACGCCCGGCCTACACGTACCCATACTCGCGGGCGGGCCACATGCGGCCAAAACCGCCGATATGCTCAACGCTCTCGGCATGAATCTCACCCCTGTTGCGACGGAGCATGGCATCGCGTCTGCGATGAAACTGTGCCGCAGTATCATCATCAAAGGTTTGGAAGCCTTGATGGTCGATTGCGCCGCCGCATCTGAACTCTGGGGCGTGAAAGAGCCCGTCTTCGCCAGCCTACACGCAACCTTTCCATCAATCGATTTTCATGCCCTCGCCGAAAATATGCGCGAGCGGGTAGCAACACATGGGGTCCGTCGGTCAGCTGAAATGTTTGAAGCCGGTGAGATGCTGGCGGCGCTCGGCCTCAATCCCGGCTTGGCCAATGCAGTTGCTGAAGCACAATTGCGTGGCGCAAGACCAAAAAATAATGAGCGGAATTGAGCGATGCAGCGCGCTATTCCCTGCATGCTCATTCGCGGCGGCACATCAAAAGGTGCCTATTTTCTCGCAAGCGATTTACCGCAAGATGTGAGCACGCGCAATCGTGTCCTCCTCGCGATCATGGGATCGCCCGACAAACGACAGATTGATGGCTTGGGTGGAGCCCATCCCCTCACCAGCAAAGTAGCGATTATATCTCCCTCGTCACAACCCGGATGCGATATTGATTTTCTGTTTGCTCAAATCGGCATTGAGCAACCGAAAGTCGACACGACACCAAACTGCGGCAACATTCTCTCTGGCGTTGGCGCTTTTGCGTTGGCCCGCGGCCTCATCAAAGCGAATGGTCCACGCACGCTTGTGCGCGTTCGCACACTTAACACCGGCACCATCGCAGATCTCTCACTTGAAACCGAGCGCGGCTTGGCGCGCGCTGAAGGCCGCGCCCGTATTGATGGCGTTCCCGGCACATCAGCCCCCATCGCGATTAGCTTCGTCGATACCGAAGGCTCAGTCTGCGGCGCCCTTTTACCAACGGGACGTGCTGTCGACCACATTGACGGGATCAATGTGACGCTGATCGACAATGGCATGCCAGTGATTGTGTTGCGCGCCGCCGATGTCGGTCGCTCGGGTTACGAAAGCGTCGACGCACTCAACAAAGACGTCGAACTCAAAGCGCGCCTTGAGACAATTCGTCTTGCTGCAGGGCCCCTGATGAATCTGGGCGATGTGAAAGACAAGGTCGTCCCGAAGATCATATTGGTCGCGCCACCTCAGGAAGGCGGTGCACTGGCAACCCGTAGCTTCATTCCGCACGAATGCCATAACGCAATTGGCGTTTTCGCTGCCGTTAGTGTTGCGACTGCCGCGGCCTTGCCGGGATCTCCCGCTGCATCCGTTGCAGCCATGCCACAAGAACGCGAACGCGTTGTGATGGTCGAGCATCCAACTGGTGAATTTTCCGTCAGCCTGACTGTTGGCGGATCGCCTGATCACCCCATCGTTGAAAAAGCTGGATTGTTGCGAACCGCACGCATTCTGATGGACGGCGCCGCCTTCGTCCCGGAAGCGGTTTTTGCGACACCTGCGAAGGAGAATACCTGATGGCGCAAAAAACTGGCCTTGTCATTACAGCCCATCCTGGCGACTTCGTCTGGCGCGCCGGTGGCGCCATTGCGCTTCACGCGAAGCGTGGGATGCGCGTGAAAATTTTATGCCTCTCTTATGGCGAGCGCGGCGAAAGCCAATTTGCTTGGAAGCAAGCCGGCGTGAAAATGGCGGATGTGAAGGCGCAGCGCCGTGATGAGGCCGAACGCGCTGCCGCCACGCTGGGAGCCGAGATTGAATTTATGGATGCTGGCGATTACCCGCTGCGCACAAACGAGGCCATGCTCGAACGCGCGATCGATATATTTCACGAGCTAAACCCGTCCTTTGTCCTCACGCATTCGCTCGAAGATCCTTACAACGTCGATCACCCCGAAGCAACGCGCTTTGCGCAGGAGGCGCGCATCATCGCGCAGGCCGCTGGCCATAAGCCCGATCCGTCCCGCGCCTATGCAGCACCGCCTGTTTTCCTGTTCGAGCCACACCAGCCTGAACAATGCAATTTCAAGCCAAACGTCATTTTGAATATCGACGAGGTTTGGGACACCAAGCGTAAGGCTTTTGAAATTCTCGCCGCCCAAAAGCACCTTTGGGAATACTACACCCGCGTTGCGTTAAATCGCGGCATGCAGGGTGGCCGCAATTCTGGCAAGGCCATGACCTATGGGGAAGCTTATCAGAGGCTCTTCCCGGAAGCGTTGGAGAGCCTCGCATGATGGGTGTCGTTGTCAGGACAAGGACGCGCGCGCCAGCCGCCGATATTGCCGCCCTGCAAGACCTTGGCGTTTCAACCACGCATGAGGCGATGGGTCGCCTTGGCCTCATGAAACCCTATATGCGCCCGATCTTTCCCGGCGCGCAAATTGCGGGCAGCGCCGTCACCGTGCTGGCACAGCCCGGCGACAATTGGATGATCCATGTCGCCATTGAGCAGATCTTACCCGGAGATGTGCTGGTGGTGGCCTGCACAACCGACAATACGGACGGTATGTTCGGCGACCTTCTCGCAACATCCCTGAAAGCACGCGGCGGCGTTGGTCTTGTGATCGATGCCGGGGTGCGCGATGTTCGCACCCTGACAGAGATGAACTTTCCGGTCTGGTCCCGGGCGATTTCTGCGAAGGGAACGGTGAAGGCGACACTTGGCTCAGTCAACGTCCCGGTCGTTTGCGCCGGCGCTTTGGTCAATCCGGGCGATGTGATCGTCGCTGATGATGATGGCGTTGTGATTGTGCCACGGGACGAGGTGACGCGGATTGCTGCCGCAGGCCGGGCACGCGAGGCGAATGAGACAGAGAAACGCCAACGCTTGGCCGCAGGCGAGCTTGGCCTCGACATGTATAAAATGCGTGAGGGTTTGGCCAAGGC
>VERN01000018.1 GCA_018882635.1 Beijerinckiaceae bacterium | reverse complement strand
ACGCCTCACCTTCCGGCACCAGGGACGCTACTTCCGCCTGACGGACGTGCACGGGCACGTCATGAAGGGCCTGCTCGCCTGAGCGCGGCGCGAGCGGCGGGCGACCCCGGACTCCCGCGCCAGCGTGGGGGCGGCGGACACATCACCTGACCAGCCAGCGGTGCTCGCCAGTGGCGGGTCCCGGGTCACGCTTTCGAGACCATCCCTACCGCTATGGCAACCTCCCCGTTTTCCCTCTCCGGCCACGTCATCCTTCTCGCGCACCGGCGCTGTCCCCGCCTTCCACAGGCATTCGGCCGGGCCGCGGGGGAATGCTTGACCCAGCCAAGGCCATGGCCGAGAGAGACGCCGCAGCAGATCTCAGAGGCATTGCAATGGTCGATACCAATTCCGTCGCCGCCGGTGAATTGAAGGCTTTCATCGAGCGCATCGAACGCCTCGAGGAAGAAAAGAAGGCGCTCGCCGGGGATTTGCGCGACGTCTATACCGAAGCGAAATCACAGGGTTTCGATACCAAAGTGATGCGCAAGATCGTGGCGCTGCGCCGCCGCGACCATGCCGAGCGCAAGGAAGAAGAGGCCATCATGGACCTCTATCTCGAAGCGCTGGGAATGGCGGGCTAACCCCTTATTGCAGGGTCGAGAGCGGCTTCACGGCTGGGCCGGTGAAGCGGTCGGTTGGGATCCCTGCCGACGGATCCTTGCCGAATTTCGTCACAACGATTTTTGAAGCAGCAAGCGGGGCGGCTTGCGGGCTGTTCAAGGTTGTTGGCGATGCCTGCGCAATGCTGACCTCTGAGAACAGGGCCTTCAACCCTGCGCGATCCAGCGCGGGTGCGGTTGCCGTGTCACTCGGACGTGGGGCCATGGTGCCGCGCAGAATGGCGGGCGTGACATCCTGCTGCGTCGCATAACCTGTCGCCGATGCGGGAACGGTGAGCGGTCGCGGGCTAATCGTGCCGACGAAGGCTGGCTCAGCATCGGCCACGCGGGCCAGAGCAGCCGGACGTTGTGGCGGCAGTGGCACGGCGGCCGGTTTGCCTTCAAGCGGCTTGAGCGCGGGTGCTGCGGGCTGATTGGCCGGCGCATTCGGCCCAGCCGCCACTTGTGTGCGACCCGGAAGATCGCTCGGCCGTGTCGGCGGTAGCGGCACGTCGGCAACCTTGCCCTGAAGCGGCGCGAGCTTCCCGGTTGGGCCTTGGACCCAAACGCTCTGCGGACCGGCGGAGGCGACTGCGATCCGGGTGAATTCAGGCGGGCGAGCCACCGGCAGAGGGACATTCGCCACTTTGAGCTCGACGATGGGCGGAGCGACGGGCGCAGCTGCGGGTGCTTGTGCCGTGACGCGTGCTGCTGGGGCCGTCGGTGTCGGCTCGATCACAGTTTCAGCTGGCAGACTTGCAGTCTGGACTGCGGCTTGGCGTGTTGTCTGCGGCTGTTGGCGATTGTTGCCGCCGAAAACGCGCGCAAAGAAATTGTCGTTTTGTGGATCGTTGACGTCCGCAGACGCGACCTGCGTGCGGCCCTGCTGCTGGCGTGCCGCAACGGTGCGGCCACCACGGCGCGGAGTGCGTGCCACTTCAACATCTTCATCCTCGCCGCCACCAAACAGACGCGCAAAGAAACCCTTGCCGCTTGATGTCGTGCCTTCTTCGTCGATCGCATTATAGCCAGCGCTCGGCACCGTGCCGCCATTGGCTTCGATCTCAGCAAGTGCGAGCTCATAACCCGGCATGGGCTTGCCATCTGTCGGCAGATGCACGGTTTTGCCATCGGGGAAAACGCGCGAAAGCTGATCGCGGGTCATGCGCGGCCAATGGCGCACGCTGCCGGAATCAAGATGCACGAAAGGATTGTAGGCGGTGGGATAATAGCCTACGCCGCCGCGCTGCATTTTCAAGCCGATATCGCGGACTTTCGCCATCGACACGTCAGGCAGGTAGAAATCCATCGCCCGGCCTTGCGTGTGCTGGGAATGCTTGGCGACAGCGCGCGAGCGGCGGCGCAGCATCGCATTGGTTTCCGGAGCGCGATAGGCGGAGACGACATGGATGGCATCTTGTGAGCCAACCGCACGATGCGTTTCCCAAACAATATCGAACAGCCGCGGATCCATCTTTATTGGTTCGTCGCGGCGCCAATCGCGCAACAGCCAATTCAGTTTTTCAAGCGCGGCGGAATCATAAGAGCCGTTGCGCTTATAGGTGACGGTCAGGGATTCTTGCGTATGGGTGTGATAAATCTCAATGGTGCGCGTATCGCCATTCGCAATGGCGTTGCCAACCTGAGTTGTTCCGAAGGCGAGAAGGCCAAAGGCCGAACCGGCCACCAGAACGAAGCGCTTGGCGCGGTGATTTTTGATCAGTTTACGCAAGATCGGCACTCTGGGCATCGCGCGCGTCATTCACGGCGCTCCGAAACGCATCGGACGAGGAAACCCCAACCTTGCCGATAAACGTTAATGCCACGTTAGTGCGCTCCGGCTGCCCGGCCCGTTTTAGGCGAAGCAGTAACGCTTCGCCTCCCGATGTGTGCCATATCATGCGGGCGTGCGAAAGCGGGGGCATCTCAGCGGGTCTGTCCGAGCTGAGCGAATGATGCACGGGCCTGGGTGGCGAGAGCGGTTTTCAGCCCGGGATCATGATTATAGATGTCCGAGACCTTTGATATTTCACCATTTTCGCCAATCTTCAGCGTGAAATAAGTCAGGTGAACCGGGAGGGGCTTGGCGAGTTTGATCATGCGCTCGCCCGAGCCGACCATGCTGCGCAGGCGGGGCTCGTCATAGCCCTGATCGGCCAAAAGAATCTCGGCGAGCCGAAAGGGTTGGTCGACTCGGACGCAGCCATGACTCAGTGCCCGCTGATCGCGCGCAAACAGCGTCCGGTTTGGCGTATCGTGCAGATAAACGGCGTGCTCGTTGGGGAAGATGAATTTGATAAGGCCCAGCGCATTCCGTTCGCCCGGCGGCTGCCGGACCGAGATGGATTTGCCGGACCGATACACTTGATAGCCCAGTTTGGCGGCGTAATCGGGATCCTGCGCAAGCTTGGGCAGAATTTCATTTCTCAGAATCGAGGGCGGAATACTCCACGATGGATTGACGATGATGTGTTCCATCTCATCGGAGAAAACCGGTGTCTGGCTGTTGGGCTTGCCCACAATCACGCGGGCCTCGTGCGTGATGCGATCATTGGCGACCACGCGCATGCGATATTCAGGCACATTCACGATGATGTATTTGGTTCCAAGATCGGCGGGGAGCCAGCGCCAACGTTCCATATTGGCTAACACATCAGCCGTGGTGACTGGCGTGATGCTGCGTTTGGCTTGATCGGCTGGCAGAGGTGGTTCAACCGAACCCGTTGTCTCGCGCAATTCTAAGAGCTTTGCGCGGAGTGCTTGATAGCCGTGATGAGGAGGGTTGTATGACAGCAAAGCGCGATCGCTGTCGCTAGCGACTGCAAGGGTTTCGAGCACATCAAACGCATTGGGCAAGGCCAGCTTTGGCGTGATCAACTTGCCCAATCGACGTGGCTCGATGCGTCCGCCTCGCGCCGCGCGTGCATAGGCAATGGCGGCCTGTGCCATGTCGATTTCGCTTTGCGCTAGAAGGTCGGGATCGCTCTCGCCCGAGGGGTCAAGCTTCCGCATATTCGGAACATCAAGTCCATCATCGCCCGCTGCCGCTAAGCGCGCGAGAACGGCGCGGCCGCGTGGTGATAGGCCACCCTTGGTTACGAAGAGTGGCGCACCGTCGCGTCCGGCATAGAAAGCCAACAGGCCATCGGATTTCGTTTGCGATGCCCGTTCAAGAATGGCGGCACGTACGGCTTCACGAAAACTCAGCTGCACCGGCTTGAGAATGAATTCGCGCGGGCGCTCGGGGGGCAGCGGCACAATGATATCGGAAAAGTCTGGTGTCGCAGCGTCCATCGGCGCGAACGAATCCAGCGCTTCTGTTTCCGCTGACAGGGGCGCATGCATGGCGATCACGAGCGGCAAGGCCAATAAGGAAGTGCGCCGGATTAAACTCATTTTACCCTCAGATAAACGCTATGCGCCTTGGTTCTTCGCGTATGTTAGGCGAGGCGAAAGCGGCCTTAGGCCGCTTTCTCATGCAGAATTTTGTCAGGCGCATCGGTATCGCCCGCGAGCCCAAGCTCTTTCATGCGGCGGTAAAGCGTTGAGCGCCCGATCCCAAGTTTGCGTGCCATGTCGCTGATTTGTCCGCGACAAAAGGAGAGAGCAAAGCGGATTGCTTCTTCTTCGAGAGAATTCAACGTCCGCAACTCACCCTTGTCGTCGACGAGATGCAATGTGCCTGGCTCTTGCAGAGCAATGAGCGGCGCTTCTGGTTCGGGTGCTTGTTTCGGAAGAACCGTTGATCTCACCGGTGGCACGATGACAGCGTAACCGTCCATCTGTGCAGCAATTTGGGGGAATTCGGTGAGGGTGAGTGTATCGCCTTCGGCGAGTACTACCGCACGGAAAATTGCGTTTTCAAGCTGGCGCACATTGCCCGGCCAATCATAGGCTGAGAGACAGGCCATGGCGTCTTCGGCAATCGTTTCAATGCGGCGGCCTTCTTCAGCCGCAAAACGCGCCAAAAAGCGTTGTGCAAGAGCGGGAATTTCATCACGCCGCTGGCGCAAAGGTGGGAGCGCAATCGGAAAGACATTCAAGCGATAGAAGAGGTCTTCGCGAAAGCGGCCATCGCGGACGCGGTCGATCAGATTGAGGTTGGTGGCTGAGATCAGGCGAATATCAACTTTGACCGGTTTGCGGCCACCCACGGGATCGACTTCACCCTCTTGCAAGGCGCGCAGCAATTTGACCTGCGCCGCGAGCGGCAATTCACCAATCTCATCCAGAAACAGTGTGCCGCCATGCGCTTCGACAAATTTCCCAAGATGTTTTTCCGTCGCGCCAGTGAACGCACCCTTCTCATGGCCGAACAAGACGCTCTCAACGAGATCCGGCGGAATGGCGCCGCAATTGACAGTGATGAAAGGCTTTGTGCGGCGATCGGATGCAGCCTGAATGGCGCGTGCAATCACTTCCTTGCCAGTCCCGGATTCACCTTCCAGCAGAACAGGAATTCCTGATTTTGCCGCCCGTTCACCAAGTCGCACCACGCGTTCCATGGCCTGGGAGGCGGTGGAGAGATCGCGGAAACCGGGCCGCATGGCGGCGTTACGGTTTAATGTGCGGATCTCGCCTTCGAGGGCGTCGCGTTTCAGCGCATTGGTGATCGAGACCAGAAGGCGCTCGGGGCCAACAGGCTTCACGACGAAATCAACAGCACCCGCCCGCATTGCCGAAATCACGGCGTCGACCGAACCATGAGCGGTTTGGACGATGACGGGGCAATCAATGCCTTCCCGCCGCATAGCATCCAGCACGCCCATACCATCAAGGTCCGGCATAACGAGGTCTAAGAGGACGAGGTCGATCCGCTGACCACCTTGGCTTCTGAGCCTTGCCATAGCGGCTTCACCGCTTTCGACCGTCAGGGCATCATGACCGAAGCGCCGGATCTGAGCCTCAAGGAGCCGCCTTTGGACGGGGTCGTCATCGGCGACGAGGATCAATGCGGGCATGGGCACTCCGGCGACTCAGTTCTGTATCAAACCGGGGCGATCCTGAGGGGGGCGGGTAAACGTCCCTTTAACGACGCGCCAAGCTTTCGCCTGATTGACGCTTTTTGTTTTGGTGGTTGCCCCTGGCGTGGCCTGCCCGCTATGCAGGGGGGCTAATTCTTTACCAAGGGTGATTGCTGATGCGCGCCGGTCTGTCCGCTCTGTCTCCTGCTTCAAAGGCGGCTGCCGCCGCCACGAAGGACCTTGGCCTCTTACCGGAATGGGACTTATCCGCCCTTTACCCGTCCATGGAGAGCCCCGCCTATGCCGCTGACCTGCAAAAAGCGGCCGCGCTCTGCAAGGAGTTCAACGCGACCTATAAGGGGCGGCTTGAAGCGCTCGCCAAAGGGCCAAAAGGGGCGGCTGAACTTGCTGCGGCTGTGAAAGCCTATGAGGCGATCGACGATCTCCTCGGGCGTATCATTTCCTATGCGGGTTTGATCTATGCCGGTGATACGACCGATCCGCAGCGTGCGAAATTTTACGGCGATGCGCAGGAGAAGATTACGGCTGCTTCGTCCGATCTTCTCTTTTTCCAATTAGAACTGAACCGGATCGATGACGCTGTGCTCGATGGTCTCTGCGCGCAAGAGCCGCTTGCGCATTGGAAGCCATGGTTCGTCGATATCCGCCGTGAAAAGCCTTACCAGCTCGACGACAAGCTTGAGCAATTGTTTCACGAAAAATCTGTAACGGGTCGTTCGGCATGGAATCGTTTGTTTGACGAAACGATTTCATCCCTCCATTTCGAGGTCGATGGTGAGACGCTCACCCTCGAACCTGTGCTCAACAAAATGCAGGATGCGAATGGGGAGATCCGTCGCAAGGCTTCGGAAGCCTTAGCGAAAACATTTGGGGACAATCTCCGTGTCTTTACGCTGATCACCAACACGCTTGCTAAGGACAAGGAAATTTCTGATCGCTGGCGCGGTTTTGATGATGTTGCGGATTCCCGCCATCTCGCTAATCGGGTTGAGCGCGAAGTTGTCGATGCCTTGGTGAGCGCTGTTGAGACGGCCTATCCGCGCCTTTCGCATCGCTATTATCGCTTGAAGGCCAAATGGTTTGGCGTGGAAGCCTTGCCGCACTGGGACCGTAACGCGCCGCTCCCAAAGGTGGAGCAGCGCGATATTCCGTGGAGCGAAGCACGGAATACGGTGCTTGATGCCTATTCAGGGTTTTCGCCGCGCATGGCGGATATTGCACGCCGTTTTTTCGATGAAAATTGGATTGATGCGCCGGTGCGCCCGGGAAAAGCGCCGGGTGCCTTCGCGCATCCGACTGTGCCATCCGCCCATCCTTACGTCTTGCTCAATTATCAAGGTAAGCCGCGCGATGTGATGACGCTCGCGCATGAGCTTGGCCATGGTGTGCATCAAGTGTTGGCCGCGCCGAATGGTGCGCTGATGGCGCCCACGCCGTTGACCTTAGCTGAGACGGCATCCGTCTTCGGCGAAATGCTGACATTCCGCGCGCTCCTTGATCGCACGACGGATACGAAACAGCGTAAGGCGATGCTGGCGGCCAAAGTCGAAGACATGATCAATACAGTCGTGCGGCAAATTGCGTTCTACACGTTCGAGCGCGAAGTGCATCTTGAGCGGCGCAATGGTGAGCTCACGTCCGAGCAGCTTGGCGAGATTTGGAAAAAGGTGCAGACGCGGTCACTTGGTCCTGCGATCAAGCTCGGTGCGGGTTATGAAACCTTCTGGGCCTATATTCCGCATTTCATCCATTCGCCTTTCTATGTCTACGCCTATGCCTTCGGCGATTGCCTCGTGAACTCGCTCTATGGCGTTTATCAAAAGGCCGAGCAGGGCTTTGCGGAGCGCTACCTCGCAATGCTCGCCGCAGGCGGCACCAAACATCATTCCGAAGTGTTGGCCCCGTTCGGGCTTGATGCGCGCGACCCGGCCTTTTGGCAGATTGGCTTGTCGATGATCGAAGGGCTGATCGAAGAATTGGAAGCGATGGATTGATTTGAGGTTGAGCGGTCGACATTCCCGTCTCTCCGCCCCATATCCCGGCGCATGAGCGACAGTCAGAACGATCAAGAGCGTAACCGTTTGTCGGCCCGTGCCTGGCGTTATGCCCGGGTGGGGGCCAATATTGGCGGGGTTGCAGCGCGGATGGCCGGTGCCCGGTTAACCGGGACTGACCTGAAGGACCGTAGCAACGCAGCCGCGTTGACTGCGGCGCTTGGTGGGTTGAAGGGGCCGATCATGAAGGTGGCGCAGCTCCTCGCCACCGTGCCTGACATGCTACCGCCCGAATATGCTGAGGAGCTTTCAAAGCTGCAAAGCGAGGCGCCGCCGATGGGGGCGGCCTTCGTTAAGCGCCGGATGATGGCGGAGCTGGGTGCTGGCTGGCGTCAGCGTTTCAAGGAGTTTGATCTCCATCCGGCAGCTGCGGCATCGCTGGGGCAGGTTCATCGTGCGTCGGCGCTTGATGGCATGTCGCTCGCTTGCAAGCTGCAATATCCCGATATGCAGTCAGCTGTTGAAGCGGATCTCAAACAATTGGATCTCCTCTTCGCTGTTCATCGACGGATGGACCCGGCGATCGACACGCGTGAGATGGCGAAGGAAATCGGCGCGCGCGTGCGTGAAGAGCTCGATTATGGGCGTGAGGCCAAGCATGCGGCGCTCTATGCCCATATTTTGAAAAATGAACCGCTTGTCCGTGTACCATCGGTCCGCGCTGATTTATCGACCAATCGCTTGTTGACGCTGCAATGGCTTGATGGCGAAAAAATCCTGAACTTCAAAGCGCACTCGCTCGAAGAGCGTAATCTGCTCGCTACAGCGATGTTCCGGGCGTGGTGGTTACCATTTTCACGCTTTGGCGTGATCCATGGTGATCCGCATCTTGGCAATTACACCGTATTCTCGGACAGGGGTTCGCCGAAGGGCATCAACCTTCTCGATTATGGCTGTGTCCGCATCTTCCCGCAGAGCTTTGTGGCTGGCGTGGTCGAGCTCTACCAAGCCTTGCTGACCGATGATTTTGATCGCACGGTGCATGCCTATCAGACATGGGGCTTCAAGGGCCTCAATCGCGATCTGGTCGAAGTGCTGAACATTTGGGCGCGGTTTATTTACGGCCCGCTTTTGGATGATCGTGTGCGCACAATTGCTGATGGTGTGGCCCCATCCGAATATGGACGGCGGGAAGCTTTCCGCGTGCATCAGGCGCTTAAGGAAAAAGGCCCTGTCACGATCCCGCAGGAATTCGTGTTCATGGATCGCGCTGCCATTGGGTTGGGCGCGGTCTTCCTGCATCTTGATGCGCGGCTGAATTTCTACCAGCTCTTCAACGAGGCGATTGCCAATTTTTCTGCCGCGCAAGTCGGTGCGCGGCAGGCGGATGCACTCAAAGCCGTCGGATTGTGACCTGTTAAACTCCCGGGCCTTGCACGAGATCGTCGAGCAGGCCTGACGCAATTGTGATTTTTGACAGGGTCGCTTGTCCTTGCAGCATGTGCGTCACCGTCGCGGGGAAGCGCAGAGCGGTATCGCCGCGGCGTGCTATCCACGCCTCAAGCGCCGCTGCGCCCTCGCCGGTTTCGGCTGAGATGGTGCGTGTCAGGGTGCGGTGTGCGGCATCAATCATATCAATGGCACGGTCGAGCGCGAGTCGGTCGAAATAATCCTTGGCGGGAACGCCGCCGGCGGCCTCGATCAGATTGGCGATGCCAAACCGTTCGCTGGCGGCATTGTGATTGCGTAAGATTGTTGGCAGCGGTTTACCAGTCTGTTCGGCGATATAAACAAGATCTTGCGTTGCGCGCAGTTCATTGAGTGCCATCATCTGCGTTGCAAGCGCTGCGGGCACGCCGTCGGTGCGCAGTGATGCTGTCATTGCCTCAAGTCGCGATGGATCAAGCGATTGGTTCAATGCTGCAGCACCTTCGCCGAAGCGTCGGATCACATCGGCCACCGTTGTCGCAGACCAATCAATATTCCGGATGAACCAAAGCATGCGGGTCAAAAGTGCATTCTGTACCTGCCCATAAAGCGCATTTTGGACGGCGCCCGGAATCTTTGAATTGAGGGCGTCGATCGACGCGATCATTGCATCGAGGCCAAATGCGTCACGCGTGGCGAGATAGGCGCTGGCCAGCGTGCTTGCATCTGTTCCCGTGCGCTCCATCAGGCGGAGTGTGGCCGTCGGGCCGCCCCGATCAATAATTGCGTTGGCTAAGCGTGTGGCGATGATTTCCCGGCGTAGGCGATGGCGAGCAATTTCATCTCTAAAATCCTGCCGCATCCGCGCAGGAAAATAGGCGAAGAGTTCGCCTTCGGGAGCAGGGCCATCGAGGCCATCACTTTTGAGAAGGGCGTCCTTCAAGGCCATTTTGCTATAGGCGAGTAGCACTGCGAGTTCTGGCCGCGTCAAGCCTTCGCCGCGGGCCTCGCGATCAGCGAGACCTGTATCGTCTGGCAGGTATTCGACATTGCGATCAAGGCGGCCTGCTGCCTCAAGCACCTGCATCAGACGGCGTGCATAAGCCACGTCTTCGGTGCCATGGCGTTGCGCAAGCGACAGGGCGAGCGTCTGCGTCTCATTATTACGTAAGACGAGATCGGCAACCTCATCCGTCATTGCAACGAGAAGTGTGTTCCGCTGCGCGAGATCAAGCTTACCTTCACCAATTGCCGCTGCGAGTGCAATTTTGATGTTCACTTCAACGTCTGATGTGTTCACGCCAGCTGAATTGTCGATGGCATCGGTATTCAGCCGCACGCCGCGAAACGCGGCTTCAATACGACCCAATTGGGTGCAGCCAAGATTGGCCCCTTCTCCGATCACGGCAGCGCGAACATCCGCACCGGTGATGCGGATGGCGTCATTGGCACGGTCGCGCGCGTCTTCATCGGTTTCGGTGGTCGCGCGTATATAGGTGCCAATGCCGCCAAACCACAAAAGATCGACCTTGGCTTTGAGAATCGCACGCATCACCTCAATGGGTGTCATCTCGGTGGCGTCTGTCCCAAGAACTTTCTGTATTTCAGGAGAAAGCGGAATTTTCTTCAACGTCCGCGAAAAGATGCCGCCACCCGAAGAAATCAGGCTTTTGTCGTAATCCTGCCATGAGGAGCGCGGCAAAGCGAAAAGCCGATTACGCTCGACCCAAGAAATAGCGGGGTCAGGATTAGGGTCGATAAAAATATCGCGATGGTCGAATGCGGCGATGAGTTTGGTTGCTTGCGAGAGCAGCATGCCATTGCCGAACACATCGCCCGACATGTCGCCGACGCCGCAGACAGTGAAAGGCTCTGTCTGGATATCCCGATCCATCTCACGGAAATGACGTTTCACCGCTTCCCATGCGCCGCGTGCGGTGATGCCCATTTTCTTATGGTCATAACCCTGTGAGCCGCCCGATGCGAAGGCATCATCAAGCCAGAAGCCGTGCTCTTGTGAAAGGCCGTTGGCAATATCAGAGAAAGTGGCCGTGCCCTTGTCAGCAGCGACGACGAGATAGGGATCATCGCCGTCATGGCGCACCGTATCCGCCGGCGGAATAAGGCTGCCGCCGATGAGGTTGTCGGTCAGGTCCAACATCGTGCCGACAAATAATTTGTAAGCGGCGATGCCTTCATCCATGAAAGCCTGACGATCGGACGCGGGTGGCAGACGTTTGGGATAAAAGCCGCCCTTCGCGCCGACGGGCACGATCACGGCATTTTTCACCTGTTGGGCCTTTACCAAACCGAGCACTTCGGTTCGGAAATCCTGCTGCCGATCGGACCAGCGCAAACCGCCGCGTGCCACCGGGCCAAAGCGCAAATGCACGCCTTCAACGCGTGGCGCGTAAACAAAGATCTCCACATGCGGCCGCGGCAGTGGAAGGCTGTCGATTTTGCCGGAATCAAATTTAAACGCGATGGCAGGCCGAGGCTGCCCGTCAGGACCCACTTGATAAAAATTAGTGCGCAGCGCTGATTCAATCAGGTTGATAAACCGGCGTATGATCCGGTCTTCATCAAGGCTTGCAATGTCTTCAAGCGCCGCTTCAAGCTCCGTGCGGATGGCGTTTTGCCGCTCGCCACGCCCAGCCTCATCAAAGCGCGGATCGAAGCGGGAATGAAACAGGGCAACCAGCAGTTTCGCGATATGGGGATGGGCGGCCAGTGTTGAGGCCATGTAATCTTGGCTGAAGGGCACGCGCGCTTGTTGGAGATAACGTGACAAGGTGCGCAGTGCTGCAATTTCACGCCACCCTAGGCCAGCTGCGAGCGTCAGCGCATTGTATCGATCGCTCTCAGCCTGATCGGTGCCTAATGCCATCAGAAGCGATTCAATTTTCGGTTTGAGGCTCCGCACATCAATCGCGCCGCCATTGGCCCGTTCAAGCAAGACGTCGTGAATCCAAATGCGCGTCCCACGTTCTCCCTCAGGCAGCACACGATAGGTGCGCTCGCTCATCACGCGGAAACCCATCGCTTCTAGCGGCGGCACGCGATCCGAAAGTGCCAAGGCTTCGCCGCGGATATAGAATTTCAAATTGGCACGCGAGGGGTCATCGCCCTCACGGCGCTCGAAGATGGTCGCGCGTGGCTTTGTCTCTGATAAACGCTCCAGCACCGCAATATCAGCGACGGCCATTTCAGCGCTGAAGGCTTCGCGATAGGCGAGTGAGAAAGCGTGGCCCCAACGCTGAGCAAGGGAGCGCGCTTTCGCGCCAGGATCATGATTGTCGAGTTCGATCCGGAGAGAATCGGCCCAACTGCGGACGATGGCTGCGATCGCACTGTCGATCTGCGTGCGCTCGACGCTGGGGGTAGAGCCTTCGTCGCGCCCGATGATGATGTGAATGCGCGCAAGCGGGCCTTCAGGATAGGCCGGGTGAACGGCTGAGACGCGGCCTTGATAAAGGCGCGCGAGCATTGAGGCAATCTTGTCACGGATGCGCGTGTCGTCATGGTCCTTAAAAATAAAGACCAGCACTGAGACAAACCGATCAAACCTATCGACGCGGGGTAGCGCCATGACACGCGGGCGCTCGTAAAGCGAGAGGATATCCTGCGTGAAGGCGCTTAGCGTCGGCACATCAATTTGAAATAATTCATCGCGCGGATAAAATTCGAGAATGTTGCGTAGCGCGCGGCCGGAATAGCTTGCGCGTTCGATCCCTGCCTGTGCGATGACATCAGCGGCTTTGCGGCGAATAACAGGGATTTCGTCCACCGTGTCTGTATAGGCAGACGCAGTAAAAAGCCCGATGACACGCAATTCCCCAATCACAGAGCCATCGCTGGCAAAGAGTTTCACGCCCACATAATCCATATGGACGCGGCGATGGATCAGAGATTTGACGCTGGCCTTCGCGATAATCAGCGGGACAGGCTCGGATAAGAAGGCGCGCACCTCTGGTGTCATCGCGACCAATTCGCGGCCGCGGCGCAAGACGTTCAAGGTTGGGTCGGCAAGAATACCAAGGCCGGTTCCTTCAACGGGATCGGCTGCCACGTCACCGGCCGGGAAGCGATATTCGCGCACGCCGAGCATTGTGAAATGGTCATCAAGCATCCAATCGAGGAAAGCCTCGGCTTCGGCGAGTTCTGCTGCATTGATCGGCGGTGGATCATCCCGCCAAGCACGCACTGCTTCTGCAATACGGGTGCGCATCGCACCCCAATCGCGCACGGCTGCGTTGACAGCATCGAAGACGCGGTTAAGCGAACGCACAAGATCGGCGCGCGGGCCTTCATCATCGATACGGTCGAGAACAATTTCGATCAGGCTTTCGCGATGGGTGCCCGTTAGCTTGCCCACTTCCTCGGCCAAATGAACAAGGTCACCGTCTTGGGTGCGCTCGACGCCTAGAATGGGGTGAATGACGAACAAGGGTTCGCGGCCGCTGCTTTCCAATTCGGCCAGCGTGGAATCAAGCAGGAAGGGCTTGTTGTCGTTCACGATTTGCAGCAGCGTCACGTCACGGACGCGGCCCGCCATGCGTAATTGGGTATCTTCGAGCCTGATGAGGGTCGCGCCCCGGGCGCGGCGTTCTTTCAGCGCTTGCCATGCACCGTCCGTCAAAACGGCGAAGCTCTCACCGTCAAATAGGCGGAGATCATCAGGGGAGAGACGGGTCAGGACGAGGTCAACGATCCCAGGAGGGGCATCGCTGCGGGCGCTCAGGAGTGCTGCAGCTTCGTTTAGCCCGGCTTGGTCCGTATCGCGTTGCATCCGGTCCTCTTCGTCTTTCGTTGAATGAAGCAAATTACAGGCTTCCCAGAAGAAAGCCAGAGGCTCACTCTGCGCATGAAATGCTTAAAGAAGGAGTCAATCATGGCCAAAGGCAAAGCGGGAAAAACTGTCGCACCCAGTCGCAAAGGTAAGGCTGCTGCGCCACGCTCAACCAAAGCGAGCATGGCCAACCCTAAGCCTAAGCCCGTGGGCGAAACACCGATCCGGCAGGATGAGCCCGGGCATTTCCTATCCATTAGCTTGCCACCAGCCGAGCTCACGCCGGCCATTGCGGCCTATTTCGAAAAGTGTCGCGAGAAGATCGGCTATGTGCCGAATGTCTTGCTGGCCTATGCGCATGACATGGCGAAGCTCGAAGCTTTTGCTGGCATGTATAATGATTTGATGCTGGCTCCTTCGGGCCTGTCAAAGCTTGAACGCGAAATGATTGCGGTGGCGGTCTCGTCCGAAAACCGTTGCTTTTACTGTCTCGTCTCGCATGGTGCCGCGGTGCGTGTTCTCTCTGGCGATCCGGCCTTGGGGGAAACGCTGGTGATGAACTGGCGCGCGGCACGCCTTTCCAAACGCCACAAAGCGATGCTGACTTTCGCAACCAAGATGACACGCGCCTCTTATGAAATCGTCGAAGATGATCGTGACGCTTTGCGTAAGGCTGGTTTTTCGGCGCGCGATATTTGGGATATTGCGGCGGTCGCCGCTTTCTTCAATATGAGCAATCGTCTGTCGTCGGCGCTCGATATGCGGCCTAATCCGGAATATCACAGTGACGGACGCTGAACTAAAAAGCCGCCCCGAAGGGCGGCTTTTGTCTTTAGGCGAAAGCCTTTTCCATGATGCGCGCGAGGCGCGCCGCAAAATCTTGCGGATCTTTCGGTGTCTCGCCATCGGCAGCGCGCGCAGCATCGAAAATCAAATGCGCTGCGTCATCCACCAATGCTCGATCCTGATTGTCGATGAAGCGTTTGGCCAATTGCGCCACCAGCGGATGAGATGGATTGATCTCTAGCACCGGTTTCATCGCATTCGGCAATTGCCCATGTGACGCGAGAATTTTTTCGAGCCTCCGATCGGGGCCACCAGCGCCCGCAACAAGGCAAGCGAGGCTGGAGGCGAGACGCGTCGAGCCACGCACATCGGCGGCATCACTCGCTAGCACATCTTTGAAATGGGCGAGCAAGGTTGCCGTCTGCGCATCAACTTCGGTTGATGCGGCGCTTTCGCCTTCATTCACGGGCACCGTATCAATATCAGCAGCGCCTTGGGTGACGGATTTGAATGGCTTGCCATCAAAGCCTATAGCGGTGTTCACCCAGAAGGCATCGACCGGATCCGGCAGCAGCAGAACTTCGATGCCGCGCGCACGGAAGCCTTCGAGATGGGGGCTTTTCTTGAGCCGTTCGAGATCATCGCCGACGAGATAATAGATTGCCGTTTGATTAGGGCGCAGAGCGGCAATGTAATCCTTGAGCGTGCGGCCACCATCGGGATGCGTCGATGTTGCAAAGCGGCAGAGGGTGAAAAGCTGGTCGCGCTTTTCGGGATCCTCATAGAGGCCCTCTTTCAGCACTGGGCCGAAATTGTCCCAAATCTCTTTATATTTTTCTGCGTCGTTCTCGGCTGTCTTTTCAAGTTCGGAGAGAACGCGATTGGTGACGCCCTTCTTAATCGCAGCGAGGATCGGGCTCGTCTGGATCATTTCGCGCGACAAGTTTAGCGGCAGGTCCGCGCTGTCGACAATGCCGGTCACAAACCGCAACCAACCCGGTGTCAGGTCGACATCATCAGCGATGAACATGCGGCGGACATAGAGTTTCATCCGGCCTTGGCGGTCCGGGTTGAACAGGTTCATCGGGCGTGCGCCGGGAACGAAGGCGAGCACGCTATATTCATGGCGGCCTTCGGCGCGCCAATGGAGTGTCAGGGCCGGATCATCGAACCCGAAAGCGAGGCTACGATAGAAGGAGACATAATCCTCATCGCTAATCGCTGATTTTGGTTTTGCCCAAATGACCGCGCCATCGGCAATTTTTTCGGGTTCCGCATCCGGCTTCGGGATCAATGTCACAGCGACAGGAATGGCGCTCGCATAGGCGCGCAAGACTTGGCTTACATGAGCGGGATCGAGAAAGTTTTTTGATTCCGCATTAATGTGCAGCATCACGCGCGTGCCGCGTGTTGGTGCATCATCGCCCGCTGGTTCAACCGTGAATTCACCCTTACCGTCTGATGACCAGGTGAAAGCCTCTGGCGTGCCGGCCTTGCGACTTGTCACATCCACGCGATCGGCGATCATAAAGGCGGCATAAAAACCGACGCCAAATTGACCGATCAAATTTTTGGCTGCATCGGTTTCAGCATTGGCATCGAGAAAATTACGTGTGCCTGAGCGGGCGATGGTGCCGAGCGCATCGATCATTTCATCGCGCGTCATGCCGATGCCGTTATCTTCAACGATCAGGCGGTCGGCGTCGGGATCAAGCCGCACGGTGACGCCCAGCTGCGGATCGTCGCCATAAAGCGCCTGATCAGAGAGGGCGAGGGTGCGTAATTTTTCGCAGGCGTCGGCGCCATTGGCGACCAGTTCGCGCAAAGCGACATCGCGGTCCGAATAGACCGAGTGAACCATCATATGCAGGAGGCGGGCGACATCCGCGTCAAAGGAGCGGCGTTCGGCGGTTTTGGTGTCCGTCATGCGTGTTCCGTTGGCTGTCAGATTAAGACGCTTCGGATATCGCGAGCGGAGGGGCCGGTTTCAAGGGTTTGGCCGGATCGAAGACGAGGGGGCGGTGCAGGCCGACCGAAGGGCGCATAAAAAAAGACCGGCCACCGGCCGGTCTTGAGGGGTTGCTGTGCTTGGAGGGACGGGTCCGGACCATCCTTCGGGGGGCTGGGGGGCTGAAACACCGTTAAACAGTCCGGACCCTCAGGCAACGATGAGAGGATGATGGCTCATCAAGGCCCCCTATGGGCGCGTTTGCGGCAAAATCGTGAAAAACGCAGGGTTTGGATGCGGCGAGGGTGGTTGGCGCTTGCCCGACCCAGAAACCGGGGTCATCATCCCCGTCCTGTGGTGTGCGCCCGCGGAGTTTTCATGAGCGGCAGCGAGAGCTTGAGATGAGCGAGAGCGAGAGCTTAACCCCTTTGGCCGGCCTCAAGCCGGCGGCTGTCGCGCAGGCTTCCTCCCCTTCTCCCATTCCCGCCACGGTTACCTTTGATCGGCATGAGCTGCGCGAGATCTTCAACCTTTACGGGCGGATGGTCGCCTCGGGTGAGTGGCGCGATTATGCGATGGATTTCGGCAAGGAGCGGGCGGTGTTCTCAGTCTATCGCCGCTCGAACGAGCATCCGCTGTTCCGCATTGAAAAGAACCCGAAATTGGCCCGCAAGCAGGGGGCCTATGCTGTCATTGCGGTGACGGGGCTGATCCTCAAGCGCGGACATGAACTCGCGCGCGTCCTGAAGGTGCTCGACAAGCCGGTGAAGCTCGCGGTGGTGTAATTAGACGGGCGGCGTTGTCGCGCCTGCCCCTAAGCTCTTCTGCATAATCACCTGATCAAGCCAGCGGCCTTTCTTGAAGCCGACATTGCGCACCGTGCCAACATGCGCAAAGCCCATATGCTGATGCAGCCCAATCGATGCGGCGGACAGCGAATCGCCGATCACGGCAACCATCTGGCGAAAGCCCTTCTCTTCGCATGTGTTGATCAATTTCGCGAGCAACGCGCGGCCTGCGCCTGAGCGGTGGGCGTCGGGCGCAACATAAATCGAATCTTCCACGGTGAAGGCATAAGCGGGCCGCGGGCGATAGGGGCCTGCATAAGCATAGCCGACAATATGGTCGGCGCGTTCAGCGACGAGATAGGGAAAGCCCTTGTCGATCAAAGCGGCGCGACGGCTTTTCATTTCCGCAAGATCGGGCGGTTCAAGTTCAAACGATGCCGTGCCGTTTATCACCGCATCAGCATAGATGGCGGTGATGGCGGCGAGGTCTTCCTCATGCGCGGGGCGGATCAAAACGGTCATGACAGATTTTTCGGCGAGAGCGGCTTCTGACGCAAGCGGGCAGGGCGGTTTTCCGCGGCGTTGACGTCAGAGGGCCATGGCGCAATCAATGAGGGATGAATGTGCGTCCTTCTTTTACTCTGGCTCCAGCCCTCTCGCCCGCTGATTTGGCGGCCATCCGTGACCTTTTCCGGGCCTATGCGGCGTCGCTCCCTGTTGATCTTGGCTATCAAGGTTTTGAGGAGGAGCTTGATGGATTGCCGGGGGCCTATGCGCCGCCGCATGGGGGGCTCTTTCTCGCCAAGGCCGCCGATGGCACGCCGCTCGGCAGCGGCGCGTTCCGTGCCATGAAAGCCGGTGAAGGCTGCGAGATGAAGCGGGTCTATGTGGCGCCTGCTGCGCGGGGTCTGGGGCTTGGTATTGCGATGGTGGAAGCGCTGTTCGAAGCGGCACGTCAGGCCGGGCATCGGCGCATGGTGCTCGATACGTTGCCGAGCATGGTGGAAGCGCATCAGCTTTATGCAAAGCTCGGCTTTGAGCCGATTGCGCCCTATTACGATACACCGGTTGCAGGCACGGTTTTTCTCGGTCGCGATCTTTAGGTTTTTTCACGAGCCCTAACGAAAAAGGCCGCGGTTTCCCGCGGCCTTTTGTGATTGATTGGATGTTCCGATTACTCGTTCTTCTGTCCGACGAAAGACAGGATCAGCTGGAACATGTTGATGAAGTTCAGGTAGAGCGACAGAGCGCCCATCACTGTGGCCTTGCCCATCAACGCAGTGTCACCTGCGACGACGTCATATTCTTCTTTCAAGCGCTGCGTATCCCACGCGGTGAGGCCCGCGAAAATCAGGATTGCGACAACGTTGATGGCGAGCTGGAAAGCGCTCGACTGGAAGAACAGGTTAGCAAGACCGGCGAGGATGACACCGAACAGGCCCATGATCAGGAACGAACCCATCGCCGACAGGCTACGCTTGGTGGTGTAGCCATAGAGCGAGAGCGCACCGAAGGCGGCCGTCGTGATGAAAAGCGCCTGCACAATGCTCGCCGTCGTGTAGACGAGGAAGATTGCGCCCATCGACAGACCCATCGTCGCCGCGAAGGCGAGGAAGGTGCCCGTCAAAGCGCCTTGGCTCATCCGGTCGAAGCGGAACGACAGGAAGAACACGAAGGCAAGCGGAGCCAGCATCACCACCCATTTCAGCGGGCTCGCGAAGAGCGCATAGCCGAACGAGGTGAGGTAAGTGTTCGCGCCGAACTTGGCAGCTGCGGCCGAAGCGTCACCCGTCACCGACAGGGCAGCAACGCCCCAAGCGACCATGGCCGACACGGCGAGCGCCAGCGTCATGTAGTTGTAGATGCCCAGCATGTAGGACCGGAGGCCGAGATCATATTCGGCAGTCCCGGCACGGGCGACCCCGCCAAACTGGGCGTAGGCGTTGCGGTCATAGTTGGACATTTGAGATCCTCTCGAAGAGCGGATGAATTTCCCTCCGCCGGTCATCCGGCGTTGCCCTAAATATGGAAGAGCGAATGTGGAAATACAAGGGCAGCGCTTTCGGCTACGCTGTCTTTCCGGCCGTTTCGGCCACCGATTCATGGTTAAACCGGGGTGCGGCGAAGTGCAGCAGCCCCTTCTTGCTGAAAAGAAACCGCTCTTCCTACGAAGATCTTTAAGAAAGCACTGCTTTTCTACTTAAAGATTTCGCAAATAGGCGGCCGGTTTTTGCGACAGTATTCGCCATGTTCCAATCAGACCAAATAGAACCGTGACAACAATCGCAATAATACAGGCCGATAGCGCTGCGCCGATCAACCAGTGGAAGCTCAGATTCATCAAGCGCGTGACAATCGCCCAAGCCGCAAGACTGCCCGCAAGGAAGCCGAACAGGGCCGTGACCGCGCCGAGCAACCCATATTCAAGCAAGAAGGCCGCAAAGAGCTTCACGCGCGTGGCGCCCAACGTCTTCAGGATCACGGCATCGCCGATCCGCGCGCGTTGCCCGGCACCCAGCGCGCCCGCGAGCACCAGAACGCTGGCGAAGATCGTCACAGCACTCGCGCCACGAATGGCCAGTGCCAGTTTGGAGACGAGTGAGTTGACCTGCTCAAGCGCCTCGCGGACACCAATGGCGGTCACCATCGGGAAGGCTTTGGCCACTTCGGCCAAAAGGCCCGCTTCGTAAGAGCGCGCGCCTTCCGGCAGCGTTAGTGTTGCCAATGAGGTCGCGGGAGCCCCAGCAAATGTGTTGGGTGAAAACACCATCACAAAATTGATGCCGAGGGATTGCCAGTCGATCCGGCGCAGATTGGCAATGGTGGCTTCAATGGGACGGCCCAGCACGTTCACCGTGATGGAATCGCCGACGCTGATTTTCAGTGCGCGGGCCAATTCCGCATCGAAGGATACGAGCGGCTTGCCTTTGTAATCGGCAGGCCACCATGCGCCTGCAACCAATGTTGAGCCTTTCGGAATTTCAGCCGCATAAGTGATGCCACGGTCGCCTTCCAGAACCCAGGCTGCATTTTCCGGCGCGCTGATTTTGGCGGCGTCCTGCCCTTTCAAATTGATGATGCGGCCGCGCATCATCGGCACACGGTCAAGCTGGCCTTCCGGCGCACGTGATTTGATGAAGCTGTCAAATTGCGCCGCATCATTATTGGGAATATCGACGAAGAACAGGCTTGGTGCTTTTTCTGGGAGGCTTTCGCCCAATTGGCGATTGATATTGGCGTCGATCAGCGCAATGGCCACCAGCAACGCGACGCCAAGGCCCAGCGAAAGCACAAGCGAAGGTGTCAGCGTTCCTGGTCGGTAGAGGCTCGACACAGCCAAACGCCCCACCGTTGATTTCGGGCGCGGCCAAGCGCGAGCGGCCAGCATAATCCCCGACGCGACGACGCGGAGGATGAGGAACGATCCGCCAACGCCGAGCGCTGCATACATCGCCACACGACGATCATAAGCGAACAGGATCGACAACGTCACAAGGAGTGCAGCAGCCAAGAGAAGCGCGATGAGATAGCGTTTGCGCGGCCATGCTTTTCCCAACTCGACATGATCGCGAAAGAGGGCCGAAACAGGCACATCATGCACGCGGCCAAGGGGTCCCAAGGAGAACACAAGCGAAGCCAATAGGCCGTAAACAGCGCCGAGCAGCAATGTTCCCGGATAGAGATGCACATCAAGCGCGACGGGCAGAAGATCACCAAACAGCCCACCCACGACGAACGGAAGGATGGCGCCAGCGATCACGCCGATGGCAATGCCAATCAATGCCAAGAGTGCGACTTCGATCAGGGCCAAGAAAAATACGTCGCTGCCTGTCGCGCCAAGGCTTTTCATGGTGGCGAGAGTCGGGCGGCGACGTTCGACATAGGCAGCGACGGCATTGGCTACACCGACGCCACCGACGATCAGAGCCGTGAAACCAACAATAGCGAGGAATTGGGTGAAGCGTTCGACGTTGCGGTTGAATTGCGGCGCGACATTGCTGCGCGTCCGCATATCAAATTCGCCTTGCGGCATTGTTGCGCGCAATTTTTCGCCTTGATCGCGCGCGGTGGCTTCATCAGCATTGCCGGGGAGTAAAATCCGATACGTGAATCGCGCAAGCGTGCCGGGTTGAATGAGGCCCGAGGCGCGCAAACCCGCTTCGCTTGTGAGAAAGCGTGGACCAAAGCCAATCCCGGTCGCAAGCTTATCGGGTTCGCTTTGTAAGGTTGCGCGCACTTCAAAGCGCGCATTGCCAATTTGAACGATCGCGCCGGGCTTAATCTGCAAACGCTCGAACAGGGCGGGTTCCGCTGCCGCACCATAAATCCCATTGGTTTCAGCAAAGAGCGCCGACAGTGGCAAATCTGGTGAGAGTTCCGGCTTGCCGGTGAGCGGCCAAGCGGCGTCGACGGCTTTCAATTCGACCAGCGCTGTATTGCCGTCTTGGGGCAAGCGCGCCATCGCGCGCGTGGTAATGCCAAAAGAAGTTTGCCCAAGTGAATCAAATTTGGCGCGTTCCTCGGGCGTTGCTTCGCGGTGAATGCGCGAAAAAGAGAGGTCGCCGCCGAGAATGGTTTTAGCCTGCTTGCCAAGCCCATCGGTTAAGGCGTTTGAGAGTGATGAAACGCCGGTGATTGCGGCCACGCCCAAAGCAATACACGCAATGAAGACGCGAAAGCCAGAGAGGCCGCCTTTCAGATTGCGCAGCGCAAAGCGCGCGAGGACGGACCAAGGTGAGGATGCGCGGCGATGTTTGCGGGGAACGGGAGCGTGCACGTCAGGCTCCAATAGATGCCGGCATTTCGATCCGGCCTGAACGCAGACGGATCACGCGATCGCATTGCGCGGCTAAGCCCGGATCATGCGTCACAAGAACGAGTGTGGCACCGCGTTCGTTTTTCAGACGGAACAGCAATTCCACAATGCCTTTGCCGGTCGTCTCGTCGAGATTGCCGGTCGGTTCATCGGCAATCAGCAGAGCCGGGTCCACCACAAGCGCGCGCGCCAAGGCAACGCGTTGCTGCTCGCCGCCGGAGAGCTGCGCCGGATAATGCGAGAGCCTTTTGCCTAAGCCGACGGCCTCCAGTTCAGTTGCCGCGCGGTCGAAGGCGTCGTCATCGCCGGCGAGTTCCAGAGGAACTGCGACATTTTCAAGCGCCGTCATGGTCGGGATCAGATGAAAGGATTGGAAGACGATGCCGATATTGCGGCCACGAAAACGAGCAAGCGAATCTTCATCAAGCCCGGTGAGATCCTCGCCATCAATGATGATGCGTCCGGTGTCGGGGCGCTCCAAACCAGCCATGGTCATCAGCAAGGTCGATTTGCCTGAGCCCGAGGGGCCCACAAGGCCAATCGCCTCACCGCGGCCGATCTCCAGCGAAACGGATTTGAGAATGTGAACGCGAGACGCGTCCCGCCCGAGGCTCAGATCGATCGCATCCACCCGAACCAACGGTTCCGTGGCAGAGGGAATGGCCTTGACGGTTTCAGCCAGCATGTCGATATGCCTCTCGATGACAGAATTTGATCACCCATATGGGGGCAGCAAGGCTGCCGTAAAGGCGCGTCGTGGCTTTCTTGCGGCGATCGGCCTCAGTTTGGCGGCGGCCGCTTTGGGAGGCCCTGCTATGGCGGCACGGCGTAAGCTCAAGATCGTCGCCTTCGGCGACAGTCTCACGGCTGGCTACAACCTGCCGCAAGCGGCCGCTTTCCCGAGCCAGCTTGAGAAGGCGCTCAGGGCCAAGGGCTTTGATGTCGAGATTATCAATGCCGGTGTCTCGGGAGACACGACAACATCGGCGATGGCGCGCCTTGATTGGTCGATCCCCAATGGCACAGATGGCGTCATTATGGAGCTCGGCGCCAATGATGCGCTGCGCGGTATTGATCCCGGTGTCACGGAAAACAATTTCCGCATCATGCTGCGTGCGTTGCAGGATCGCGGGATTCCGGTGCTGCTTGCAGGCATGCTCGCGCCTCGCAATATGGGCGAGAATTACGTCAAACTGTTTGATCGCATGTATCGGCCATTGGCGGCGCAGTTCAACGCGACCTATTACCCCTTCTTTCTTGAGGGTGTGGCGGGTGATCCGAAACTCAATCTCGCTGACGGCATCCATCCCAATGCGGAAGGTGTCGCGGTGATCGTGAAGAACATCCTCCCGACCGTCGAAGATTTCCTCAAACAGATCAGCTCAGGCGGTTGAGGTCTGGCGTCAGCGCAGCGCTTGTGCTTTGAAGGGCGGCTTTTTGCCGCCCCGTCCGGGGTGGATCAATCCCGGAGACTCTCCCGATGGAATACCGCACCCTTGGCCGCACCGGTCTGAAGGTCAGCAAGATCTGCCTCGGCACCATGACGTGGGGTCAGCAGAATACAGAAGCCGAAGGCCACGCGCAGATGGATTATGCGCTCGACCACGGCATCAATTTCTTCGACACGGCTGAACTGTATTCGATCCCACCGCAAGCCGAGACGCAGGGCTCAACTGAGCGGATCATCGGCACATGGTTCAAGGCACGCGGCGCGCGCGACAAGGTGATCCTCGCCTCCAAAGTGGTCGGCCGCACGCCGATGGATTGGTTCCGCAATGGCCGCCCGGCAGAATTGTCGAAAGCCGATATGACCTATGCGCTCGAGCAAAGCCTCAAGCGGCTGCAAACGGATTACATCGACCTTTATCAATTGCATTGGCCCGATCGTCCGATGCCGTGGGGCTCTAACCCCACGCATTACAAGCAGGCCGAGTTCGAGAGCGATCATTTCCATTCGTTCCAATCGATTTTGGAAACGCTTGATGGTTTCATCAAGGCGGGCAAGGTGCGCCATATCGGTCTCTCGAATGAGAGCGCATGGGGCACTATGAAGTTTCTGCATGAATCAGAGGCGCGTGGCTTGCCGCGCATGGCGTCGATCCAGAACGCCTACAATCTCATCAACCGCACCTATGAAGTGGCGTTGGCTGAAATCACCTATCGCGAACAGATTGGGCTTCTTGCCTATTCGCCGCTCGCACAAGGCTTTCTTACTGGCAAATATCGCAATGGTGCGCGGCCCGAAGGTGCACGCACAACATTGTTCAATCGCGGCCAGCGTTATGAAAAGCCCGGTTCGGCTGAAGCGATCGAAGCCTATTGGAAGCTTGCGCAAGATGTCGGAATGGATCTGACGACGATGGCGCTGGCCTATGTCAATGATCGCCCCTTTGTGACATCGAACATTATTGGCGCCACAAAAATGGATCAGCTGAAACATGATATTGCTTCAGCAACGGTGACCTTGTCACAAGATGTGCTCGATAAGATCGACGCGATCCATCAGGTGCATATGAATCCAGCGCCTTGATGGCGAGCGCAATGAGAAAAGGCGGGCATCGGCCCGCCTTTTTTGTTTTTGTCATGACGCGAAGCGCGCCGATTTTACTTCGCCACCACCATATAGTTCACGTCCTTATCGCGCGAGATCGACCATTGGTCAGCGAGCGGATTATAGACGACACCCTTTTCATCGAACACGTTCAGTCCGCCGCGGGCAATCGCGTCTGATAATTCTTGCGGTGTGACGAACTTGTCCCATTGGTGTGTGCCGCGCGGCAACCAGCGCAGCACATATTCAGCGCCAACAATGGCGAGCGCAAAGGCCTTCAATGTCCGGTTCAGTGTCGCCATGAACAGCAAGCCGCCGGGTTTGACGGCGGCGGTGCAGGCGCGGACGAAGGCGTCGACATCGGCGACATGTTCGACCACTTCCATCGCGAGAACGATATCGAACCGTTGGCCC
>VERN01000186.1 GCA_018882635.1 Beijerinckiaceae bacterium | reverse complement strand
TTCTATGACAAGACGAAATTTGATTACGGCAATCTCCAGCCCCCCGCGACACTTCCCGATCTCGGCTTTTCCGGTTTTCGCGTTCTTGGTGATCCGCTTGATGGCAAGCCGCGTGAAGTCGGCATTTTCCAAGGTGCCACGTTCTTCCGATCGTCCGCACGATATCAAAACCTTGGCGTGATGGCGCGCGGCCTCACGTTGAAGGCGGGTGATTCAAAGGGTGAGGAATTCCCAGCTTTCCGTGCATTCTGGATCGAACAGCCTGCGCCCGGTGCTGACGCGCTTGTCGTGCATGCCCTCCTCGACAGCGAGAGCGTGACGGGCGCCTATCGTTTCATTCTGCGCCCCAGCGATGTGACCATCATCGACACAGAACTCACGCTGTTCGCGCGCACACCGGTTGAAAATGTCGGCATTGCCGGGATGACGTCGACCTATTTCTTTGGCCCCACCAATCGCCGCAATATCGACGATCCGCGGCCAGCGGTGTTCGAAAGCTCGGGCCTGTCCATTCATAATGGGAACAATGAATGGATCTATCGTCCGCTCAACAATCCCGAAACATTGCAGATTTCGAGCTTCGTCGATCCCTCACCCAAGGGGTTTGGCCTCGTCCAACGCATGCGCGATTTCCGTGATTTCCGTGATGGCGACCAGAACTTCGAACGGCGTCCCAGCCTTTGGATTGAGCCGATCGGCGAATGGGGCCAGGGTCAGGTCCAGCTCATCGAGATCCCGACTGAAAACGAGATCAACGATAATGTGATCTGCTATTGGCGACCCAAACAGGGGCTCCAGCCAAGTGCAGAGACCTTTTTTGCCTTTCGGCAGTTTTGGAGCTGGCAGCCGCCAGACCGGCCCGACCTCGCCATTGTCACGGGCACCCGTGCGGGATCAGCTGGCGGGCGGCGGCGGCGTTTCGTCGTTGATTTCCAAGGCGAGGCCTTCAAAGAGCCCCAATCCATCGCCGACATGAAGCCGGTCTTGGGTGCCAATCCGGGACAAGTGTCGGGCTTGCGTCTATGGACCTATCCGGAGCAGAAATTGGTGCGCGTCGGATTCGTGCTTGATCCGGGCGGGGAGAACGCGAGTGAGTTGCGCCTCCTTCTTGAAATGAACGGCAGGCCTCTGACGGAAACATGGCTCTATCGCTGGACGCCTTGAAGCAAGACCCTTTGGACGGACCGCGCCTGACCGGGGTCGAGGGCGTTCCAGACGCGCCTGCCTTGCCGCCAGAAAACCGGCTCGAAATGCCGGTGCAATCCCTCCGACATTTCGGCCCTGCTGAAGTTCGCAAACCGATCAAGCCTAATCGCCCACCCTATCTGGCGCGGCTATTCGTGTTCGGCGCCGGCCTCGCGCTGACGGGCTGGGGCGCTTATGAAATGTATCGCGTTGTGTCGGTGTCGTCCGTCACGCTCTTGCAGTGGGCCTTGCTCGCGCTCTTTACCATCAATTTCTCTTGGATCGCGATTGCGTTTACGAGCGCTATTGTTGGGTTCGTTGCTGAGCTGCGCCGCAAGCCAGCACCACCTCTGACCGCGTCATTGAAGGCGAAGACGGCGGTATTGTCGCCCGTTTATAATGAGGCAACGGCTCGCGTCTTTGCTTCGCTCTATGCGATGATCGAGGATATTGAAGCGCTCGGTTACATTGAGCATTTCGACTTCTTCATCCTTTCTGACTCAACGCAACCAGATGCTTGGATTGCTGAGGAGCGCGCCTTCCGCGACCTGCGCGCGCGCTTGAATGGTCGGGCGAATGTCTATTATCGGCATCGCGCCAAAAATACGGGACGTAAAGCCGGCAATATCGAGGATTTTGTCACACGCTGGGGCGGCTCTTACGAGCATATGCTGGTGCTGGATGCCGACAGTCTGATGACGGGGCATTGCATCGTATCGCTGGCTGCCGCGATGGAAGCTGATCCCGATTCCGGTATCATCCAATCGCTTCCCCTGATTATTAACCGGAATACGCTGTTTGCGCGCTTGCAACAATTCGCAGCGCGCTTTTATGGACCCATCATTGCGACCGGGCTCGCTATCTGGTCAGGCCGCGACGGGAATTATTGGGGCCATAACGCGATCATCCGGACAAAGGCCTTTGCCGATCATTGCGGCATGCCGACACTCTCCGGCAAACCACCTTTTGGCGGCCATATTCTCAGCCATGATTTCGTCGAAGCGGCGTTGATCCGGCGTGCGGGTTGGTCGGTCTATATGCTGCCGGATCTGCAAGGCTCTTATGAAGAAAGCCCGCCCTCGCTGATTGATCTCGCGACGCGTGACCGGCGTTGGTGCCAAGGCAATCTGCAGCATTCGCGTGTCATCGGCGCAGCAGGATTTAAGCTCGCGACGCGGCAGCATTTCGCGACGGGGATTATGTCTTATCTCGCATCACCCTTTTGGCTGATGCAGCTTATTGTCGGGATTATGCTCGTCTTGCAGACGCGCTATGTTCGGCCGGAATATTTTACCAAAGAGTTTTCGCTCTTTCCGACATGGCCGCGTTTCGACGCTGAGCGCGCTTTGCAGCTTTTTGGGATCACCATGCTGATCCTGCTGGCTCCAAAATTCTTTGGTTTGTTGCTGGCGCTCTTCCGCAGTGCTGAACGGCGCGCCGCAGGCGGGGGTCTCATGCTGACGCTGTCGGCGCTGATTGAAATCATCGCGTCCGCTTTAATGGCGCCAATCCTCATGGTGATCCAATCTGGCGCGGTGGTTCAAATTGTTTTTGGGCGCGACACGGGCTGGAACCCACAGCGGCGCGATGATGGCTCAATCCCCTTCAAGGATATTGTCAGACGCCATCGCCTACAGACTGCCCTTGGTTTCATTACGGGTGTGTCGGCCTTTTTGCTCGCCCCATCCCTCGCTGGTTGGATGAGCCCAACAATCATTGGTCTTATTCTCGCGATCCCGATTTCGGCAGCCTCGGGCATGCTCTCGATTGGTCTTGCGTTGAAGCATGCGGGCTTCCTGATCACGCCTGAGGAGGCGGCTCCGCCGCCGATCGCGACACGAGCGAACGCGCTAATGCAAGAGTTCGCGCAAATGGGATTTGATGATGACAATGGTTTGCGCGCCATTCATCAGGATGAGGCGTTGCGGCATTTCCACCTGACGGAATTGCCGCCGGGCGAGCCACGCAAGCGTGGGGCTGTGCAACCAGAACGCGCGATTGCCGAGGCCCGTATTCGCGATGCTGAAAGCGTCGATGACGTGGTGTCGTTCATTCAGCCCAAAGAGGCGATGGCGCTTTTAGGGGATCGCGGTCTGATCGCCATGTTCGCGCAATTGCCGGAACACAGCACGGCCGTTTGAACATGCTCATAATGAGCACATGCCCGGTATCTTTCGCGGGGCGATAAATCGAAAATTCGGCAAATATTGCTCGAACGAGTCGGTTTGCTGTTGCCCCCTGCTCGCGCAGCAATCTACGGCGGCTTTTGGCCCCGGCGATCGAAAAGGAAACCGAGCACACATGCTGAGGCATAGCGTGCGACGTCACCAGTGAAGACGATATTCAAGCCACAGTCGCTTTGGCGCCCAAGGAATTTGTCGGGATCACGACAAGCGTCAACAATGTAGAATGGGGTGGCGTAAACCCCGACCCTCTCGCTGTTAGCGAGGAATTAGGGCTATGCATCGGCCGGGATTGATGAGGCCACCCAGCAGCGGATGCTCCACCCCGATACGTTGACCGGCCGGCCGGTGCGTCCGGAGGATGTCATCAATGCTATGTAGTGGCTGGCTTCGCCTGCCGGCAGCTGGGTCAGTGGGCAGACCATCAATGTTGAAGGGGGCGGTCACGTCCTCCGGCTTTTCGGCCATTGAAGGCTTTCATGAGGCGGGAAACCGCCCCTTTTTCCGCAAAACCCTGCCAAAGCTGCGGAGAAACCCTGCTTCAGCCTTGACCCCCCGGCGCAACGCAGATAGCACGGGCGCGCAAGTGATCGCGTAGCTCAGCTGGTAGAGCAACGGACTTTTAATCTGTAGGTCCTGGGTTCGAGTCCCAGCGCGATCACCACTTGTCCATCACCTGCTTGTGGTGATGACGCGGGTCTGATTGGCCACTCCTCCAGTTGATAGAACCGGTCGTCAGCGAGAACAGCGTCGCTCCGCGCGGCTGGTTACGGCCGAGCAGTGGGTTGTCAATTGTTCACGACGACAGACGCGGTGTCATTGCAGCACATTGAAATCTTTGCGCGCGCCGACAAAGTTCATAACCAAGAAAACAACAATCAAGACACGCACTGCGATGATGATTTGAACCATCATCATCGCCTCTGGCTTTACGAAAATATAAAGCGAGAAAAAATCATTGATGAGATTGCCCGCCGCAATGAGGACGGCGGCAAGGGCGACATAGGGAAAATACCAGCCCCGCCAATAGCTAAGCAAATAAAGGGCCGTCATCGCCACAACGGTTACAACACGCAGCGTCACATATTCATGGGTGAGCGCGTGCAGGAGTTGTTCCGGTATATCGAATTTCGCGAAAATACGGTCGGGTGCGAGCAACAGGGCCGCCAACATAAAGCCAATGTAAACCAGCACGAAGCCTGATCTCACCCAGAACCAAAAACGGTTCTGTGCCCGCACGGTTTCGAGATCCGCGGCCAAAAGCGCCGCCAATTCTTCTTCCGAGAGGACCTGCCGCTGTTTCATAACGGGGTCTGCACTCCCCTTATCTGACAAGACAGACTTGCGATTTGGCGACGCTCTAAGCGCTTTAAAATCGCACCATCGGGACGCATCGAATCGGCCACGGGTCGATACAAGCCCACCCATAGCTATGTCTCAGATTGACTTTCCGCAAGGAGAGGATGAGTTTTTCCCTCTTCACATTGGTGCTAAGGAGGCGGACATGGCGAGCGCGATCATCATTGGACGTGTTGTTGTGATTTCTCTTGCTTTGGCCGGGTGTGTTTCGAAGGCGCCTCCGCGGGTGGTCGGGACGCCCCCCGCCAATAAGGTCTGGGCCCGGGCCGATGGCGTGCGCATGAGCAGTAATCCAGCCCTCATGCGCCAAGGCCAGGCGGATCTGGCGCAATGTCGTGCTCTTGCTAATGTCGGGGTGCAAGACGGACAATATGACCTCAAAATCCTAAATGGCTGCATGACCTCGCGCGGTTATGTCGAGCGCGATATCTAACATCCGGACAGCGCCTGACTGTGCCATCTTGCCCAGAGGATTGCGGCGTGATTTTGTCGCGCGCGCCGGAGGATTGAATGATGGTCAATGGGTTAGGTCGCGAGCTGGAAGGCATGCTGGTCATCTCGCTCGAGCAGGCCGTAGCGGCGCCCTATTGTGGCCTCCTCCTCGCAGACGCCGGTGCGCGCGTCATTAAAGTTGAGCGCAAGGAAGGCGATTTTGCGCGTGACTATGATCGCGCAGCTAAGGGGCACAGCGCCTATTTTGTCTGGCTCAATCGCGGCAAGGAATCGCTGGTTCTGGATATTGATGATCCGGCCGATCAAGAATTACTCCATGCCATGCTCGCGAAAGCTGATGTGTTGGTGCAGAACCTCGCGCCGGGTGCGCTTGAGAAGCGCGGCTTTTCTGGTGAGACATTACGCAAAAAAAATCCCGGCCTCATCACGTGCGAAATCACGGGCTATGGTCGCACCGGGCCCATGTCGGCGATGAAGGCTTATGATCTGCTTGTGCAAGCGGAAACGGGCTTGTGTTCAATTACCGGCACACCTGATGGCCCAGCACGGGTGGGTGTATCCGTGTGCGATATTGCGACGGGACTCACGGCATTCTCAGCGATTTTACGGGCGCTCTTGCTGCGCGGACGCACCGGACGCGGCATTGATTTGTCGATCGCGATGTTCGACGTCCTGGCCGATTGGATGAATGTTCCGTTGCTTTACCAACGCTATGCGGGCCGCACGCCGCAGCGCATCGGCGTCGCCCATGCGACGCTCGCACCTTATGGGCTTTATGCGGCGGGCGACGGCAAGGCTCTGTTGATCGCGGTGCAGTCAAATCGTGAATGGGCCCTCCTTTGCGAGAGCGTGTTGGAGCGGCCTGACCT
>VERN01000185.1 GCA_018882635.1 Beijerinckiaceae bacterium | reverse complement strand
GGCCTGCTCCACCCGTGACCGTGCCGCCCGCCCCTCGGCATGGATCGAGGACGGGTTACCGCCCGCCAGCAAGGCGAGCGTCACCGCTTCTCGGGCCACCGGCCGGACCGGAGCGGTCGCATTGTGATCGAGATAGATGCGTTCGGCACTCATCGGGGGGCAAGGCCGTCGGTTTGGGGTCCTGCAAGAGATGGCTCTTCTGCCAACCCTCACGAAAAGCTTGAAATCGCCTCCCCAGACCGTGCTAGAAGGCGACCGCCCCGGCGCGTAACCCGACTGACTCGCAGTTTGGAAACGTTCCAAGGTGTTAGAATTATTCTAAGAGAAAATGATCCGGCCGACCGTTCGAGTCAAGCCGGAACAGGCTGGCCAATGTCCATTTTGGCCGGTTCCCACCTGAAAGGATCGCCATGCCTGAGGTTATCTTCACCGGTCCGGCCGGACGCATCGAAGGCCGTTACCATCCGTCGAAGACCAAGGGCGCCCCGATCGCCATCGTGTTGCATCCGCACCCGCAATTCGGCGGCACGATGAACAATCAGGTCGTCTATTCTCTCTATTATCAGTTTGTGGAGCGCGGCTTCTCAGCTCTGCGCTTCAATTTCCGTGGCGTGGGCCGCAGCCAAGGCGCGTTCGACCATGGTCAAGGCGAACTCTCCGATGCCGCTGCCGCGCTCGATTGGGCGCAGGCCTTCAACCCCGAAGCGCGCGCCTGCTGGATCGCTGGCATTTCGTTCGGCGCGTGGATCGGCATGCAGCTTTTGATGCGCCGTCCGGAAATCGAAGGCTTTATCTCAGTGGCCGCACCCGCCAACCGTTTTGATTTTTCCTTCCTTGCACCCTGCCCGTCTTCAGGCCTTTTCATTCATGGCTCACAAGATCGCGTTGCACCGATTAAAGAAGTGATGGGCGTGATTGAAAAAGTGAAAACGCAAAAAGGCATTCAAATCGAGCACGCGACCGTCGAAGGCGCCAATCATTTCTTCGAAGATAAGGTGGACGATCTGCAAAAGATCGTTGCGGATTATCTCGACAAGCGCCTCGGCCCGAATGCGGAACAGCCGCATCGCGCCGCCGCACGCGGCAAGCGCCGCTAAATTCTCAGTCGCATTTAACGGTTCCATCATGTCCGATTTCAAGCCGAAATCCGAATTCCTGCAGACGCTCATTGCGCGCGGCTACATTCATCAATGTTCGGATTACGCTGGGCTCGATGAAAAGGCAGCATCGGGAACATTATCGGCCTATATCGGCTTCGATTGTACAGCGCCCTCACTGCATGTGGGCTCGCTTGTGCAGATCATGATGCTGCGCTGGCTGCAGAAGACCGGCGGTAAACCGGTTCCGTTGATGGGTGGCGGCACAACACGTGTCGGCGATCCCTCAGGACGCGATGAAAGCCGCAAGATTCTGACGCTGGATGATATTGAGAGCAACAAGAACGGCATTAAAACCGTCTTCTCGAAATTTCTTACCTTCGGCAGCGGATCGCATGACGCGTTGATGATCGACAATGCCGAATGGCTGACGACGCTCAACTATATTGAGTTCTTGCGCGATGTCGGGCGGCATTTCTCGGTCAACCGCATGTTGTCGATGGACAGCGTCAAAATGCGACTTGATCGCGATCAGGAGCTCTCCTTCCTCGAATTCAATTATATGTGTCTGCAGGCCTATGATTTCGTGGAGCTCAACAAGCGATACGGCATCACATTGCAGATGGGCGGGTCCGATCAATGGGGCAATATCGTCACAGGGATTGATCTTGGCCGCCGCATGGGCACACCACAGCTCTATGCGCTCACCTCTCCGCTTTTGACGACCGCATCCGGTGCAAAAATGGGAAAGACCGCGCAAGGTGCTGTTTGGCTCAATGCGGATATGTTGCCCGTCTATGATTATTGGCAGTTCTGGCGCAACACCGAAGATCGCGATGTTGGCCGCTTCCTAAAGCTCTTCACTGAATTGCCGCTTGATGAAATCGCACGGCTCGAACAATTGGGCGGCGCTGAAATCAATGAAGCCAAGAAAATTCTTGCGACCGAAGCCACTGCCATGGTGCATGGCCGCGACGCGGCCGAGCAGGCGGAGCTGACAGCGCGCAAAACGTTTGAAGAAGGCATTACGGCTGACACGCTGCCAACCATCACAATTACCGCATCAGATGTGGATGCGGGGCTTGGCGTTCTCGCCGCTTTCGTCAAGGCAGGCCTTGTTGCCTCAACGAGCGAAGCGCGCCGCCAAATCAAAGCGGGTGGCTTGCGTGTGAACGATGCTGTCATTTCCGATGACCGCGCCAATCTCGGCCATGACACGTTCATGCATGATGGTGCCGTGAAACTGTCGCTCGGCAAAAAGAAACACGTTCTTCTTAAGCGAGCCTAACCTTCCGCTGATGCTGAAGCGCGATTAACGCGGCGCAGGCTTGGCCTGCCCCGCTGTATCATCGCCCGAACCCCAGACACCAAAAAATTTCCGCAGAAACCCGGGCGCAACAGCTGAGAGCGGATTGACCGAAACAGTGGGTGCGGACAAGGCCCCCGTGACGCGGAAATTAATCGCGAACAAACCCTCATCCTTGCCGCCTAGCAATTGCCCAACGATCGGAATGTGATTGAACGCATTGTTGATGCCGTAAGCGGGAACAAAAGTGCCGCTGAGATCGGCGCGATCTTTGGTGAAGTCGAGCGTGCCTTCAACGGTTCCACCCACTTGCGGCCCCGAAAGGGTCGCATCCTTCAACATCATGCGCCCCCCTTCAAAGGAAAAGTCCGCCCGCAACTTCGTGAACGGGACTTCGGTCGCATCGCTGATCGTTTCGCGTCCGGCAGCTTTGCTGCTGGCTGCCACATTGGCAAGGGCCGGATCATCCTTCAACGCAAATTGCCGAATGATGATACCGCCCTTCATGTCGTCATTTTTGCCCGCGAATTGCAGCAACATGTTGCCGCCGACCATGCGGCGATAAAGATCAAGATAACGCAACAATGCGCCTGCATCTGTGGTCTCAATCGCGATAACGGGAAGCCCTTCCTCACTCCGCGCATTCTGGCCCACCACTGTGGCTTTACCCAGCTTGCCGCTCAGCTTGAGATCACGCCATGCGCCATCGCGTTGCGACAGTTTGACGTCAAGATTGGTGATCGCTTCATTGTTGAATCCCGACGCCGCCGTCGCCTTTAATTCAAGATCAATGTCGGCATTCGCCGGAGACCCTGGCCCTGTCGTGGCTGGCGCAAAGGAGGTTTTAAGCTCCGGACGCAGATCAATCGTGCTCGCCCTAATGGAAAGCTTGAGCACATTGTCTTTACGGCTGGCATCAAGCGTCATCGAGTCGCCGGGAGAAATCTTCAATGTCGACAGCTTGGCGGCATTTAATTCGCCGTCTGCCCCTAGCGTGACATCGCCCTTGGCGGAAACACCATTACCGCCGTCGAGTACGAGATCATCAAACACCATTGAATCGTTCGGACCAGACTGCAGCTTGAACGTCGCTTTTCCGGCCTTCCCGACAGGCTTCACCCAACCGGGAATGACGCCATTGATGCCGGCCTTGGTGAGATCGAGTTCGACATTGGTCACTTGTTTAGGCCCGCCAAATTCGCGCGCCTGAACCTTCACACCAATCGAGCCCGTGAGCTGATTGCCGAATTTAAAGCCTTTGCGCGTGCGGGCGGCTTCATCGATCTGGCCGGTGAGGCTGACATCGGCAAAGTGAACGCCCTTGGGTTGGCGCAGCTCCATCGTGCTGCTCATGCCGCCAATTCGTGCATCCCCTTTTACAAAGAGACCATTCTTATCGGCGGTGAAATTAAATTGACCATTTTCGAGCTTATCGCGACCAATGACACGATCAACGACAAGGCCAGAGATCGTGCCGTTTGCTGTGACAGCGACCGCCTCGACGGGCGGATTGTCAATCAGCGGGAAACCGATCGCCACGGTTGCTTCCATTTGCCCTTTGACCTGCGCTGGATCAAACGGTGGCGAATAGAAAGGACGCATGAATTCGGATTTGAACAATTCCGCATAGGCATCAACGCCACCCTTCGTCTTCGATGAGATCGTCGGTTGTGGCGGGTCCGCATTGACGTCACCGATCCTGAAAACAGTCTCGCCAATTGTGATGGCCCGGTTCGGAGCAAAGGGGATGAGCCCCTTTAATACTTTCACCGTGACGGTGCGGCCCGTCATGCGGCTCACACTTTGAAGCGATGTGAAGAGCGGTAAGCCCGGCTGCGGATAGAACGAAACGTCACTTGAATCGATTTCAAGCAGAGCAGACTCATCGGGCACCGGTCTCCCGGCCATGGCATCAGCAAATTGCGCGCGCGTGAAGTTAATGGTGTAATCAAAGCGATCCACTTGGCCGCCACGCACGGAGTCGAGAAAATAACTGCGAATGGCTGGCACAATGAAAGGTGGCCAAAATGACAGGAGCGTCATCGCTGGCATGCGGCTGGCCTTCAGCTTCATGGCGAAGCCATCACGCTCTTCAAACTTGCCCACCAAGGCGGACATGTTGATCGCCACTTCCGGGCCTGTGACAGACATTTCATCAATGCTGATGCCACCAAAGCCCTGCGCGATACGGCCGCCAACCACAATCTGATCAATATCGATTTGATGATTGCGCGCGCTTTGCTCGCGCAAAGCCGAATCCTGACTGGACAAACGAAACACCCAAGGTGCGTCCGTATCGCCGGGCGGTGTCACTGTGCCCGTCAGACGCAGGCGGCTCCCACCACCAGAGACGTCGAGATTTCGGAGCGCGATGAGATGGCGTTCGCGATCCCATGCAAACGCGCCCTGTAATTGATCAATCCTTAATGGCTTGATGGCTTTGTCCGCGAATTCAATCTGCGCACTGCCGCCCGTGATCTGGCCGTCGATCGCCATCACCGCATTGTCGCCAGCGAAATCAGCGGTCAATTCCATCGAGATCGGCATATCCGTATAGACGGGGATCAGACCCGGCTCGGCAAAACCGAGCATTTCGGAAATCGCGAGATCACGGGTCGCAAAGCGCATGCGCTTATTATGACCCTGCTTGCCAATGACGGCCGCCGTGACTGACCATGTCCCATGCGGTCCTCGCGCGGTGACAACAAGGCGCGTCTCTTGATCATTATCGGGCCTGGTAAAATTCACCGAGAGATCAGAATAGGTAATCGATCGATTGCGCCTCATATCGGTGAGGGTCAGGCGACCTTGGCGAATGGCGGCATGATCGAGAATGGCAAGCGGGCCAGAACGGCCCGCCACCGTATCGGCGAACGTGCCAAGGCTCAGCATTTGCTGCGCTACCGATTGATCAGCTGGCGTCGGCGCGACACTCGTTGCCACGCCAGGCGCAGATTGATTTGGCGCGGGCGGCACCGCTTGATCAGCTGGAACCGCAGCAATCGTCAATTGCCCGTTCGGTAGAATAGTCACTGCAATGGCAAGGCCAATGAATTGAAAATCGCGCGCCTGAAAGCGGCCGGTCAGCAATGATTTGATATCAATTCCGATTGAGGCTTGCGGCGATGACACAACAAGATTGCCGGCGGGATCGCGCACGCTGACGCCTTCGATGCCAAGCACGATCCCATCCGGCGTATTGCGCAAATCAGTGTGCTGCACATCGACATCAAAACCATCGCCAAATTGCGCCTCTAACGAGGTCGCGACGATCTCGGTGATAATGTCGAGTGAAATCGGACCGCGCGACAATTGCCAAGCAATCGCACCACATGTCACGCCGATGACGATAATGAGAAAGGTAAGGACGGCCCCGACGGCATGGCCCATATGTCCCAAAACGCCACGCTTCGCGGGCGGCTTGGTTGCCTGCGCGGCCTCGGCCGGAATTGGTTCGACGCGATCAGCGCTGGTTGTGGCCGCGTTATTGTCGGAAGGCTTAGCTTCAGCGGCGGCGAAGGCTTCGGGAGGCGGCGGCGGAACAGGTTCATGCGGGCGCACCAGTGTGCTCGCGACGGGCGGCGGAGCCGCGGGTGCGGGGGTCGCTGGTTGAACGTCCACCGGTGGCAAAGGCGGTTTGGCCTCGTGAGGCTC
>VERN01000184.1 GCA_018882635.1 Beijerinckiaceae bacterium | reverse complement strand
CTCTGAGGAGGGATCTGCGATCAGCGTGAGCGGCGTGCGCGTGAGTAAAGCACGCAGCGGGCCGAGGATTAATCCCGCCTGTGTTGTTAGGGAGAGAGCAGAAACGATGCGCGTGGATGCGATTGGCTGCGCAAGGCGTGCGAGCACGGCCTGCGCGAGCAAGCCCGCCTGCTGATGGCGCACTGGTTCGGGCCCATCGCCGCGATCCCATAATGTCATGATATCGGCATCGCCGGCATTGGGTGGGTGCATGCGCAATAAGCGCGCAGGCGCATCGCCGCTCAGCAAGTCATATAGTGGCGCTGCGTGGTCGTGGTCGACAGGACCGAAATTCCATAAATAAAGCGGCATGGCGAGACGCCTTGCCGCTGTGACGCAACGGGAAAGCGGATCAAATTGCGGAAAGCTGGCGGAGACGATGGCGCGTGGTTTAACGCGGCGCAGAGCCAGCGCGAGCGCATCATCCTCGAGGGTCGGCGCGACGAGGCAGGGTGTGAGGCCCGCTCCCAATGCGCCAAGAAGTGCGATGATAGCTGGCGCTCCATTTGGCAAGGCGATGAGGATTGTGTCGCCTTTCTGTGCGCGAGCTGTCGCAAAGCGTCGTGCAACACGATTGGCAATGTGATCAAGCGCACGGGCGGTTAAATGCAGGCGGCGCCCGTCCAATCCAATGTCTGTGATGAGGCCCGCGGCTGGCGCTTCAACCGTTGCAGCACTGATCAGATCGCGCAATGTCAGGCCCTGCCATAAGGTCGGACGCAGCGCGTATCGATCTATCATGGAGCGACCCAGATGGTTTCGGGTGCAAAGCCGAAGAGCGGCACCTTCTCGGGGCGTTTAACGCGGCTGGTGCGCGCCAACCATTGTTCGGGCGCATGGAAGAGTGGCACGACGTAGAATTGCGAGAGCAAGACGCGGTCGAGCGCCCGCACCGCACTTGTGAAATCCTCGCGGCTTTTGGCCTGCAACATGGCGTCGATCATCGCGTCGATGGCAGGATTTTTGGCCCCGGCATAATTCAAGGATCCTTCGCGCTCTGCGGATTTCACACCCCAACGATTAAACTGTTCATTGCCCGGGGAGGGGGAGGCACCCCAGGTGAACTGGATCATATCAAAATCAAAGCCACTGACGCGCCGCCAATATTGCACATCGTCGACAAGGCGGACCTTCATCGTCACACCAATGCGTTTCAACATTTCGGCATAGTTGACGGCGAGACGTTCCTGCACGCGGCTGATCACCAACATCTCAAAGCTGAAGGGTTCGCCCCGTGCATTTTGCAGCACGCCGTCTTTCAGCGCCCATCCAGCTTTTTGCAAAAGCGCGAGGGCCTCGCGCGCGGCTAAGCGATCACGGCCCGAGCCATCCGCATCAAAAGGTTTCCATTGCCCCGCCATGATGTCAGCGCGCACATCTTTGCTGAAGGGGGCAAGGAGTTCGCGTTCGCGATCATTGGCGGCGCGGCCGGCCGATGACAAAGCGGAGCCAGCGAAATAGGAATCGGTGCGTTTGTAGAGGCCATTGAACAAATGGCTGTTGACCCAATTGAAATCAAACATCAGGCCGAGCGCTTCGCGCACGCGAATATCAGCAAAAATCGGCTTGCGTGTATTGAAGACAAACCCGGTCATCCCCTTCGGCGTGCCGAGCGGCAGGGGATCTTTCACCACGCGCCCATCCAGCACAGCGGGGAAATCATAATTTGAGATCCAACGCGTCGGGCTATCTTCTAGCCTGATATCGTAGTGCCCGCCCTTGAAGGCTTCAAACAAGGCATTCGCATCGCGAAAATAATCGAAGCGAATTTCGTCCGGATTATAAAGGCCCTGCAGGATTGGCAGGTCCTTGGCCCAAAAATCTTGATTGCGTTTGAAGAGGATGCTGTCGCCTGGCTTGATTTGCGCGATGACATAAGGCCCCGAGCCGACGGGAATTGTGAGATCGGTTTCACCGAATTTGAGAATGTCCGTGTGCTTTTCAGAGAGGATCGGCATGAGGCCTAAAATCAGCGGCAATTCACGATCCGAGCTGTCCGCAAAAGTGAAGCGCACCGTTTCCGGGTCGAGCGCTTCGGCCTTGATGGCTTTGGCATAATAGAAACGGAAATTTGGTTTGCCCTTCTCTTTCAACATGCGCCAGCTGAACAGCACATCGTCTGCCGTGACTTTTGTGCCATCGGAAAAGCGCGCTTTCGGGTTCAGGCGAAACGTCACGGAAGAGCGATCGTCGGGAACATCAATCGTTTCGGCGAGGAGGCCGTAGAGTGTGAAGGGCTCATCGGCCGAACGCATCATCAGCGTCTGGTAGACAAGCTGCATCGGGGCCGCGATCCCATGGGCTGCAATCCCGCGCACCACATAGGGGTTGAGCGTGTCGAACGTGCCCAACGCGCCAAACACGATGCGGCCGCCTTTGGCAGCGTCTGGTTGAGCGTAGGGGAGTGGGGCGTTCGGCGGCAGGGCCGCATCGCCATGCATCGCTATGCCATGCTTCGGCGCGGCCAAGGCCGGTGCGAGGCAGATGAGGAGCCCAAAAAGAAGGGCAGTGAGGAGGCGATTCGCGTGTTTCATGCAGCGTTAGTCTAGCATGGTGTCGGTTTTCTGAGGGTCATCCCCGTGTCTCTCGCGTGTGCTTGTCATTAAGGCTGGAAAGCACGCGAAGTTAGGGTTAAGAGCGTGCCCGACGATCTTCCTTCGGCCCGAATCTGGGTGGAGGGGTTGGAGACCGGCGTGCCGCGCCGCTTCCGTCTTGCCCGATGCAAAGGACTTTATTGATGTCGCTTTCCTCGAACCTTCTGCGGCCTGCCGCTGTCGCACTGGCGGCGTTCGTTGCGGCCGCCCCAGCCCTCGCTCAGCAGCCCAAGCCTGCTCCTGCTCCGGCCGCTCCGGCTAAGCCGGCTGCGCCTGCTGCACCCGCTGGTGCTCCGCAGGCCGCGCCGCAGGGTCAAGCCACTGGCCCCACCGTTGTGCAGGTCAAGCCAGAGCCTTCGCAGGCCGATTGGCTGAAAGTGTGCGGCGAAGATCCCGGCAACAAAAAGAAGATCTGCTACACCACGCGCGATTTCGTTTCGGATCAGGGTCAGCCTGTTCTCGCCGTCGCTGTTTATGATGTCGCTGGTGATCAGAACCGCATCGTTCGCTTCCTGATGCCGCTTGGTCTTTTGCTGCAGCCGGGCATTCGTTTCGCGATCGACGCGGGGCAGGGCCAAGGTGGCAAATATGCCGTTTGCTTCCCGAATGGCTGCTTCGCTGAAGGCGCGGTTGGACAAGCTACGATCGACCAGATGCGCAAGGGTAATACGCTGAAGGTCAGCGTGCAGAACCAGTTCACGCGTGAAGTTACGTTCGAAGTGCCGCTGACAGGTTTCGGCAAGGCTTTCGATGGCGCGCCGATCGACCCGAAGGTTTTGGAAGAGCAGCAGCGCCAGATGCAGGAACAGATGCAGAAGCAGGCTGACGATCTTCGCAAGAAGCTCGAAGCGGGTGGTGGCGCTCCGGCTACTCCGCCGAAGCCCTGATCGTTTCGATCGATCAAAATTAAAAGACCGGCGGTGACGCCGGTCTTTTTTGTTTGTGCTGTTATCGTTCGGTTGCACGCGCCAAAAAAAACGGGGCGCTCAAGGCGCCCCGTTTCTATTCCAAACCCTGATGCGATCAGAGCGAGTAATACATCACGAACTCGACCGGATGCGGCGTCATTTCGAAACGCATCACGTCCTGCATCTTCAGTTCGATGAAGCTGTCGATGAAATCGTCGTTGAACACGCCGCCTTCCTTAAGGAATGCGCGATCCTTATCGAGCGAGGCAAGCGCTTCACGGAGCGAGCCGCACACGGTCGGGATCTTCTTGAGTTCACGCGGCGGCAGATCGTAGAGATCCTTGTCCATCGCAGCGCCCGGATCGATCTTGTTGCGGATGCCATCGAGGCCGGCCATCGTCAACGCAGCGAAAGCGAGATAGGGGTTCGCCATCGGATCGGGGAAGCGGACTTCAACGCGCTTCGCCTTCGGCGAAGACGTGTACGGAATACGGCACGAAGCCGAACGGTTGCGCGACGAATAAGCGAGCAACACTGGCGCTTCATAGCCCGGGACGAGACGCTTGTAGGAGTTCGTCGACGGGTTGGTGAATGCGTTCAGCGCCTTGGCGTGCTTGATGACGCCGCCAATGTACCACAGGCATTCCTGGCTGAGGTCAGCGTACTTATTGCCAGCGAACACCGGCTTGCCGTTCTTCCAAATCGATTGGTGAACGTGCATGCCCGAGCCATTGTCGCCGAACACCGGCTTCGGCATGAACGTCGCCGTCTTGCCATAGCTCTGCGCGACATTGTGGATGCAATATTTATAAACCTGCATCATGTCGGCGGTGCGAACGAGCGTGTCGAACTTCATGCCGAGTTCGTGCTGAGCCGACGCGACTTCATGGTGATGCTTTTCAACCTGCATGCCCATGGAAGCCATTGCAGCGAGCATTTCACCGCGCATGTCCTGCGCCGTGTCCTGCGGCGGAACCGGGAAGTAACCGCCCTTGATCGGAATGCGGTGACCGAGGTTGCCGCCTTCGTAATCTGTATCGCCATTGGTCGGCAGTTCGGCTGAATCGAGCTTGAAGCCCGTGTTGTAGGGGTCAGCCATGAACTTCACGTCGTCGAACACGAAGAATTCGGCTTCCGGGCCGACATAGATCGTGTCGCCGATGCCGGTCGACTTCAGATAGGCTTCGGCCTTCTTGGCGATGCCGCGCGGATCGCGCTCATAGGGTTCGCCTGTTGTCGGCTCGAGCACGTCGCAAACGATCGACATGGTCGAGGCTGCGAAGAACGGATCGATTGTGGCGGTTGTCGGATCCGGCATGAGCATCATGTCGGACTCGTTGATCGCCTTCCAGCCGGCGATCGACGAACCGTCGAACATCGTGCCTTCAGCAAAAATTTCTTCGTCGATCATCGAGACGTCGAAGGTGACGTGCTGCCACTTGCCCTTCGGATCGGTGAAGCGGAAATCGACGTATTTGACGTCATTGTCTTTGATCGCCTTCAGCACGTCCTTGGCGGTCTTCATCAGTCTCATCCTCTGTTCTTGTGGCCGCGCTCAGGTCTCCGCCCGTGCGGCCGTGTTGGAAAGCTCTTAGCGGAGTTCAGATCGCGTCGAGTCCGGTTTCACCGGTCCGGATGCGGATCGCCTCTTCGACAGGCGATACAAAAATCTTGCCATCACCGATGCGGCCGGTCTGCGCCGCCTTGCGAATGGCATCAACCGCACGCTCGACGAGGTCGTCGGGCAGCACGATTTCAATTTTGACCTTCGGTAGAAAATCGACGACGTATTCAGCGCCGCGATAAAGCTCGGTGTGACCCTTCTGGCGACCAAAACCCTTCGCCTCTGTCACGGTAATGCCCTGCAAACCCACGTCCTGAAGCGCTTCCTTCACATCGTCGAGTTTGAACGGCTTGATAATGGCCTCAATCTTTTTCATGGCGCCTGCTGTTCCCGCAACTACGCGGCCCCTTGGTCGATCAGCCTCGGTGAAGCTTTTGCAACCGGGCTTGCACATAGCACCCGGCCCGCTGCCGGTCACGGGCGATTTTAAGCGATCCGCCGGAAAATTCGCCAAAAGATTGCATAGTTGAATAGCAGTTTGCTGCAAAAAAATGCACAAAATATATGCAACTGAGTAATTGATGGGCGATAGGCCTGTTGGCTGGTGGGGCCCTTGCCACGCCCGAGCGGGCGCGCTCTAAAAGCAGGATGGATTTGCCCCGTCTTCTCCCGCTGTTTTCGACCCAAGAGGCCGGTCTGGCTGACCAAATGGCCGCGGCAAACGGCACGCCGACGCTCCGCTTGATGGAGAATGCGGGTCGAGCTGTGGCCGAGGCTGCGCAAGGACTTTTGCCCCCCGGCGGTTCGGTCTTGGTGGCCTGTGGTCCCGGTAATAATGGCGGCGACGGCTATGTCGCCGCGCGGGTTTTGGCGGGGCGGGGCTATGATGTGACGGTGGCGGCGCTTGGCGCCCCGCGCGCAGGGGCCGACGCGGCGGTGATGGCGCCCTTGTGG
>VERN01000183.1 GCA_018882635.1 Beijerinckiaceae bacterium | reverse complement strand
GACAGGTACAGAACGACCGATTCATATTTGCGAATATCGGCAGCGAGCGTGCGATAACGCGCAGCCTGCTTGGCCTGACGCTTCAGGCCTTCAGCCTGCGAATCAATCTGCTGCAACACGTCTTCAAGACGTTGCACATTGTCTTCCGCTGCTTTGAGACGCAGTTCAGCCTCGTGACGGCGGGTGTGAAGGCCGGCCACACCGGCGGCATCTTCCAGAATACGGCGGCGGGCCTGCGGCTTGGCAGAAATGATTTCGCCAATCTGGCCCTGACGGACCATGGCAGGCGAGCGCGCGCCGGTTGCCGCGTCAGCAAACAAGAGTTGGACATCGCGGGCGCGCACTTCGCGGCCATTGATGCGATAGGTCGAGCCTGATTCGCGCTCAATCTTGCGCGAGACATCGAGTTCTTCGGCATCATTGAAGGCCGCAGGTGCGGTGCGCAGGCGATTGTCGATCAGCAGCGCCACTTCGGCTGTATTACGGGCCGGGCGATTGCCAGAGCCCGCGAAAATCACATCATCCATGCCCGATGCGCGCAGGCTCTTGAACGAGCTTTCGCCCATGCACCAGCGCAACGCTTCGACAAGGTTGGATTTGCCGCAACCATTGGGTCCGACGACGCCAGTCAGGCCCGGCTCAATCAGAAACTCCGTCGGATCGACGAAGGATTTGAAGCCGGCAATACGCAATCGCGTCAAAATCATCGGGTGGACCCTTGCTTAAACGGCGCGGGCCCAGAGAGATCCCGCTTGCGGTCAGCCGCCCACGAGGGGGGTGAGAATCTTGTCGAGTTCCTCGACTGACAACGCACCCCGGTAGACCTGACCGTTGATGAAGAAGGTCGGCGTCGAATTCACTCCGAATTTCTGCGCCGCCCTGTCTCGCACCGCATTCACGGCGTCATAGATCTGCTGGTTTTTCAAGCAGGCCTCGAAACTTTCCTGTGAAAACCCGGCCTGTTTCACCAGAGAAAGCAGGGCTTCCACAGGCTTATTTGAGAAGGCCCAATTTTTCTGTTGAGAAAACAGGAGATCGACAATCGGGTAATATTTGTCGCCGCCCGCACAGCGCGCGAGCATGAAACCTGCGGTCGCGAGCGGATCGAGCGGGAATTCACGGAGTGTGAAGCGCACCTTGCCGGTGTCGATCCACTTCTTTTTCAGCTCCGGAAACGTCTTTTCATGGAAAGTCGCGCAATGGCTGCACGTCATCGAGGCATATTCGATGATGTTCACCTTGGCATTCTTGTTGCCGAGCTCGACATCACCCAACGGGCTTGGAACAGCGAGTTCATCGACCGACACGGTCTGAGCTGAGGCCATCGATACGCCCGTGAAGGCGATGGCCGCGGCCGCAAGGCCGGTGAGAAACGTGCGGCGGAACAACATCAATCTTATCCTCGGCATCAAGAGCGTGGCCGGCAGGCCTGCGGACCGGCCGTTACTGTTCCGGCCAGTCTGGACCATTGAACAGCGGTCAATTTGTGGCAAGAGCGCTCCGGCGGCGAAAAACAGCTTTTCCCCCACCGATTTGAGCGAGAAACCGCCAAGTTCAGCGTTTATGGCCAGTTTCAGGCTTTGCTTCGGCAATTCCGGCGCCGAGGCGCGCCAGCGCATCCCGCAGCCCCTCATTCTCGAAGGATCCAATCGCGGCGGCGGCCTTGGCCACCGATTCCGGCGATGGATCGTGCCGGGCTGGGGCGGGCCCGCGGTCGCGACCGACGGGTCCTTGGCGGAAGGTCAGCCGACCGATGCAGCGCCAGCCATAGCGGGCATTGACCCGCTCGATGATGACGGGCGCCAGATGCTGGACTTCGAGCGCGAACGCGCTTTCGACCCGGACGACCAACGTCGCTGGGTCAGAGGGCATGTCCGGACCACCGGGGCGGCGGGGCCATTGCACCTTCACAGGCTCGCAAAAGGGCGCAAGCCGCGCTCCCACGATCTCCGGCCATCCGACCACAATATCGGACGCGGCAAAACCTTGCGCTGCCAATACGGGCGCGATGCAGCCCTCGACCAGTTCGGCGAGCGGGCGTGTCACGCGTTTGAGGGGCGGCTTATCGGACATGGGGCGCGGAATGAGTTGCGGGATCGGGATGGGCTGTGTCTTGCGCCCGCACATCGGAGCGCTATCACGGGGGCATGGTAAAGGCGCGCCCCTCCCCCGTCGACCCGAAACCGGCCCCGACGGCAGAAATGCTACTGGCTTGGTATGACCGGCATCGGCGCAGCCTGCCATGGCGCGCCAAACCGGGCGAGGTGCCCGATCCTTACCGCGTCTGGCTGTCAGAGATCATGCTGCAGCAGACGACGGTGACAGCGGTCAAACCCTATTTCGAAAAATTCCTCACTCTCTTTCCGAGTGTGCATGCGCTCGCCAATGCGCCAAGCGAAGCGGTGATGAGCGCGTGGGCCGGGCTTGGTTATTATTCACGTGCCCGCAATCTCCATGCCTGTGCCAAAAGGGTGGTTGAAACGCATGATGGTGTTTTCCCGTCAGCACTCGATGAATTGCGCGCTCTGCCCGGCATTGGCGAATATACATCGGCCGCTATTGCCTCGATTGCGTTCAATCAGGTGGCGACGGTTGTCGATGGCAATGTCGAGCGCGTGATCAGTCGCCTTTATGCGATTGAAGAGCCGTTGCCAGCGGCCAAAAAAGCAATCAAGGAATTGACTGCCGCACTGGTGCCCGCTGATCGGCCCGGCGATTTCGCGCAAGCGATGATGGATCTTGGCGCGACTTTGTGTTCGCCCAAATCGCCCTCCTGCATCCTGTGCCCTTTTTCCGGGCGATGCGCCGCGCAAGCGCGCGGGGATGCCGAAACTTTTCCGCGCAAGACACCCAAAAAGGAAGGCCAGTTGCGGCGCGGCGCAGCCTTCGTCTTGTTGCGGGCGGATGGCACGATCTTATTGCGGACGCGCCCAACCAAAGGCCTGCTCGGCGGCATGACAGAAGTGCCGGGGACGGAATGGTCGGCCGATTTTAATTTACGCGGCGCGTTGCAATCAGCGCCGGTGGAGGCCGAATGGACCAAATTACGCGGCCATGTCCGCCATGTGTTCACGCATTTTCCGCTTGAGCTCACAATTTATCTTGCGCGCTGTGGTGCACGCAAAAGCGCGCCCAAAGGGGCGCGCTTTGTTTCTTTGCAAGCGCTCGATCAAGAGGCCTTGCCGAGCGTGATGCGCAAAGTAATTAATTTCGCACTCGATTAATGACGGCCGCGCGACCAGCGCATGCGGTCACGCTGCTTGTCATCCAGTTTTGCATAAAGTGCATCGAAGGGAGGACGTACGATCTTCAGCGCGTCGGCCATCGCAGTGGCGTTCTTTTCCATTTGCGCCAGGCGCGCAGGCGGCGAACGATCATCTGCACCCGCTGCCGGGCACGCGGCACGTATGATCGCTTCCGCTTTGGTCGCAGCTGCACGCAGCGCATCCATTTCAGGCTTCTGCGCCTCTGTCGGTTTGATAGTGTTTTCGAGACGACCCAGAATTTTTGGTGCCATTGCATCGTTCGACTGACAATAGCGACGGCCCATCATCATGCCGCCTTCATGCATGCCATGGCCCCACATCCGGTCGCCCATCATGCCGCCATCCATCATACCGCGCGGAGAGGCTGCACTTGTCGCTGACCCCTGCGCCGCTGCTGGAGGCTGCTGCGCCAAAGCGACGCCTGACAGCGCCATCAAACAAGCCGCAGCTAAAGCAATCCGTTTCGTGCTCATGATCGATCTCCCAGAAGCGGCTCTATTTACACCGCTCATCTGGGATTTAATACAGCAACCATGGCAAGGTTGCGGCGAAAGCCTCTTTTTGTTGCGGCTTTCGCAGGAACCCTCTGCCCATCAGCATAGATGACGCGCTTACGCCGCCATCGTCTCGCGCAAAGTCTGGCGGTGAATATCGATCGGCTTGAGCCCGTCCTTGGTTTCACAATGCCAGAACGTCCAGCCATTGCAGGCGGGAAGACCCTGTGCGAGCGCGCCAATTTTGTGGATGGAGCCAACAAGCTGGCCGAGCGCCAGCGTTCCATCGGCGCGCACCAAGGCCTTATAGCGCCGCTTTTCATCGACCAATTGCGTGCCCGGTTGCAGCAAACCCGCTTCAATCACGGATTGGAACGGAATGCGTGGCTCACTGCGCTTGGCGGGCGGTTCAGCGAAAGAGGCCGGATCAACCGGTGTGACGGCAGCAATACGTTTGCGCGCTGCCTTCGCATAATTGGGATCGCGCTCAATGCCGATGAAATGACGGCCGAGTTTTTTCGCCACCGCACCCGTTGTGCCGGTGCCAAAAAACGGATCCAACACAACATCGCCGGGACTAGATGACGACATCAAAACGCGGGCGAGCAAGGCTTCGGGCTTCTGCGTCGGATGCGTTTTGCGGCCCTCATCATCCTTCAGGCGTTCATGGCCGGTGCAGATTGGGAAATACCAATCCGAGCGCACCTGCAAATCATCATTGCCGGCTTTCAGCGCTTCGTAATGGAAGGTGTAGCTCTTCGCTTTTGGCGAGAGCGATGCCCAGATCATCGTTTCATGCGCATTGGTAAAACGGCGACCGCGGAAATTCGGCATCGGGTTGGCCTTGCGCCACACAATGTCGTTCAAAATCCAGAAGCCGAGATCCTGCAAGATCGTGCCGACGCGGAAGATATTGTGATACGAGCCAATGACCCAGAGCGTGCCATCGGGCTTCAGCACGCGGCGACATTCCGTCAACCACGCGCGGGTGAATTGATCATAATCAGCGAAGCTTGCGAATTTATCCCAATCATCATCGACGGCATCCACGAGGGATTGATCGGGGCGCTGTAACGCGCCTTCGAGCTGCAGATTGTAAGGCGGATCGGCAAAAACCAGATCAACACTTTTGGCGGGAAGCCGTGACAATTCCGCGACGCAATCGCCTTCGAGAATGCGATCAACTTCAAACGGAACGGCCCCCATCCGGGGGGCTGGCGACGGACGAACGGAACGCGCGACCCTGACCCGAGCCCGAGCGCCGGCAACCCCGGTACGCAGAGAAACCATTGAACCCACAAACCCCACAGATCAACAACGCAACTTGTGAGGAGACAATGCAGGCGTCAGGGTAAATTCCGCGTTTAACGGATGGGTTCGATGAGTCCCGAAAAGGCTCTCGTCGATTTATGGTAAATCAAGCGTAAACGGTGAGAAGCTCAATCGGTGATAAGGGCACGGCCCGTGCGCCGCGATGGCATCACGATGTTTCTTTGTGCCGTAACCCATATGCGATTCAAATCCGTAATGCGGCCATGCGAGGCCGACGCGCTCCATCATACGATCGCGCGTGACTTTAGCGATGATGGATGCAGCGGCGATTGACACGCTGAGACCATCGCCGCCAATGACGGCATCACCATCGCAGGGAAGATGAGGCAGATCACGGCCATCGACCAGGACATGACGCGGCGCGATCGGCAGGCCCAGAACGGCGCGGCGCATCGCTTCGAGCGAGGCCTTGCGAATATCGCTTTGATCGATGAAGCGCGCCGAGATCGAGGCCACCGCAATATGCGCCGTTGCGCAAATCGCCTCGAAGAGCGCATCGCGCGCCTGTTTCGTCAATTGCTTTGAATCATTGAGACCCGGCGGAATATTGTGAGGATCGAGAATGACGGCGGCCGCGACCACGGGACCGGCCAAAGGGCCCCTGCCCGCTTCATCGCACCCAGCGACCGGCGCGCCGCCACGCTTCATGATCGTTTTCTCGCGCGCGAAATCCGGCCCGTTCGGGAGCTCAATCAGAAGGGGTGGTTTTTTGCCGGGCGCACGCGTCATGACCACGGACTAGACCGGCAGGCCAAAGCGAGCAAGCTCGCTTCGCCCCGCTCTCCTTTTATCCGCCTCTTCACAGCAATGCGTATTGGCCGCCCTGCAGCACCGGCGGATCAAACAGGTCCGTGCGCATGATGATCTTGCGTTCGTTGAAGCCGCGACGGCGCGCCGCCATCTCAAAGCGACGACCGATGGTCCACGCATAAGGTCCGGTGCCGAACTGCCGCTGGCCGAAGCTCGGATCATAA
>VERN01000182.1 GCA_018882635.1 Beijerinckiaceae bacterium | reverse complement strand
CAATGGTCGTGGGCGGCGCGCTGCAGGAATTCATCGCCTCCATCGCTGCTAAGGGACTGCTTGGCAAAGCGTTCGAAGGCAACGCCCCCGCCTATGGCGTCGTCTACAATTTCGAAATTCTCCTTCTCTTCCTCACCCTCATCGTCATCGGTCCGCTCGCGCGTCATTGGCGCGCAGCAGACTTCAAACCATCAGCGAAATTCGGTCTCGGCGAACTCCCTAGCTGAACCGAACACAACATCAGGAGGTCCATGATGTTTATTGAATTCACCCAAGGCGTCGATCTCGCGCAGATCGTCCTTTATATGTTCTGGGCGTTTTTCGCCGCCCTGATCATGTATCTCCATCGCGAGAGCAAGCGCGAAGGTTATCCTTTGATCGCTGATGGCGTGAATGGTTCGGTCCGCTCCCTGCAGGGCTTCCCATCCATGCCGGAACCCAAGACCTTCCTTCTCCCCCATGGCGGTGAAGTGCAGGCTCCAGGCGGTCCGGCAAAAGACACACGCAATCTTCCGCTTGAAAAAGTGGCTCCTTATTTTGGCGCGCCTTTCGCACCCACCGGCGATCCGATGCGCGATCAAGTCGGTGCAGCGTCCTACGCCGATCGTGCCGATGAGCCTGATCTTTTGGCCGACGGCGCAATCAAGATCGTGCCGCTGCGTGTTGCAGGTGATTATCATGTCAGCGCACGCGACAAGGATCCGCGTGGCTGGTCCGTTGTTGACGCCAAGGGCGTTGAGCAAGGCACCATTACGGATCTCTGGGTCGATCAGGCCGAATTCCTCTTCCGCTATTTTGAAATGAAGACGAAGGGCGGTCGCACGGTTCTCATTCCAGTGCCGGTCGCATTCCTCTCAGGCGGCAAGGTGAAAGTGCATGCGCTGATCGGTGATCAGTTTGAACATGTGCCGACCACCAAAAATCCTGACAGCGTCACGCTGCTCGAGGAAGACAAGATCATGGGCTATTTCGGCGGCGGCTATCTCTATGCCTCGCCTGAGCGTCAGGAACCCTTCATATGAACGACGACGATTACGAACCGTCGCTCAACGAACGGCTTCAGCACCTTCCAGAGGGCGAAAAGCTCATCTGGAAGGGCGGCCCGGCCTTCTGGCCGCTCGCGCGCGAAGCGTTTCACGTCCGTGGCGTTGCACTCTATTTCGTAATCCTGATGGCGTGGCGCTTCGCCGCCGCCCTATCGGATGGTCAAAGCGCGTTGGATGCCCTGTCTTACGCCGCAGCGCTCTTACCGCTCGCAGCCATCGCCATGACCCTGTTGGTCTGGCTGGCATGGATGTCAGCGCGCAACACCTCCTATGCCGTGACAACCAAACGCGTGCTCATCAAATCCGGCGTTGCTCTCACCGGCACGTTGAACATCCCCCTGCGCTACATCGTCAATGCCGGGATGCGCATTCACAAAGATGGCAGCGGCGATTTCCCGCTCACTATCGAAAAGAGTGAACGCATCGCTTGGCTCATCGCTTGGCCCAATGTGCGCCCCTGGCACATGAGCCATCCCGAACCGATGCTCCGCGGTGTTGCCGATCCCGCTCCTCTCGCTGATGCGCTGGCGAAAGCGCTTGGCGGACAGGTCCCTGCTTTATCATCCGCGCCGCAGCGTGCGCCGCTGATGTCTCACTCCGCCCCAGGCGGTGCGGCTAGTGCCGCCTCGTCATCCTGAAACCTGAAAGGATTATGCGATGACCACCCTCTTCGCAGAAAAGCCTTTTCCCCGATCCCTGCTGATCGCGGGAGGCAGTCTCATCTTCGCATCCATCGCGCTCGCTGCTGCCGCCCGTTATGGCGATTATGGCGTCACGCGTTCAGTGCGTGCTCCCATTGCTGAAAGCCTTAGCTTTATTGCCGAAGATGGCGCCACAAGCGGCATTGTCCTGCGTGACGCGAAGACGGGCACCGTCCTCGTCACCATCGGGCCCGGCGATGGTGGCTTCATCCGCGGTGTTCTGCGCGGCTTTGCACGCGATCGGCGTGCTGCCAGCCTGTCGCCACAGGATGCGTTCATTCTCGTCCGCCATACCGATGGTCGGCTCACGCTGCAGGATAGCGGAACGGGTCGGACGATTGATCTCGATGGCTTCGGCCCAACCAATCGCGAAGCCTTCGCAAAATTGCTGCCTTCCAGTGCGGAGGCAAAACAATGAGCGGTCTCAATCTCCTTCGCAGAACGTTTGACGTGCCTTGCACTGTTGAAATCGTGCATACAGCCGAAAGCCTCCACGCGCATGTTTCTCTCGATGGCGTTCATCCAGAACCCGGCGATGAAATCATCGTGAAAGATCCTCCCGCCATGCCACCCTTTGGCGAGAAGACGATTGCTCACTGCACCGCGTCAGTCACGCGCGGCAATGTGTTCGATAGGCTTTGGGCCAAGAGCCAAGGCTATCGCGAAATCACTGAACTTTATGAAGTTGGCTTCTCGGACGGGAGTGAATGACATGCGGCTCGAAGGCGGCGGAGGGACCATTGCCCTCGATTCAACATCATTGGCGCTCACGGACACGATCCTGAGCCCTCGTTTCTACACAACCGACCATGCCGCCGTGAACAGGCTCAATGTTGAGCCTGTGCGTCGCGAATGGGACGCGTTGATGGACGAAATGCGCGCAGATCCGAACAAGGGTCATTTCGTTCGCACCGAAGAATTTGAAATCGACTTAGCCGCCCTCCCCCCTGATCTCCAGGTGGAGCTGAAGGACTTCCTTGTCTCCTCATTGACGGCGGAATTTTCCGGCTGTGTGCTTTATGCCGAATTAAAGAAGCGGATGACGAATAAAGAAATTCGCGACCTCTTCACCTTTATGAGCCGCGATGAGGCGCGCCATGCGGGCTTCATCAACGAAGCACTCAAAGATATTGGCGTTGGCGTTGATATGGGCTTTTTGGCACGTGCTAAAAAATATACCTATTTCAAGCCAAAATATATTTATTACGCCACCTATCTTTCCGAAAAGATCGGTTATGCGCGCTATATCACGATCTTCCGTCATCTGGAGCGCCATCCCGAAAATCGCTTCCATCCGATTTTCAAATGGTTTCAGGAATGGTGCAATGACGAGTTCCGGCACGGTGAAGCATTTGCTTTGCTAATGCGCGCCAATCCGGAACTGCTCGAAGGTCATAACAAATATTGGATCCGCTTTTTCCTGCTCGCCGTTTACGCGACGATGTATGTGCGAGACCATATGCGCCCGGCCTTCCATCGCGGCCTCGGCATCGACATTGATGATTACGATTATCAGGTGTTCCGCACCTGTAACGAAATCTCGAAGCAGGTCTTCCCGCTTACACTCGACATCGACAATCCGGTGTTCCGCGAGGGGTTAAAAGCCCTATTCGCGCGGTCCGAGGCCATTGCAGCAGCCAAGGAAGAAGGCGGCATAAGCGGCTTCTTCAAACGCTATTGGAATGCCGCCGGAGCGGCTTTGATCTTTGCCCGTCTCTATTTTCAGCCGGTCAAGACAAACGAACTCCCGGCTTCAGCCCGCCTGCAACCGGTCTGGTGATCGCAATGGAATTTGTCGCGCCGGCACTCTTTGCCGTTTTTGCCTGGTGGTTTGCCACCGGCATAATCCTGTGGCTCGATGGGCTGCCGGCGCGCACATTCCCCTATACGCTTGCCGTTGCAACGGCGATCCTCGCCATCAGCCTTGTAGCGCTTTATGCGCTACGCGATCGCGACGATACGCTTGCGATTTATGCCATGTTTCTATCCGTCCTCGGCATATGGGCCTGGAACGAAACGACGTTTCTCTTGGGAACATTGACTGGACCGCTGCAAGGGCCATGCCCCGAAGGCGCAAAAGGCATGGCGCGTTTCCGCGCTGCCGTTGATAGCATTCTTTATCACGAAGCAGGTTTGATCCTGTCGGGAGCCGCCATTGCGATCATCACATGGGGATCGGTGTCGCATTTTGCGATCCATCTCTTTGCACTCTTATGGGTGCTGCGCCTGTCCACCAAACTCAATCTCTTTCTCGGCGTCCCGCATTCCTTCGGCCACTTCCTGCCCGATCAGCTGCGTTATCTCGCGACTTATTTTCGCACCCGTCCCGTGAGCGGCTTTTTTGCGCTCACCGTGACAATGGCCACGATCCTTGCGGTGCTGCTCTGTGTGAACGCGGCCGACACACCAATCGGAAGCGGCGCGCGTGTCGCCTCATCCTTTCTTGCCGTTTTCGCTGTGCTCGGCGTGATCGAGCACTGGTTTCTCGCTTGCCCCGTTGGGGCAGATCATCTCTGGCGCTGGGCTTTTCATGGCCGGTCTGAAACCGGACCCGCCTTTGTCGCACTGCCCCCAAAAGTCATTCCGACCGTTAAAGGAGTCGAGTCATGAATTACGAAATGTTTTTCCGCGATCAGCTCGGACTTCTCAGGAAAGAAGGTCGTTATCGTGTCTTCGCTGATCTTGAAAGACAGGTCGGTTCCTTTCCTCGGGCCACCTATCACGGCCCGCGCGGTTCGCATGAAGTCACTGTCTGGTGCTCGAATGATTATCTTGGCATGGGCCAACACCCAGCCGTCTTAAAAGCCATGCATGAAGCGCTTGATAAAAGCGGCGCGGGTGCTGGCGGAACACGCAATATTTCAGGCACAAACCATTATCACGTTTTACTCGAACGTGAGCTGGCCGACCTTCACCGCAAGGAAGCCGCACTGATTTTCACATCAGGCTATGTTTCCAACTGGGCCAGCATCTCGACATTGGCGTCCAATATCACGGGCTGCATCGTCTTGTCAGACGAGGGCAATCACGCGTCGATGATTGAAGGCCTGCGCCATAGCCGGGCTGAAAAGCGGATCTTCAAACATAATGATCCCGAAGATCTTGACCGCCATCTTTCAGAACTCGACCCGCGCGCGCCCAAATTGGTGATGTTCGAGAGCGTCTATTCGATGGATGGCGACATCGCACCGATCGCTGAAATTTGTGACGTCGCGGAAAAGCACAATGCGATGACCTATCTTGATGAGGTTCATGGCGTCGGCCTTTATGGAGCACGCGGCGGCGGCGTCGCCGAACGTGATGGCGTCGCCCATCGCCTAACATTAATTGAAGGCACACTGGGAAAAGCGTTCGGCGTTCATGGCGGCTACATTGCTGGCTCGGCCGCCCTTTGCGATTTCGTGCGAAGCTTTTCATCCGGTTTCATCTTCACAACATCCATTCCGCCTGCTGTTGCAGCGGGCGCAGCGGCCAGCATCAAGCATTTGAAAGTGAGCTCGGCAGAACGCGATCGTCAAAGAGACCGCGTTGCCTATCTCCGTCGTAAACTTGATGATGCCGATCTGCCGCATCTTGAAAATCCCAGCCACATCGTCCCCGTGATGGTGGGTGATGCTGTGCGCTGTAAGCAGATCAGTGACGTATTGCTGGAAAATTTTGGCATCTATGTCCAGCCAATCAATTATCCGACAGTGCCGCGTGGCACGGAGCGTCTGCGTTTCACCCCCGGCCCGTTGCACACGGATGAAGATATCGACTATCTGGTCGAGACCCTCTCCGCCATCTGGTCGCAGCTTGGCCTCAAGCGGGCGGCCTGAATGTGATGGCGCACGCGCTTCCCCCCCTTCGCGTGCTGTTGGCCAACCCGCGCGGTTTCTGTGCGGGCGTGGTCCGCGCCATCGATATTGTTGAACGCGCTTTGGCGTTCAGCAAAGGTCCGGTCTATGTGCGGCATGAGATCGTGCACAATCGCCATGTCGTCGAAGGCCTGAAAGAGCGCGGTGCGATCTTCGTCGACGAGACCGACAAGATCCCGGATGGCGCGCTGACGATCTTTTCCGCCCATGGCGTGGCACCAAGCGTTGAACAGGAGGCCGCCGCGCGCCGTCTCGACGTGATTGATGCCACCTGCCCGCTTGTTCACAAGGTTCATAATGAAGGCCGCCGCTATGCGGAGCGCGGCTATGATGTGGTCCTTATCGGCCATGCTGGCCATCCCGAAGTGGAAGGCACGCGCGGCCAAGTCGGCGGCCGCCTCCATGTGGCGGGCACCCTCGCCGATATCGCGACGATTGAAGTCGCGGACCCTGAAAAGGTCGCCTATATCACCCAGACCACACTC
>VERN01000325.1 GCA_018882635.1 Beijerinckiaceae bacterium | reverse complement strand
GCTCGGCATTGCGCCGCTGACCTCGATGTTCTGGTATTCAGAAACCGTGAAACCGACAGCGGTGGATTGGCGGCCGGAGATTCACGATTCCGATGGTCTTGCGGTTTGGACAGGTGCTGGCGAACATTTCTGGCGGCCGCTTAACAATCCGAAAAGCGTGACGGTGTCGAGCTTCGTTGATGATAATCCGCGCGGGTTTGGCCTGTCGCAACGCGATCGCAGTTTTGATCATTATCTTGATGGTGTGCGCTATCATTTGCGGCCATCGGCGTGGGTTGAGCCGCGAGGCGCATGGGGCAAGGGCGCTATTCAGCTCACCGAAATTCCAACCGACGATGAAATTCATGACAACATTGTTGCCATGTGGGTCCCGCAGGAGCCGACGCGCGCAGGCTCAACTTATGATCTTGCGTATCGGTTGCACTGGTTTGCTGATGAGCCGTTTCCCTCGCCGCTCGGGCGCGTGGTTGCGACGCGTCTGGGCAATGGCGGCCAGCCGGGCCAACCGCGGCCGCAGGGCGTGCGCAAATTTATGGTTGAATTTGCCGGGCCGCCGCTCGTTGATTTGCCATTCGGCACCAAGCCAGAGCCGGTTTTGTGGGCCTCGCGGGGCAAATTCTCCTACATCATGACGGAAGCGGTGCCCAATGATGTGAAGGGCCATTGGCGTGCGCAATTCGATCTGACAGTCGAGGGCAAAGAGCCCGTCGAAATGCGCTGCTTCCTGAAAAACGGCGATAAGGTGCTGACCGAGACGTGGCTTTATCAATATCATCCGTTTTGAGGTGCGCGCGCTCAGTGCCGTCACCTGTCCAAATCGTTTATATCCGGGCAGAGCGCTTAACGAAACTTAGCGAAGAGTTTACCTGGACTGTCCAGTTCGTGACGCAAGATCAACTGTAAATCTTGGTCCTCGTTCGCCATCGTCTTCGCATTTCCACAGCTCGCCAATCGCAACAAGGCGCCGGTCAGGAGAAATGCGCCGGTCCGTCTGCTCCCATGAACAGAGGGGCCGCGCTGCGATTACGCCGAACACAGATGCTATTCTAAAAAACATAAGGTAAGGGGTGGCAAATCCAATTAAAGCTCCCGAAACGACATTGAAAATAATGGTCCAAGGGTTTGATTTCATTATTTTGTGTCACAACAATTTTCTTCGATACCAGACCTTGACCGTTTCCGGCACACGGCCCCATTTCAGCGTCGCGCGCCAATAAAGCGCTTCGACGATGTCCTTGCGGGTCGCGCTCGGGTTGCGGTTGAGGACGTCGGCAATTTCACGACGCAAGGCTATCCTCTTAATTTACAGTGCTATGACAGGGGTCGAATTGTGACCAATTTCGGCTTTTGCCATGTATCAAACTGCTCATTACTTGAAAATAGGGTTGCGCTATAAGCTCTATTCTGCCCGGCCCTAAAAAAACGATGATTGCTATCATG
>VERN01000181.1 GCA_018882635.1 Beijerinckiaceae bacterium | reverse complement strand
GCCCTCGCCAAGGCTGCAATCCTCCACTACAACCCGCGTCATGAACGATGTTTCGCTTGTCACAGCCATCTTCGCTGGTGTGCTCTCTTTTCTGAGCCCTTGTGTGCTGCCTCTGGTGCCGCCTTATCTCACCTTCATCGCGGGGCAGAGCGTTGAGGATTTTGCCGCGTCGGGCACCGCGCGGGCGCGACGGGATATTTTGCTCGCCGCTTTGATTTTCGTGCTCGGCTTTTCGACCGTGTTTGTGGCGCTTGGGGCGACCGCATCAACGATCGGGCTTTTGTTGCGTGCGCATCTCGATGTGCTGTCGAAACTCGCCGGTCTCGCGATCCTCTTGATGGGCGCGCATTTTTTGGGCCTGTTCCGGTTCGGTTTTCTCTATCGCGAAAAAAGACTGCATGTGGAAAAGCCGGTTGGCTTGTGGGGCGCCTATGTGATGGGGCTCGCTTTTGCTTTCGGATGGACGCCATGCATCGGGCCGATCCTCGCGTCGATCCTCGCTTTAGCGGGATCGGAAGACACAGCGCTGCGTGGCGCGTCGCTGCTGGCGCTTTATTCTGCGGGCCTCGGCATTCCGTTTTTGCTGGCCGCTTTTGCGTTAGAGCCCTTCACAGCACTGATGAAACGCTTCCGCTCCAAGCTGGTCTATGTCGAAAAAGCGATGGGTGCTTTGCTCGTGCTGACAGGCATCGGATTTCTGACCGGCGGTTTTGCGAGCCTTTCGTTCTGGCTGCTTGAGACGTTCCCAGCCTTGTCGCGGTTTGGATAAAACAGTCACGCCGCCTGGCGGCGATCTCGAAGCGACCGATCCCAAATAAAAAGGGCGCCTTGCGGCGCCCTTTCCGTTTTCACGTGAAATGAAACTTAGTTCATTTCGACATAGGTGATCTTGTCGCCCTGCTTCTTCCAGACATACATCGTGTAGTCCGGACGGGTGATGTCGCCCTTCTTGTCGTAAGAGAGGTCGCCGATCACGGTCTTGAAGACCATGCCCGACTTCATCGTCTCAGCAACCTTCTTCGGATCAAGCGAGTTCGCCTTCACGGCGGCCTGCTGGATCACCTGCACAGCTGCGTAGGAATAGAGCGTGTAGGCTTCCGGGTTGAACTTCTTCGCTTCGAACTTGGCAACAACGGCCTTCGCTTCCGGACGGTTGCGCGGGTCCGGCGGGAAGGTCATCAGCGTGCCTTCGACGCCCGGGCCACCGATCGTGGCGAATTCATCCGAGGTGATGCCGTCGCCCGACATCAGCGGCGCCTTCACGCCTTGATCGCGCATCTGGCGAACGATGAGACCGCCTTCCGTGTGCAGACCGCCCCAATAGACGACGTCAGCACCAGCTGCCTTGATCTTCGAGACGAGGGCCGAGAAATCCTTTTCACCGGTGTTCACGCCTTCATAGAGCACTTCCTTGATGCCCTTGGCGTTCATCGCCTTCTTGGTTTCGTCGGCGAGGCCCTGACCATAGGTGGTCTTGTCATGGACAACAGCGACCTTCTTGCCAGCGTAGTTCTTGGCAATGTAGTCGGCAGCCACGGCGCCCTGCTGGTCATCGCGGCCGCAGGTGCGGAACACGTTCCACATGTTGCGCTCGGTCAGCTTCGGATTCGTCGCCGAAGGCGTGATCACGAGCATGCCGTTTTCTTGATACACTTCAGATGCGGGAATCGTGACGCCCGAGTTGAAGTGACCGACGACGAATTTCACGCCATCACCGACGAACTTGTTGGCAACCGAAACCCCCTGCTTCGGATCCGACACGTCGTCACCCAGGAACACCTGGATTTTCTGGCCGAGAATGCCGCCCGCGGCGTTGATGTCTTCAACGGCCTGTTCGACACCATTTTTCAGCTGCGCACCGAACGCTGCGTTCGGGCCGGTCAACGGACCGGCAACGCCGAGCTTAATTTGCGCCGAGGCGACGCCGGCCATGGCCAGCGTGGCGCCGAGCGCAATGCTCGCCAACAAAAATTTCTTCATCGATAGCTCCCCTGTTGCAGTTCGGATCCCCGGTTATCATCCGGTCATCCAATGAGCGGGTGGACCCGTCATGACGCCGATCATTGCGCCTTTTTGGACGGGTGTCACCCGGTTTCGAATGGGTTCCCGCGCGTCAAGCAGACGCGCGGGAACGCCATGTTAAAGGCCCGGTCCGTTCATAGAGCCAGGCATATTGCGTGATCATCTGGCTCGTCCGCGTATAACGCCAGCCGAGAAGACCGATGACCGTCACGATTGCCGTATCGACAAGGTAGAAATGCCACGTCAACAGCGTGCCGCCGAAACATGAGAAATGAATAAAACGCACCGCGAAACCCAGCACAGCCAGTGCCGGGAACAATTGCCAGAACGGGCGCCACGTGAGCGCGATCGCGCGGCCTGTGGCCCAAGCCGCTGCGCCACCCATAATCAAGGTGACGAGCATAAAGAGCCAAGCGGAGTGTTCTTCGTAGAGGATGCCCTGCATTGTGATGTCCTCAATGTCCGCCTTCGAGATAGGCGGCACGCACCTGCGGGTTGGCGAGCAATTCCGCCCCTGTCCCACTCAGCGTGATCACACCATTGACCATCACGTAACCGCGATGGGCGAGTTTGAGCGCATGGTTCGCATTTTGCTCGACAAGGAAGACGGTGAGGCCTTCGTTGCGGTTGAGATCGCGAATGGCATCAAAGATCTGACGCACGATCAGTGGCGCGAGGCCGAGTGATGGTTCGTCAAGTAACAAAAGCTTTGGGCGCGCCATCAGCGCACGCGCAATCGCCAGCATTTGCTGTTCGCCGCCCGACAGCGTGCCGCCGCGTTGTTCCGCACGCTCCTTGAGGCGCGGGAAAATCGCGTAGACCTTCGCAAGGTCATCGTCGAAATGTTTGAAGCCGGTGATCGCCGCGCCCATCTGCAAATTCTCGAACACGGTCATGCGCGGGAAAATGCGGCGGCCCTCTGGTGATTGCGCGATCCGGAGACGGGCAATCTCATGCGTCGGCATGCGGGTGATGTCATGACCGTTGAAGATGATCTGGCCTTCGCGCGCTTGTGGCTTGCCGAAGACCGTCATCATCAAAGTCGATTTACCAGCGCCGTTTGCGCCGATGATCGTTACAATCTCGCCTTCATGGACATCAAGATCGACGCCTTTCAGCGCGATGATATTGCCATAATAGGTTTTGACTCCGCGAACGGAGAGAAGCGCGTTTGTCATTTCGCTTCTCCTTGGGCGTGAGCGGCAATCTCAGCAATCTCTGCCTCGGTCTTTTCGACCTCATCATCCTCGACGCCGAGATAGGCCGCGATGACTTTCGGGTCATTCTTCACCATATCGGGTGACCCGTCTGAAATCTTGCGGCCGTAATCGAGCACAACGACATGGTTGGAAATCTGCATCACCACCGACATGTCATGCTCAATGAGCAGGATTGAGGTCTGGTGGTCGCGGCAGATCGACAGCAGCAAATCATTCAGTAACAGCGATTCACGCGGGTTGAGGCCTGCGGCTGGCTCGTCAAGGCAGAGCAACAGCGGCTTCGTGCACATTGCACGCGCGATCTCGAGACGGCGCTGATCGCCATAAGGGAGGTCAGCGGCCGCATCATCGGCGCGGTCAATCAGGCCCGTCTTTTCCAGCCAATATTCGGCGTATTCAATCGCCTCTTTTTCGGCGCGCTTGTAACCGCGCGTCCCGAAAATGCCGAAGATCGTCATACCGGAGGCGCGCATCAACACATTGTGCTGCGCGACGAGGAGATTTTCCAACAGCGTCATACCGCCAAACAGACGGATGTTCTGGAAGGTGCGGGCGACGCGGCCTTTCCAGTTGATGTCATGGCCGGGGAGGCGCTCCAGCAGAAGCTTTTTACCGTCCGGCTGTGTCAGCGTGATCATGCCTTCAGTCGGCTTGTAGAAGCCGGTGATGCAATTGAACACGGTGGTTTTGCCTGCGCCGTTGGGTCCAATCAGCGCGGTGATTTCACCAGCCTTAGCGTTGAAGCTCAGATCACCGACGGCCGTGAGGCCGCCGAAGCGCATGGTGAGATGTTCGACTTGGAGGAGGGGCGTTGTCATTAGCCGTGACCCTCCTGCACGAGGGAGCTTGATATGGATTTACGCTCCTTGAGGAAGACGGTCGGCTCACGATGTGAAATCAGGCCGCGCGGCTTCCACAACATCATCAACACCATCGCAAGGCCGAAGATCAGCATGCGATATTGCGTGGGATCGAAACTCGGACCGAAGATCGCCTTCAGGAAATCAAGCTCGCGCAGGATTTCGATGCCGCCGACAAGCGCAATCGATGCAATGACAACACCGAAAAGGCTGCCCATGCCGCCGAGAACGACGATGGCCAAGATTTGCGCCGATTCCAAAAACACGAAGCTCTCAGGCGAGATGAAGCCCTGACGGGCTGCGAAGAAAGCTCCGGCGAACCCGCCGAACATCGCTCCGATCGAGAAGGCAGTCAGTTTCGTTGAGACCGTGTTGATGCCAAGTGAGCGGCAGGCAATCTCGTCCTCACGCAAGGCTTCCCATGCGCGCCCCACCGGCAAGCGACGCAAACGCAATGTCACAAAGGCGGTGATCAGCGAAAGTACGAGAATGACGTAATAGAGGAAGACGGTGCGATAGATCGGCGAAAATTCCAAACCGAATTTGGCGGCAAAACCCGTTTCAGACGCATTAAACGGAATGCCGAAGAAACTCGGTCGAGGGATTGAGGACAGGCCAGCATAACCGCCGGAGAAATCCACCCAATTGATCAGCACGAGGCGAATAATCTCGCCGAAAGCGAGCGTCACGATGGCAAGATAATCACCACGGAGCCGCAAAACGGGAAAGCCAAGAATGACGCCCCACATGGCGGCAAGAATGCCGGAGATCGGCAAGCAAATCCAAAACGCCCATACACCGAGATCGGGATAGGTCGCGGGGATCACCTTGGTTGCAATCAGCGCGTAAGAATAAGCGCCGACCGCATAGAATGCGACATAGCCGAGATCGAGCAGGCCAGCGAGGCCGACCACAATGTTCAGGCCCCAGCCGAGCATAATATAAATCAGGATCTGGATGCCGAAATTGTCGATCCATTTGATCGCGCCCTGCGGACCGCCGAGATAAAGCGCGACGAGCGGATAGGCGATGATCGCGCCAAGCCCAACCTGTGCAGCATAAGGCGCAAATTTGTCCCATGCGGTGCGAAGGCTTGTCGGAGTTTCAAAGAGTGGCTTTGCGTCTGGCGCACGATTGAAGACGAACAGCCCGAGGAGCAGGCGACCGACGAACACGATGAGGCAGCAACTCACCACGAGCCAAGGGCGCGGAATGAGGATGACCTCATTGCTCATATTTTGTTCGGTGCGCAGCGCGAGGATCGGCACTGATAGGCCGAGCATCACGAGCGCAGCGATAAAGGCATCTTTGAACGCGCGTTGGACGCGCGTCGGTTCAGTCGCCGCTTTGGCGGACAAGGTCGGTTGCGCCATGGCTTAGACCTTTTCCACTTCCGGACGACCGAGCAGGCCAGTCGGCATAAACACAAGCACGATCGCGAGGATGGAGAAAGCCGCGACGTCCTTGTAGTCGATCGAGAAATAGGCGGACCACATGGTCTCAATCAGGCCGATGAGAAGACCGCCGATCACAGCGCCCGGGAGTGAGCCAATGCCGCCCAACACCGCTGCTGTGAAGGCTTTCACACCCGGCACGAAGCCGTCCGAGAAATTCACGACGCCGTAATACATAATATACATGACGCCGGCGACGGCGGCCAAAGCGGCACCCATGACGAAGGTGAGCGAAATCGTTTTGTCGACATCAACGCCAAGGAGCGCAGCCATTTTCTGGTCCTGCTCGCAAGCACGCTGTGCGCGACCAAGCGGTGTTTTCTGCACGATGTACCAAAACACTGCGAGCAGAACGACAGTGATCACCATGATCGCGATCTGCTTGTAACCGATGGCAACCGTGTAACCATTCTCTGTGAACAGCGGCACGGATTGCGTGAACATTGGCGGCACCGGTTTATTGCGCGGGCCTTGCACAACTTGAATGAGGTTCGCGAGGAAGATCGACATGCCGATTGCCGAGATCAGCGGCGCCAAGCGGAACGAGCCGCGCAAGGGCCGGTAGGCGACGCGCTCAATGGCCCAGTTCCATAG
>VERN01000180.1 GCA_018882635.1 Beijerinckiaceae bacterium | reverse complement strand
CGATATGGATGTCGACGCTGGCCGGATCCTTGAAGGGCGCGCTTCGCTCGATGAAGTGGGTTTGGAGATCTACAATCTCACCGTCGCTTTAGGGCAGGGCGCACGGACCCGTTCGGAGGCACTCGGCCATCAGGAATTCATCCTGACCTATAAGAGTTTCGAGCCGCTCGGTCCGTCTTGTTTACCGGCGTAAACGAGGACGCTTTACGACTCCGGCCTAACCTGTTCATATTGCTTCAACAAACATCATAAGAGGGAGAAAATTGATGTTTTCGCGTCGCACTTTGGGCGGCCTCGCTTTGGGGGCGGTCTTATCGGTTGGCTTGGCTGCAACAGTCAGCGCGCAGGGACCAACCTTTTTCCGTATCGGCACTGGCGGCACCGCTGGTACTTATTATCCGGTCGGCGGCATGATTTCGAATATCGTGTCTAATCCGCCGAATTTGATCGTGACGGCGCAGGCTTCGAATGGCTCTGTTGCAAACGTCAATTCCGTTGTTTCAGGACAGCTTGAATCAGGCTTCTCGCAGGCTGACGTGGCGGCGTGGGCTTATACCGGCACGGGTCTGTTTGAAGGCAAGCCGAAGGCCGAAGATCTGCGACTGATTGCAAATCTTTATCCGGAAAGCATTCATTTTGTTGCCAGCAAGGCATCGGGGATCAAGTCCATCGGCGAGCTCAAGGGTAAGCGGGTCGCGCTTGATGAGCCGGGCTCTGGCACGCTTGTCGATGCGAAGATCATCTTGAAGGCTTATGGCCTCTCGGAAGCCGACATTAAGCCGGAATACATCAAGCCGAACCAGGCGGCGGACAAGATGCGCGATGGTTCGCTCGACGCGTTCGTCTTCGTCGGCGGGTATCCGACGAGCGCGATTGCAGAACTGGCTGCCACCGGTGCAGGCGTCATCCTGCTTCCTATTGATGGCGCGCAGGCTGACGCGATCCGCAAGGAATATCCGTTTTTCGCGAGCGATGATATTCCCGCTGACACATATAAGAACGTCCCAGCGGTCAAGACACTTGCAGTCGGCGCGCAATGGGTCACGTCAGCGAAGATCGCCGAAGCGACCGTGTATGAAATCACCAAGGCGCTGTTCTCTGATAAGGCGCGTGCGGCGCTTGATGCAGGCCACGCTAAGGGTAAGGTGATTAAGAAGGATACGGCGATTGCTGGTGCCGGTATCCCGATCCATCCTGGTGCTGCGAAATATTACAAGGAAATCGGTCTGATTAAGTAAGTCAGCCGCGTCGATTGATCATACGAGGCCCCGGCGCGCCGGGGCCTCATCTTATATCCGGTGCCTTTTTATTTCGAAGCACCGTATCAGGATTGAGACCGTAACGATGAAACCCACGCACAGCCCTTCTGATCTCGCCGCACTCGAAGAAGAGTTCGACCCTGAGATTCGCTTTCGGCCGCTGTTACCTGTGGCAGGGTCTATTGTTGCAGTTCTCTTATTCTCTCTTTCTTTGTTTCATTATTATACGGCAGGGTTTGGACTTCTGCGTGAGACGACCCATCGCGCGATCCATTTGTCTTTCGTTCTAGGCCTGATCTTTCTTGTCTTCTCGGCGTGGGGCAACAATAAGGACAAGCCGCGCTCGACAGTCTATGCGCCGGGTGGAATTTCCGGATTGGATTGGGTGTTCGCGGCCGCCGCTGTCTTGGCGTGCATGTATGTGCCGTGGATTTTTAACGATCTCGCCTTTCGCGTTGGCAATCCGCTGCCAGAAGACGTGTTCATGGGCACGGTGATGATCATCGTTCTTTTGGAAGCGACGCGCCGCTCGAACGGGATAGCGTTGCCGATCATCGCCATTGCATTGATGCTCTATGCTTATTTTGGCCCTTCTATGCCAGGGATTTTCAAACATCCGGGCGCGACATGGTCAGGCATCGTCAACCATCTCTATCTGACAAGTCAGGGCGTTTATGGCGTCGCACTTGGCGTGGTCGCAACCTACGTCTTCCATTATGTTTTGTTTGGCGTTCTTGCGACACGCATTGGCCTTGGCAAGCTCTTCATTGATCTGGCTTCCTATGTGGCTGGGCGCTATGTCGGTGGCCCCGCCAAGGTATCAATTTTCGGGTCCGCCTTGTTTGGAATGATTTCCGGCTCATCGATTGCCAACACTGTTACCGTTGGTTCGCTCACCATTCCGGCGATGATCCGGCTTGGTTATCCCAAGCATTTCGCCGCGGCGGTTGAATCGACAGCATCGACAGGCGGGCAAATCACACCGCCGATCATGGGCGCGGCCGCGTTCTTGATGATTGAGTTTTTGGGTGTCTCCTACACGTCGATCATTCTCGCAGCGATTGTCCCGGCGTTCATGCATTTCTTTGGCGTTTTCTGCCAAGTGCATTTCGAAGCCAAGCGCAATGATATGAAAGGAATGCGGGCTGAAGATATCCCGAACCCGCGCCAAGTCATCGCCGAGGGCTGGCAGACGGCAACACCGCTCGCGCTCTTGTTGGCGATCCTCTTCTCTGGCTACACGCCCTATCTTGCGGCGTTTTGGGGTATCACCGGCTGCATGGTGGTGGGGCTGCTGCGCGACCGTATTGTGACGAGCGCCTTTACGGCCGTTGTGTTGGCTGCGACGTGGTTTAGCTTTCTGACCGAAGGCTGGTTTGTCATTCTAGCCGGTCTTTTCTTGCTATCGGTTTTCGCGCTGTCATGGTTCCGCGGCAATGAAGGCCGAAAGCGCATGATTGATATCGCTGACGCTTTTGTCGTCGGGGCCAAATATGCGATCGCGGTCGGCGCGGCTGCAGCGGCTGTCGGTATTATCGTGGGTGTGATTACTCTGACGGGCGTTGGCTTTAAGATTTCGTGGCTCGTCACGACCGTTGCAGCTGATATCGGCAATTTTGTTTTGTCGTTCACACCAAGTGGGCTGACCGATATCAAATCCCTCACGCTCTTTTTCACCCTCATTTTGACGGCGATTGTCTGTATCTTGCTCGGCACGGGGGTTCCGACGACGGCGACCTATATCATCATGGTCACTGTCGCCGCGCCGACCCTCGGCCTTCTTGGTGTTGAGCCGATCGTGGCGCATTTCTTTGTGTTCTATTACGGCGTACTCGCTGACATCACGCCGCCTGTGGCATTGGCCGCGTATGCTGGTGCCAGCATGGCGGGTGCTGATCCGTTCAAGACAGGGAACACGGCGTTCCGTCTCGCATTGGGAAAAATTTTAGTGCCCTTTGTGTTTACTTACGGTCCAGCCATGTTGATCGTCACCAAGGGCTTCACTTGGTTTGATTTCTTCGTCACTACATTTGGATGTGCGGTTGGCATTGTGATGCTATCTGGCGCGTTTGCTGGATTTATGGTGACACGACTTGTTGGATGGCAACGTTGGCTGTTAGGCCTTGCTGCGTTGCCAACCGTAGCGCCCGGCTTACCCTCGACAATTATCGGGATCGTGATGGCATTGCCGGTTCTTGTTCCGCAATTAATGGCACTCCAGAAGAAGGGCCGCATGGCATGAGTTGGCTCTATCTGACCATCGCAATTATCACGGAAGTGATTGGCACCACGGCGTTGAAAGCGACGGAAGGCTTTACGAAGCTCATTCCATCCGTCCTCACCATCGCTGCTTATGGTGCGAGTTTTTACTTTCTGTCACTCACGCTGAAAGTCATCCCTGTCGGTGTGGCCTATGCCGTTTGGTCTGGCGTGGGCATCGTGCTCATCTCGCTGGCGGGATGGTTGTTATTCGGCCAAATGATTGACAAAGCTGGCATGGTTGGAATCGCACTCATCGGTGCGGGCGTTATCGTCCTTAACACCCTGTCAGAAACCAGCGTTCATTAAAAAGGCGCGGCGTTAAATAGGACGCCGCGCGTTAAGCATGGGGTTTTCTGACTCTGGAAGATCGTTGAGATGGCAGGCCGCCGTGTGCTTATGGCCTTGCAGTTCCAATTTCGGTTCTTCACTGCGGCAACGATCGAAAACATAGGGGCAGCGCGTATTGAACCGGCAGCCCTTGGGCGGCTTCATTGGGCTCGGCACATCGCCTTTGAGGATGATCCGGTTCGGTTTTACGTCCGGATCCGGGATTGGAACGGCCGATAAAAGAGCGCGCGTATAGGGGTGTTTCGGTTCGCGGAAGATTTCGTCGCGACTGCCTTTTTCAACGATTTTGCCGAGATACATCACAGCGACGCGATGGGTCATATGTTCCACGATCGCCAGATCATGGCTGATGAATAAGAGTGCGAGCCCAAGTTCTTGTTGGAGATCGCATAGTAGGTTGACGATCTGCGCCTTGACCGACACGTCAAGCGCGGACACCGCCTCATCACAGATGATGAGATCGGGCTCAGCGGCAAGCGCGCGCGCAATCCCGATACGCTGGCGTTGACCGCCGGAGAATTCATGCGGCCACCGGTCAATCGCATCACGACGCAAGCCGACCTTTTCCATCAGGTCACCGACGCGTTTGTCGATGGCAGCCTTGTCGGTCATCAACTCAAAATTATGAATGGGCTCCGCGAGAATATCACGCACGCGCATGCGTGGATTGAGGCTCGAGAACGGGTCTTGGAAGACAACTTGAATCCGGCGGCGCAGCGGGCGCAGCGCGCTATTGGACAATTGATCGATGCGCATGCCATCGAGCACGACCTGCCCGGAGGTGAGATCAAAAAGGCGCAACAGCGCTTTGCCGACTGTCGATTTTCCGCAGCCGGATTCGCCCACGAGCGCGAGTGTCTCGCCCTTGTTGATTGAGAAAGATACGCCATCAACTGCGAAAACATAGCCGGTGATTGTCGAGAAGACGCCGCCGCGAATGGGGAAGTGTTTTTTGAGATCGTTGACTTGAAGGAGAGGGGCGCTCATGCGACGGCTCCCGCACGCTGGGCATAATGACAGGCGGCGACATGGCCGGGGGCCTTTGTTTCAAGGCCGGGTGCAACATTGCGGCAAAGGTCTGTTGCAAAGGTGCAGCGGCCTGCAAAGACGCAACCCTTGATCCGATCTTTCAGGCTCGGGACGAGACCGGGAATTTCGGCAAGGCGCGACGTTTTGCCTTCAACCGAGGAACCAAGTTTTGGCACGGCACCGAGCAGGCCTTGGGTATAGGGATGCAGAGGGTTCTTGAAGAGTTCGCGCACAGGCGCTTCTTCCACCTTGCGGCCCGCATACATAACGACCACTTGATCGGCGACTTCGGCGACAACGCCGAGATCATGGGTGATTAACATGATCGCAGCGCCGACACGATTTTTGAGATCGCGCATCAAATCGAGAATTTGTGCCTGAATGGTCACGTCGAGCGCCGTTGTTGGTTCATCAGCGATCAGAAGTTTCGGCGAACAGGCAAGCGCAATAGCAATCATCACGCGTTGACGCATGCCGCCCGATAATTGGTGCGGATATTCATGCACACGCCGCGCCGGTTCAGGAATGCCGACGAGCGTCAGCATCTCGACCGCGCGCGTCAATGCCTCGGCCTTTGACAAGCCTTGATGCAGGCGGAGCGTTTCGCCGATCTGTTTGCCAATGGTGAGCACAGGATTGAGGCTCGTCATCGGCTCTTGAAAGATCATGCTGATCTCATTGCCGCGAATGTGGCGCATTTCGTCGGGCGAGCATTCAAGCAGATTGCGCCCTTGGAACCGAATTGCACCCGCCATCTTGCCAGGCGGCTCGGGAATAAGCCGCAGGATCGACATAGCGGTGACGGATTTTCCGCAACCAGATTCGCCGACGACGGCGAGCGTCTGACCTGCCTCGATGGAGAAAGAGACGCCATCGACGGCGCGATTCACGCCGCCATCAGGTGTGCGAAAATGCGTTTGGAGTTGATCGATTTCTAACAATGCCATGATCGCCTCCTCAGATCCGCTTGGCCATGCGCGGGTCGAGCGCGTCGCGCAGACCATCGCCGAGCAGGTTCACCGCCAACACGGTCGACGACAGGAAGATGGCGGGGAAGAAGATGATGAATGGCTTCACCTGCCAGAGCGAGCGGCCTTCTGCCATGATGTTACCCCAAGACGGGGTTGAGGGCGGGATCCCAGCGCCGATGAAGGACAGGATCGATTCCGTAATCATCGCGCTGGCGCAAATGTAGGTGGCTTGTACCGTGATCGGCGCAAGCATGTTAGGCAGGATATGTTTGAAGATTAGCTTAGGCA
>VERN01000179.1 GCA_018882635.1 Beijerinckiaceae bacterium | reverse complement strand
GGAGAGGGCGACGCCCTCCCCTAATGTGTTTGCTTATTCGATGATCGAAGCAACGACGCCGGCGCCGACAGTGCGGCCCCCTTCGCGGATCGCGAAGCGCAGCTTTTCTTCCATCGCGATCGGCGCAATCAGCGTCACTTCCATCGAGACGTTGTCGCCCGGCATCACCATTTCCGTACCAGCCGGAAGCGCCACCATGCCCGTCACGTCCGTCGTGCGGAAATAGAACTGCGGACGGTAATTGGTGAAGAACGGTGTATGACGGCCGCCTTCTTCCTTCGTCAGAATATAGGCTTCTGCCGTAAACTTCGTGTGCGGCTTCACCGAGCCGGGCTTAGCCAAAACCTGACCACGCTCGACTTCTTCGCGCTTCGTGCCGCGCAGCAAGCAGCCCACATTATCGCCCGCTTCACCCTGATCGAGCAGCTTGCGGAACATTTCAACGCCGGTCACCGTCGTCTTGATCGTCGGCTTCAAGCCGATGATTTCGATTTCTTCGCCGACCTTCACAACGCCACGCTCGATGCGGCCCGTCACCACCGTGCCACGACCCGAGATCGAGAACACGTCTTCCACCGGCATCAAGAAAGGCTGATCCTTCGGACGATCCGGCTGCGGAATGTAACGGTCAACTTCTTCCATCAACTTCAAGATGGCGTCGCGACCAATCTCAGGATTGCGATCTTCCAGCGCGCACAAAGCCGAGCCCTTCACGATCGGAATATCGTCGCCCGGGAAATCATACTTCGACAGAAGTTCACGCACTTCGAGCTCGACGAGATCCAGCAATTCCGGATCATCAACCATGTCGACCTTGTTCATGAACACGACCAACGCCGGCACGCCGACCTGGCGAGCAAGCAGGATGTGCTCGCGCGTCTGGGGCATCGGGCCATCAGCCGACGACACAACGAGGATCGCGCCGTCCATCTGCGCTGCACCCGTGATCATGTTCTTCACATAGTCAGCGTGGCCGGGGCAATCGACGTGGGCGTAATGGCGGTTCGGCGTTTCATATTCAACGTGCGCCGTCGAAATCGTGATGCCGCGCGCCTTCTCTTCCGGCGCCTTGTCAATCTGGTCATACGCCGTGAACTGAGCCCCGCCCTTCTCGGCCAGAACCTTCGTGATCGCAGCCGTCAATGACGTCTTGCCATGGTCAACGTGACCAATCGTTCCAATGTTGCAATGCGGCTTATTCCGCTCGAATTTCTCTTTGGCCATAACTCATCCATTGACGTTCAGACGCCGCCGGAAGCGGGGCGCTTTTTGGGACGGGGCGGATTTAGGGTGTTTTGGGGTGTTTCGCAAGGGTGCGCGCCACCAGTTCACACCAGTGACTGCGCCATCTCACACGGCTGTGCACGTCCAAAAAGAGAAAAGCGCCACGCGCGATTTGAAGGCGAAGATCCGCCTGAGCCCTCGCGAGGCCCAAAAAGCAAAAAAGCGCCAAGGGCGCTCCGAAGGCCGAACAGCCGCCCGCGACTTTTCGCGGTCCCAAAATAAAAAGCGCCAGAGGCGCTTGAAAGGCCGAACGGCCGCCCGCGACTTTTCGCGGTCCTCAAATAAAAATGGAGCGGGTGAAGGGAATCGAACCCTCGTATTCAGCTTGGAAGGCTGCTGCTCTACCATTGAGCTACACCCGCCCGCTGCGGGGAGATATGCCCCGCCCTGCCCGTTTTGGCAAGGCGGGGGCTCTGATCTGCGCTTATTCCCAGAGGGCGGCGACGATCCGGTTGTCTTCGCCCAAAAGCAGGCTCAACCGGTTCGGGTCAACATCGAAGCTGGCAATGCCTTCATTCAGGCGAATGATCCGCAGCTTCCAAGGCAGGTTTTCTTCGCGAATAGCATCGGCGGGCGGATTAGCCGTCCCCTTGAAGGCGAAAACCTTGCCGATGCACTGGGCGCAATCAGCCTTGGGCGCGGGAATGTCAGTTGCACCGGGCAGAGTTTTAAGTTGCACGACATTGCTGGCCCCACGCACCCGGACGCCCTTGTAGGGGAAGCCATTCGCCAAAGGCAGGATCGCTTCCACCGGCATGAACGGCCCCGGCTCAACACCTGCGAGCGGTGCGTTGGCGACGAAGACGAAATCGATCACGCCATCCGCCGAAGGCCCGCGTGTAATCGGCATCAGGATGGGATTGGCCCATGCCCCTGAAGAGACGACGCCGCGCGCCCGGACGATATCCATGCCACCCGGCAAGGCCGAACGCATAACCTCGACACCGGTGACAGCGAGCACCGGCGCGGGCGGGCCATTGCCCGGCGATTCGTTATCGGGTGTGAGCGACTGCGCCGCTGGAGGTTTGCCATTCGGCGGCGGCCCACCGGCATTCTGCGCCAGAGCGAGCGGGGCGATCATCAGCCCAGCGGCGGCAACAAGGGTGCGGATCATCAGAGAAGAAGAGCTTGTCATGTTACACAATCTGAGGTTCGCGTTGAGAGGAAAAGGCAGAAGCTTGCTGCGCGCGCTCCGCAACCAAACCATCAAAGGCGTTGATGACGAGATCGGTCGGCACTTTGTGCGCGAGCGTGCAATAGCGTGTTTCAGTGGAATCGAGACGGCCATTCTCAAAGAGCTTGTTCACCGGCGCACCGCCGCCGCACACCGAGAAATACGGGCATTCCGCTTCACATGCGGCAACACCTGCTTTGATATCGCGATAAAGCGGTGATGCGAGGCAACGCGCCATAATCGTATCGAGTGAATCGGCATTGATGTTGCCAAAGACGAAATCGCCATAACGCTCGTCTTTCAGACCAAGAAATTCCGGCGAAAAGGTCGACACTTCCCCGCGCGAGCCAACATTCAGCATCGCCATCGGCTCAACTTGAATATTGTGCCCTTCCGCTTCTTCCGGCCGGAAGATGCGGCCAATCGCCAGATCAATTTCACGCACAAAGCGAATGCGTCCGCTCGCTTGGGCGCGCTGCCAGAACGCCGTCAGAAAAGTGCGATAGGCCTCTGGCAGATCGCGCATTTCAAACAAGGTCGAGACATGGCTGCCTTCTGATTCCTCGACATTGAAGCAAACCTGCTCAATCCCCGCATCAAGATAGAAATCGAGCAGTTCTTGCGGATCAACCAGCGAAGCGCGTGACAGAACCGAGATCACATGAAAGGGCACGCTGCGCGCGCGCAATTTGGCAATGCCTGCCATGGTTTGCGCATGCGTGCCTTTGCCCGAGCGTGTTTTCCGATTGGCATCATGGATCGCTGCAGGACCATCGACGCTGACGCCAACCCCGACATCATGGGCGAGAAACAGATCGCACCATTCATCATTGATCAGCATGCCATTCGTCTGGAACGAATGTTTGACGCAGACATGATCAGGCTTCAGCCGATCAATCATCGCAAACGCAGCGCGATAGAAATCCGGCGACACCACAAGCGGCTCGCCAGCATGCCACACAACCGTTAACTCAGGCGCGCTGCGCGCACCCTCGAACAATTCTGCGAACACCCGCTCCACTGTTTCAAGCGCAATGACGTGCTTGTCACTGCGGTTTGGCAGATAGCAATAGACGCAATCAATGTTGCAGAACCCGGTGGGTTGAATCACCACCATCGATGTGGGCACGCCAACCATGGCTCACCAATTGTGCCAGCCATTGCCCCAATTGTGCCAGCCATTGTTCCAATTGTGCCAGCCACCATTGCCCCAGCCGCCATTCCGCCAGCCGCCATTGCGCCAACCACCATTGCGCCACCACCAAGCGACTTCAACGGAAGGATCGGCAGGCGATGTCGTCTTGCCGCTCAGCTCAATCTCTTGGGCCGCGCTCACTGCTGCACGGATCGATTCAAGCCGTTCTGAAATAGCAGCCGGCGAGGTTTGTGACGGCGCGACGGCCGCCTGTGCCGTTGCACTCAGACAAGCCGACAAGCCTGCAATGCCGCCGGGAATGACGGCGGACAAAACGAGAGCGGCTTGCGTTGATTTGCGAACGGATTTCTTTTTCGACGTTTTATCGGCGGCACTCATAAAGCTACTCCTCACCAAACGCTGTCTCAGGCTGACCCAGTGCTGGGGCGAAGACAAGCAAAGAAGATGAGCAACCGCCCAAATTGAGGCTTATCCTTTGGGTGGATCAATTCCGTATCGCAACAGCAAACCCACACGAAGCCGCTGATTGGCCAATGCCACTGACGGCCCAATGCCGTTCATGCCAATGCACATCAGCAAAAAGGGGGCTGATGCCCCCCTCGCCTTACGATCATGAAGAATGGGTCGCAGAGACGGTTAGAACGTCCGCTCCATACGCATCTTGAAGATGGCGTTGTTGGGATTGAGCCCTGGCAACTGACCGGTCCCTTTGATGGTCTGCGAGATCAGCCCGTTCTGCGGGATGATTTCCCAATTCTGCGGCGCGTTCTGCACCTGATTGCGCAGCATCGCATAACCCACTTCCGCGCCCACATCCCAATTCTCAGCAATGGAGTAAATCAGGCTGCCGGCAAAGGAGTAAAGCTGGCCGCGGCCCCACATCGGGATCGGGTTATTGTCTCTCTGCGCGCCTTGGCCATCATAAGCGAGCGAACGCGGCGGATCGATCTGGACATAACCCGCATTGAAGTTCGACCGCCAGCGATCCGTCCAATAATGCGTCAGCATCGCCGCAATGTTGAAGCCCGTGACGTTCTTCACTTGATAGGGCGATCCGGGAGTTGGCTGGCGGCCGATGGTGGCCGGATCACCCGTTCCCGAAACGATCATCATGTTCTGGTCGACACGCAGAATGCCGCCAAAGAGCGTGCCATTGTTCTGCGTCGAGATGTTGCTCAAGCCACCTGCGGCCAGCAAGGCGCCGAGATTGCCATTGGCGTAGTTTGCAGTGAGCCACATCTGATCGCGCTCACCCAATGCGCGGAGCTTGAAATTGGCGGTCGCGCCAACAGCATAGGCGTTATAACGCTTAAATCCGTCACCCTCGCCGCCATATAAACCGGCGACACCCGGATCAAGCGGATTGGGCTGTTGCGGACCCGTAAAAATATCGCCTTTCTCGACGGCGTTACCACCCCACACGCCTTGCAAGGCGAGCCAGCCCCATTGCTGCTCCCATTTCGCGTTGGCGACGACGTTGATCGCCGTTGATGGGCGATTGGCTGTCAGATTGCTGTAAGCCCAGTCTTTGGCCCGCTCAAGCGCGCCGGTGAGCGACAGACCTGATCCGAAATCATATCGGTAAGCGATCTGCGCAACACCATTAGTATATTGCGCCCAAGGCGTACCGGTATACATCGAGGTTGGCATTAGCGCGTAATTCGACGGCGCAATACCAACGGTGAAGCCCGCCAAACTCATAAAGGCCGCTTCAGGAACAGCGCGCAAGAGAATACCGGGATCGAACGCGTAAACCGCATTGTTCTCGATCGCCGCTGCACGCGTGCCGGTCAGGCTTGAGACGCGAATTTTCACGCTGGCACGTGCTTCGCCAAAAGATGTCGGCGTGATGACATCAAGATCAGCGCGGCCGCGCACTTCCGTGCCAAACGTATCAAGCGAGTTGCCGTTGGTGACTTGCGTAATTTCGCCAGTCCGTACCCTGCCGCGGCCAACCAAATTGACATTTTCAAGCGCGTAAATCGATTGTTGAGGCGTGAACTGCGCTTCCGCACGGGCATAGCCACCAATTCGCACGCATGTTCCCGACGTGCTGACCGAACGATAACCCGGCCCATAGGCCAGGCACGGATCCGCCGTCGCGACTGCCGAAGCCACACCACCCTTCGAGACGGGTGCCGCTTTCGCCACCGCGTCCACCTTGGCGCTGGTGGCTTTTTGCTCGCCACGCAGACGGCGCAGTTCATTGCGCGCTTCGTCCGCTTCCGCTTTCACGCGACGATTTTCCTCGCGGAGCTTTTCCTGTTCGGCCTTCAAGCCCATCACGAGCTTGTAGAGCTCTTCATTGGAGGGGGCCTGCGCGAATGCCCCAGACGCTGAGACCGCACAGGACACTAAAAGTGCAAGCCGAAAGATCTTCAATGGCGAACGCATGGACGCAACACCCCGTTTACTTTCGCAACAGGTGAATTTCGAGCATCCGATTCGACAAGGTAAATGAGAGGTTAAAGTTTAAGCACCGAACCCGTTCAAGCCCGTATTGGGTCGTTACGCGGCGCGCACAAGTGAGCACAAGCGCCACCC
>VERN01000178.1 GCA_018882635.1 Beijerinckiaceae bacterium | reverse complement strand
CGGCACTGTAACACGCTCATCAAGCGAGGATATTGCAGCCGCCGTCCGCACCGCGGCGCGGGCCGAAGCCATCGTTCTGGTATTGGGCGAAAAATCAACGATGAGCGGCGAAGCGGCAAGCCGCTCTAACCTCAACCTGCCCGGTGATCAGATGGCGCTTGCGCGTGCCGTCCTTGCGCTCGGCAAACCCACGGCCGTTGTGCTGATGAATGGGCGCCCGCTCACGATTGAAGATTTGCACAATGAAGCCCCGGCCATTGTCGAGGCTTGGTATCCCGGCACGATGGGCGGGCTTGCCGTCGCACGTCTTCTCTTCGGAGAGATTGAACCCCAAGGCCGCCTGCCGGTTACGTTTCCGCGCAGCGTCGGACAAATTCCGATCTACCATGATCAATTGCCGACCGGCCGTCCCGCTGGTGAAAAGCCGCAGCCTTATACCAGCACCTGGCTCGACCAACCCGCAACGCCACTCTACCCCTTCGGCTATGGGCTTACATGGACGAAATTCGAAGCCTCAACCCCACGCGTTGATAAGCCCGTCATTCGTCCCGGCGATGTGATGTTGGTGAACGTCGATGTGACAAATACCGGTACCGTTCAGGGAACGGCGCAAATCATGTTGTTTTTGCGCCAGAAGAGCGCGCGCATTTCACGCCCCGTGCGCGACTTCAAAGGCTTTGCGCGCGCCGCGATCGCACCGGGCAAAACGGTCACGTTGACCATTCCCGTGCGCGACACTGATCTTCACTTCGGCCGCCCCGATGGCAGCTTCGGACCACCCGACGCTGGCTCGATCGAAGTGCAGACGGGCTTCGATGCTGGTGCCACAAAATCAGTGAAAGTTGATTGGCGGCCGAAAGGCTAAACGGCCGCCTTCATCACTTACGAGCAGCGCGTCCGCGGCACCTGAACATAGTTGCCGGTGCGCGCGCTTTTCTTCTGCACATAGACCTTCTTGCAGGTTTGTCCGGGCTTGGCTTGCGCGCCCGGGGCCGTGCTTGCGGTTTGCGCATGGGCCTGACCAGCAAACAACGCTCCCGCAAGCATCAACGAAAAGGCAAGCGCTACACGTGTCATGATTCAACTCCGGCATTGAGCATTTGGTTAAGTTTAGCGCATCAGCGCGCGAGGGAACAGCGCCTTAACCTTGCGGCGTTCGCCCTGCGGCCACATCAGCAACCAGACGCAGATGGGCTGGCAGACACACCGTTGAAAGGTCGAACTGAGCAACCGCATCGGCGCGCGCTTGCCGGCGCACATCATCGAGCTTGGCTCGGTTGGCGAGCGCTTCAGCCACCGCCTCAGCCATCGCTTCACGATCGAAGAAATCGGTCAGGAACCCGTTCTCACCATGACGGATCACTTCTCGCACCGGGGCCGTATCCGAACCCACGATCAGACATTCCATCGCCATCGCCTCAATCAGCGACCATGAGAGCACGAAAGGATAGGTGAGATAGACATGGACGCGTGAGATCGCGAGCAGCGAGAGAAAATCCCGATAACTCGTGTTTCCAAGAAAGTGGATGCGAGACAGATCGAGATCATCCCGCACTTCTTTGAGGAAATGTTCTTTCCACGTGCCCTTATCAGGCGCACGCCCATAAGAGACGCCCTCCCCGCCAACAATCAGCGTGATGGCATCTGGGCGCTTTTTCTGGATCGCGGGCAAAGCGCGAATGAAACTGTGCCAGCCGCGATGCGGCTCAAGATTCCGGTTCACAAAGGTGATGATCTCGTGAGACGCATCGAGGCGAACCTTGTCCGGCCCGACCTCCAAAAACGCATCGGGTATCGGATGCACACGCTTCGTATCAATGCCATCATGAATGACGCTGATCCGATCGCGGAACAATGCGGGAACCGTGTTCGCCTGAAATTGCGTTGGCGAGACACCCCAATCCATCCCTTCAAGCGCCAGCACATTGTTCGCGTTTTTAGCGCGCAACCGCGCAGCGGATGCAAAGCCCTGATCCGGAAATTCTGGATCAAAGCCCATATCGGCACCCTGTGTGCGATAGAAAAACTCAATAAACAATAGCACGCGCGCATTCGGAAAAACGTCGCGCAGAAAGAGGGTTTCACCCCAACCCGGATGGCCGACGATAATGTCTGGCGTGAACCCTTCTTTTTTCAACGCCAACGCCGCAACGCCCGCAGCTTCGCCGCGAATGACTTTGGTTTCAAAATCAGCAGCAAAAGGGTGGATGTTCGGCGTTGATCCGCGTTTCGGCTTATAAGGAACAATCTTCACGCCGGGAATGCTATAACCCGGATTATTGATTGTTAGCGCGACGCAACGATGGCCAAGCTGCGCGAGCGCTGGCGCGAGATGCTTATATTGCCCAGGAAAATTCTGGTGCACGAAAAGGACATTCATGGCCTCTCCCGTTAGGGTTTGAGCGCCGTATAATAGGCCGCGTAAGCCTCTATTTCGGCGTCTGTCATGGTTTTCGACATGAAACGCATCTCCGGGTGGCGGCGCGCGCCAGACCGGAAGGCCCGCAACTGATTAACGAGATAGGCTTCGTTCTGCCCTGCAAGATTGGGCACTTCGGTATCGCGCGCAATACCCTCATCACCATGGCAATGCGCACATTGTTCGAGATCAGCCTGCGGCGGCTTTTTCTGCGCCTGCGCGGGCGCGTTGCTGAGCATCACGCCTGCCAGAATGAAAGCCAGCGACGCACAACGCATCATGCACCCACTTCCGCACGCATCAGCGCCGCACCTTCGGCAAGCGCCTTCAACTTCGCCATGGCAACGGGGCGAGGCAGAGGCGCCATGCCGCAATTGGTGCACGGGAAGATTTTATCCTTCGGCACATACTTCATTGCGGCACGCAAGACGGACGCCACCTGCTCCGGCGTCTCAACTGTTTGGGTTGCCACATCAATGGCGCCCACGAGAACATCCTTACCGGCCAACAGGCTCATCAGATCCATCGGCACTTTCGAATTGGCGCATTCAAGCGAGACCTGCTGGATGCTGCTTTTCGCAAGCGCCGGAAATGTCTCTTCATAGTGCCGCCATTCGGCACCCAGCGTCTCTTTCCATTTCACATTCGCTTCGATGCCATAGCCATAGCAAATGTGAACGGCTGTCGTGCAGGTGAGGCCTTGCGCCGCGCGCTCAAGCGCCTCGACACCCCACTCCGTCACTTCCTTCATATAGACGTTGAAGGCTGGCTCATCGAACTGGATCACATCGATGCCAAGTGCCTGCAATTCGCGCGCTTCCTCATTCAATAATTCTGCAAAAGCAAACGCCATCTTCACACGATCGCCATAAAAGCCGTCCGCAATGGTGTCGATGATGGTCATTGGACCCGGCAGCGTGAATTTCAGCTTTTTCTTCGTATGAGCGCGCGCAATTTTTGCTTCGAATGAATGGACCGGCCCCATGCGGCGCAATTGTTCGGTCACCGTCGGCACAAGCGCTTCATAGCGATTGTTGCGAATGCCCATCTTCACGCGCTTATCGAAATCAACACCCGCGACACGATGCAAAAAGCCATGCACGAAATGCTGGCGTGCCTGCTCGCCTTCGGTCACGATATCGATGCCAGCATCTTCCTGCTCTTTCAGAGCCAGAATGGTGGCGTCCCGCTTCGCTTCCTCAAGGGCCGCGCCTTCGAGCTTCCAAGGGGCCCAGAGCATTTCGGGCTCGGCAAGCCAGGATGGCTTTGGGAGACTACCGGCAAGCGTGGTTTCAAACATGGACGGACCCTCGATTCGCGGAGGAATCCGTCTTCTCCCATCGGAAAGCCCGATGCAACCTCAGCTTTGCTGCCGGAAGAGCCGGACGGCGCGGAGCCAGCGCTCAACGTCTGAGACCACATAACCGCCGGAAATTCGTTGCACTAACCCAAGGGACTCAGCATCCGCCATACGACGCCGCAAGGTCTCCCGGTGAAGCCCCGTCAAGCCGCTGAGATCCCTCAAGCTTGAAGGGTTCACGACCGGAAACTCAGGTGAGGAATCGGCGAAGCATTTGCCACCGACAAGCAGATAAAGGAGGAGAACTTCGATGGTTGCCTTGTGCTGTTCGGCGAATTTGAACAGCTCCGTCACATCGGCAACCACCTCCCGCGCGTCTGCGGGTAGGGTCTGGTAGGCAATGCTCTGGTAGGACAATCGAGTAATCCCTTTTCCGCAACGACAACTTTCGATAAAGATTGCGCTCTGGGTGCCTCGGGTCAATTCGGGCTTCGCTGTGCGAAGACCCAAAAGAGAGCAAACCCTGTCGACTTCGACGTAAAAAGCCTAGATGGATACGCTTTTGGTGCAGGTCGGGATTGTCGTAATATATCACTTGCCTTGATTTCGCCTTTTTTTGAGGCTGACCGCTCAGTTCCAAGCAATTCTCGCAGCTTTGCTCCGCCCTAGCGGAATACGTCCCCTGCGTGACCAATTATTTTGCAGTTTCCGCAAAAAACCCGCGCCGAAAACCGCCGGACGCATCAAGCAGCGTCTGCGTATAGGGATGATCCGCCTTTAAATCTCTAAAACGACGCGCCGGAGCCTCTTCGACAAACTTCCCGCCCTGCATCACGGCGATACGCAAACACATGTGGGCCACCACCGCCAGATTATGGCTGACAAGCAGCATCGTCATGCGACGCTCCGCGGCGAGCCGCTTGAGGAGGTTGAGGACTTCCGCCTGGATCGACACATCGAGCGCCGATGTCGGCTCGTCGAGCAACAGGATCCGCGGCTCCAAGATCAGCGCGCGGGCAATCGCCACACGTTGGCGCTGGCCACCTGAGAGCTGATGCGGATAGCGAAACCGGAAACCGCGGCCAAGCCCCACATCCTCCAGTGCTGATTGGATGCGCTCCTCGCCCCTGTCGAGCCCGTGGATGGCAATCGCCTCAGCCAGCGCCCTGTCCACCGTCTGCTTGGGATGAAGGCTGCCATAAGGGTCCTGAAACACCATTTGAACCAGGCGGCAAAAGGCAAGGTCGCGCTTGCGGCCCAGCACCTGCCCCTCGACGCTGATCGTCCCATCGCGATCCGTCGCAAGCCCGGCAATAGCGCGCAAGACCGTCGATTTGCCTGAGCCTGACTCTCCGACGATCCCGAAGCTTCCGCCTTCCTCCACATCGAAGGACACATCGTCGACAACGGCACGGCCCGAATAACGGACCGTGAGATGGCTGACTGACAAAGCAGGCGCAGTCATCGCAGCCACTCCGGATCGCGCGTGAAGATCGGCAGGGTCTCATCCGCCCGGTCGAGCCGTGGCAGGCAATTCAAAAGCCCCTTGGTATAGGCGTGCTGCGCCTGATCAAGATCCCGCGCCGCGAGCGTTTCCATCACCGCGCCGCCATACATGACGATCACGCGGTCACAGAACGAGCGCACCAGATCAAGATCATGACTGATGAAAATAAGCCCCAGACCGCGCCCGCTCACCAAATCATCGAGAATGGCGAGCACCTGCATCGACACGGTAACATCGAGCGCCGATGTCGGCTCATCGGCGATGATGAGATCGGGATCCGCGACCAGCACCATCGCGATCATCACACGCTGACCCATACCACCTGAGACTTCATGCGGATAAAGATCATAGACATGCTTCGGATCGCGGATGCGCACCGCGTCGAGCATTTCGAGTGCTTTTTCCTTCGCTTGCCGCTGCGCGCCGGGATTATGAATACGCCATGTCTCGGCAATCTGTTCGCCAACCGTCATCACGGGATTGAGCGAATATTTCGGATCCTGCATGATCATCGACATGCGTGCACCGCGCAAAGCGCGTCGCTCGCGCGGCGGCATGGTGAGCAGATCTAGACCCATAAATTCCATGCGCTTCGCCGTCACTTCACCCGGCGGCGGCACAAGATCGAGAATAGCGCGCCCGGTCATCGATTTGCCGGAGCCCGATTCCCCGACAATACCCAAACGCTCACGCCCCAACGTGAAGGACAGACCACGCACCGCGTCCGTATAGCCGTTCAACCCCGGAAAGCGGACGCGCAAATCTTCGACATTCAGCAAAATGTCGCTCATCGCGCATCCAGCGCGTCACGCACGCCGTCCCCGAGAAGATTGAACCCAAGCGCGACGATGCAGATGGCAAGACCCGGAAACGTCGCGACCCACCATTGATCGAAAATCTGCTCACGGCCCGCCGCAATCATCGCGCCCCATTC
>VERN01000177.1 GCA_018882635.1 Beijerinckiaceae bacterium | reverse complement strand
CCGAACGATCGCTACGTCAATGATGAAGCGATCTGTCAGGCTGTTGTCGGCATGTGGGCGCAGATTGGCAACAAGGTGAACTTGGTCAGCCAATAAAAGTCGATTCACTTCCCGTTGGTGCTGAAGCAGCCGGCTGAAACGGATCTCTATATGTATGGCTGGGGCGTGCCCACCTTCGACAGCAATTACGTGTTCACCTTCCTCTATCATACGCGTGAAGGAAACATGGGCTCGTCGAATGGTACGGGCTATTCCAACAAGGCGATCGACGCCAAGATCCAAACACTTAACAGCGAAACCGATACGGCGAAGCGTAACCAGACGATCGCTGACATTTGGAAAGTGCTGAAGGATGAAGTGATCTACATCCCCGTGCATAACCAGATGCTCGCTTACGCGATGAAGCCAACGATCGACATTCCAGTCGACGTGTCGAACACGCCGAAGCTTAAAGCCGTTCAATTCAAAAACTGAGAGGCGTGACAGAACGATGCCAGGGTCTCACGGCCCTGGCGTCTTCTTTTTTGGAATGTGATTGATCATGCTGGCCTATTCCATCCGCTCGCTCATCCTTGGCCTTCTTGTGCTCGTCACGGTGGCGTTCATCGCGTTCTCGATGTTCCGCTTTGTCGGCGACCCGGTCGCTAACATGGTGGGACAAGAAGCAACGCTGCAGGACCGCGAAGAGCTGGCGGAACGTCTCGGCCTGAATGATCCTTGGCCTGTGCAATTTGGCCGCTTCATCGGCAATGCCGCGCGCGGTGAATTCGGCGTTTCTTATCGGCAGGGTCGGAAAGTGTCCGATCTCATTCAGGAACGCCTGCCAGCCACCGTTGAGCTCGCCATCCTGTCAGCGATCTTCTCAACTTTCTTTGGAGTCTTGTTCGGCATCTATGCCGCGATCAATCGAACAGGCGTGCTGAGCAACACCATCATGACTTTAAGTCTTGTCGGCGTATCTCTGCCGACATTCTTGATCGGGATTGGGCTGATTTACATTTTTGCTGTTGAGTTACGTCTTCTGCCTTCCTTCGGGCGCGGCGAAGTCGTTAAAATCGGCTGGTGGAGCACGGGCCTCCTCACCGAGTCAGGCCTCAAATCTCTCGTGATGCCGGTCCTCACTCTCGGCTTCTTCCAGCTGACACTGATTATGCGCCTCGTACGCTCCGAAATGCTGGAAGCGATGCGCACCGATTATGTCCGTTTCGCGCGTGCGCGCGGGATTTCAGAGCGATCAATTCAACTCCGTCACGCGCTCCGCAACACACTCATCCCTGTCGTGACGATTGCAGGGCTTCAACTCGGCTCCGTGATTGCGTTCGCCATTGTGACAGAGACCGTCTTCCAATGGCCGGGCCTTGGCTCCCTTTTCGTCAACGCCGTTCAATTCGCTGATGTACCAGTGATGGCGGCCTATCTCATGTTTGTCGCAACTGTGTTTGTGCTCGTCAGCTTAATCGTTGATCTACTCTATTTCGTGATTGATCCGCGCTTGCGTAGCCAATCGCGTCTCGGAAAGGCCCATTGAGATGACGACCTCATCCGCCCCTCAGGGTTCATCCGAAAAAAAGCCAAGCCGCTGGCACGAATTGTTTGACAGCGACCTTTTCTATGCGTTCCGCACCTCGCCGGTCGCCATCCTATCGGCGATCGTATCATTCCTCATGATTGGTGGCGCATTGATCGGGCCCTATTTCGTGCCGCAAGATCCTTTCGATCCGGCCGCACTCAATTTGATGGATGGGATGACCCGCCCCGGCGTGCCGAATGAATTCACCAACAATGTCTTTCTGTTCGGCACAGACCCGCAAGGGCGCGATATGCTGTCGGCTGTTGTCTATGGCACGCGCGTCTCCCTTCTGGTCGGCGCGGCATCCGTCGTCTTCTCGATGACATTCGGCGTGCTACTCGGTCTATTGGCTGGCTATTATGGCGGCAAGGTCGAAGCGATCATCATGCGTGTCGCCGACGTTCAATTATCGTTTCCGGCCATTTTGATTGCCTTGCTTGTGTTCGGCGTGGCACGCGGAATTATTCCTCCCGCCCAGCAGGAAAGCGCAACCCTCTTATTGCTCATCATCGCCATCGGGCTTTCAAACTGGGCACAATATGCGCGCACTGTGCGTGGCTCGACACTGGCTGAAAAAGACCGGGAATATGTGCAGGCCGCGCGCGTCAGCGGGCGTTCCGGTTTTGCGATTATGGCGCTTCACATCCTGCCCAATGTGATGGGACCCATTACGGTCATTGCCACGATCAACCTCGCTTTATCGATTATCGAAGAAGCGACACTGTCTTTCCTTGGCGTCGGCATGCCGCCGACCCAGCCTTCGCTTGGCACGCTGATCCGCATTGGCCAGCAATTTCTGTTCTCCGGCGAATGGTGGATTTTGCTGTTCCCAGCCCTCACGCTGATTGTGCTGGCACTTGCCATCAATTTGCTGGGTGACTGGCTACGCGACGCACTCAATCCGAAACTGCGCTGAGCAAATCTCTGCGTCGTGTTTTAAGCACGAACTTCTTGGTTTGAGCGAAGGATGGCCTGCGCCGCGCGGGCTATCACCACTTCCTCATTGGTCGGGATCACGAGAACCCGCGTCGCCGCATTATCACGCGAAATGAGACGCTCATTGCCCGCATTGCGGCCGGGATCCATCTCAATTCCCATCCAGGCCATACTTTCGCAAATGCGCGACCGAATAAATGGAGAATTCTCCCCAATGCCGCCGCTGAACACGAGCGCATCAATCCCGCCAAGCGCAGCCGCTAAGCCACCCACTTCACGTTGACAACGGAAGACGAAATAATCGATCGCTTCAGTGGCCTCGGGCGTGCCTGCTGCTTCCAGCGTGCGCATATCGTTGGACAGGCCCGATAAGCCTAGAAGCCCTGACTGCTTATAAAGCAAATCGGAAATGGCAGCCGCTGTCATGCCCTTCTGATCCATCAGATATAACACGACACCGGGATCAAGCTGGCCGCACCGCGTGCCCATCGGCAAACCATCCAAGGCCGAAAAACCCATCGTTGACGCGATAGAGCGACCATCGCGCACAGCGCACATGGAAGCGCCATTACCGAGATGGGCAATAATCACCCTTCCAGCCGCAAGGTGCGGCGCCGTACGTTGGATCTCGCCGGAAATATATTCATAGCTCAACCCGTGAAAGCCGTAGCGGCGAACACCTTGCTCATACAAAAAGCGCGGCAAACCGAACGTATCATTCACCCATGGATGATGACGATGAAACGCCGTATCGAAACAACCGATTTGTGGAACACCAGGAAAGGCCGCCATCGCAGCCCGCACACCAGCCAAATTATGCGGCTGATGCAGCGGCGCAAAAGGTGCTAGATCCGTAAGCTCTGCCAGAACATCATCGGTTAAGATCACCGGCTCTGACCGCTCAGCGCCGCCATGAACAATCCGATGGCCAATCGCCAAAACATCAAGATCAGGCCAGCGCTGCCTGAGCGCGGCGACAACCGTCTTAATCGCATCGAAATGGTTCGTAATCACTCCGCTCGTTGGTAGAGCAACATCTTGCGCATCGGTGAGTTTAAGAATGGCATCAGGCCCCATCCGATCAACCAGGCCACGCGCAAGCGGCGCTTCTCCTACAAGCGGGAACAGGCCAATCTTGAGTGAAGACGAGCCCGCATTCAGTGTGAGAAGAGCGCTCGTCATCCAGCATTCCGCGCGAAATGGTGGACAGCCGCAACAGCGCATGATGCGAGACGCGACATCGGACTATCCGAACGGCTATTCAGAATAACGGGCACCTTCGCGCCTAAAACCAGACCAGCCCCTTCAGCATGGCTCACGAAAGATAATTGTTTCGCGAGCATGTTCCCCGAATCGATCCCGGGCACCACGAGAATATTGGCTCTCCCTGGCACACCACCCTTTAGGCCCTTGATCCGTGCTGCCGCCATATCGATGGCATTATCCATCGCCAACGGCCCCTCAACCTGACCACCCTTGATTTGGCCACGTTCTGCCATTTTGGACAGGAGCGCTGCATCGATCGACGATTGAATGGCAGGATTGACCGTTTCAACTGCGGACAAAACGCCGACACGAGGATCAATTCCCAAAGATAAAGCGAGATCAATCGCATTCTGACAGATATCAACTTTAGTGATCAGATCCGGCTCAATGTTGATCGCCGCATCCGTCACCATCAGCGGTTCAGGAAGGCCGGGCACATCCATCAAGAAAATATGCGTGAAGCGCCGTCCAACACGTAAGCCAGACACCTTATCCAACATTGGCCGCAAAAGAGCGTCGGTGTGGATATGCCCCTTCATCACCGCAGCCGCACGGCCTTGATGAACCAATTCACACGCCCTTTGTGCCGCGGCCATATCAGTTGCAACATCAATGATCTCGAAGGCCGAAATATCTTCGCCCAGCGCGGCCGCTGTGGCCTGTATTCCAGCCGCCTTTCCAATCAAAAGCGGGGAAATCAGCTGTTCTTTTGCAGCTAATAAGGCCCCTTCAAGCGCATTTTCATCATCCGGGCAGACGACGGCGGTCGGCACCATTGGCAATGATCGCGCCCGCTCAAGCAACGCTTCAAAATGACGATGGCGCTGAACAATAAGGCCCGGCATATCAAGGCCGCTCTTGTCAAACTTCGTAAGCGGTGCCCGCACAATCGCTTCGCCTGAAACGATCAGCGTATTGTCCGCCAACCTGCGAACCTTGGTCTCCAAATGCACATCGCCATCAGCATTTTTATTCAGCACTGTCACTGACGCGCAAACTTCTTCACCGGCATGCGCCTGCGTGTGAAACTCGAACATCTGCCGGCGATAGAGCGTTCCCGGTCCCGGCAATTGCGTCCCTAAGACTGCCGAGATAAGCGACGCGACGAACATCCCCGGCGCGACGCGCTCCTTGGTTCCATCACCATCAAGATCACTGTCTTCGAGATGCATCGGGTTAAAATTACCCGATGCAACAGCAAACACATAAAGGTCTTCAGCCGTGATGAGCCGCCTGACTTCAGCCGCTTCGCCCACTTGGATTTCATTGAATGTCTTATTGATCAGCCGCATGAGACACCCTCTTTAACTTTTTGCGTTCAGAAGTGGCTCAAATTCAATAATTGCCAGCATCCTATGAGAAGATTTCAGGGGACTCATCCAATCTTCTCCCCATTTGAATAAGACCCGTGGAAGCGAAACCAATCCTCGGCCGAAAGAGCATCTGGCACAACTTTCTTAAACGTATAGGGGCTACCTTGAGGCCCGCCCGCCTCAAAATAGAGAAACATGTTATGGAGATCTTTGAGGAAAAGGCGACGTAAGAAAAGAGGCATGGCGAGGCGTGCTTTCACCGGAACACCCCCTACTGTTTCGAGCGCCCGCGCGACATCAGATAAGCTGCCTTCCCAACCGATCACGTCCAAAGAGCGCCCTATCCATTTGTCCGGGTGCTTGAACATCACAGCCGCAGCACGGCCAATGTCGTAAGTTGCACAATATTTCATATGTTTATCAGAGAGAAATTTGATCGCGCCCTTTTTGAGAGGATTCCAATTTTTTGGATCATCAAAATTCTCAAAAAATGCGGTAGGACGAAGAATTGAATAAGGAACGCCCGATTGCCGTAAATAATCTTCGATCACAAGCTTGGTTTTGATATGCCGCACATGATCGTTGAAATATTCTGCATCAACCACGCTCACAAAGATAAAATGATCGACGCCTTTTTCCTTTGCCACGTCTATGGCGATTTTGCCATGCTCGATCTCCACAGCACTATTCGATTGAGCCGCTCCAAAATAATCAGTAATCGCCAATATTTTTTTAGCGCCTGTTTGCTCGATCGCATATTCTAAACCTTTGCGATCCGTATAGTTGCAAACAACAGGTGTGACACCGATCGCCCGTAAAGCATCGACTTGAGAACGCGTGGTACCAAACACGTCAAATCCGGCCTCTCTGAGGGCGAGAGATGCATTTTTACCCACTTTACCGGTAGCGTTGAGAACGAGAACCTTTTCAGAAATCATTGCAATACCCATACCTTTTTGAGACATCAATTAATCCGCATCCTTAGACGAAGGATCACGCCAAGAGGGCCATCAAGACAGACGGCCCGCCCCTGACTTTCGACCGGACGCCTACCATGTATATCAGGCTTTCGATTGCGGATGCACGCGGGCTCAAACCTCAGG
>VERN01000176.1 GCA_018882635.1 Beijerinckiaceae bacterium | reverse complement strand
ATCATGAGAAGATCCTTTATGAGGCCGGGTCAGTTGTTGCGTTGGGCTGACCGCGGCGGACGATAGTTGAGAATGTCTTCGGCCTTGAGCCAGCCGGGTGAGTTGGGTGGCAGCAATTGCTTGGCGCGGTTGGCTTGGGTCGCCGCGGCCGAGTAATCGCCTTCGAAGAAATAGGCCTGCGCGGCAGCAAGGTGCGCCTGACCTTCCTGTCCTTTACGGCTATAAGCGGTGGCTAGATGACGCCAGATGTCAGAAGATTCCGGCTCACGCATGGCTGCATTCGATAATTCGCCAATCGCGGCATCGACATTGGCAGGCGTTCCGGTTGCGACCAAGGCTTGCCCTAACATGCCTTTGATCATGCCAGAATTGGGCGCCAGCGAGACAGAACGGCGCAAAGCTGTGACGGCTTCGTTCGCGCGCCCGAATTCGAGCAAGACCTGCCCCTTCAACTCCCAAAAATAGGGATTATTCGGCTGCTCGCGTGTGAGGCTATCAATACCAGCGAGCGCCGGGCCCAATTGTTTGTTGCGATAAGCCGCAATCGCGCGCGCATAACGCGCGGGCGCTGAATTGTCCGACAGAGGATAGCGCCGTCCCACTTCATCAGCGCGCGCCGTGAAGCCGAATAATTTCGCCCGCATCAAATCATGCCGCGCTTGCAGCGCAGGTGGATCCTTCTTGTCCCAATAGGGACTCTTTTTCGCGGTGGTCTCGAGATTGGAGATACGCTCCTGCGGAAATGGATGGCTGACCAAATAAGGATCAACGCCCGTCGTCTTGAACATGGCTTCTTGGTTGAAGCGTTGGAACGTCTCAAGCAAGCCCTTCGGTGATTGCTGTGTCGCGTCGAGATATTTGAGCGCTGAACGGTCAGCCGCTTGTTCTTCGCCGCGTTGATAGCTCAGCAGCGAGCGCATCGCCATGTCTTGCGCGCCAAGGCCAATCCCCATCGCGCCGACACCAGAATTGCCCACTTGCGGCGAGCGCGCCGTTCCAATCGCTGCACCTGCACCGAGCAGCATGCCCGCCATCGCTAGAATTTGCGCGGTGGCCATTTGCTCACGCAGGCGTTGCAAATGCCCGCCCGCAATATGGCCCGTCTCATGCGCGATCACGCCGATGATTTCGTTCGGCGTCTTGGCATCCATCAAGGCGCCTGTGTTGATGAACATGCGCCGTCCATCCGCCACAAACGCGTTAAAGCCGCGATCCTGCACGAGCACGATCTGGAAACCGCTTTTGCGGACACCCGCCACGCCGAGGATGGGATTGGCATAATCACGCAGGAGATTTTCGATTTCCTGATCGCGAATGATCATTGGCCCGCGGCTCTGCGCAGCAACCGGCAAGGGCATGCTCACCGGGACGGCCATCAGGCCGGCCAATGTCACAGCCAGACTTTTGCGAACGAGGCGGGTCAAAGGGGCAGCCATGAGGGGTCGTCCAGAGTCACTCAATCGATAGGTAGGAGGCGAGGGGACCGAGGTCAAACAGGCATCTTCTGCCCCCTCATCATGGCGGTGATGTGGCTCCGCTTCTGGCCGATTCATTCGGATCTTGCTAAGGCCGGGGCCTCTTCGTTCAGGATGGTCCGATGTCTTCCTTGCTTCAGCCCTCTCGCCGCAGTGCCGCGGTCTCGCCCTTCATTGCCATGGATGTGATGGCGGAGGCTGGCATCTTGGAGCGTGCAGGCCGCGCGATTGCCCATATGGAGGTCGGCCAGCCCGGCGCTCCGGCACCCCGCCTCGTTCGGGAGGCTGCCAAGCGCGCGCTTGAGGATGGCCGCATCGGCTATACTGAGGCGCTCGGGATGATGAGTTTGCGCGAACGGATCGCCCGCCATTATGCCGATCATTATGGGATCGGGGTTCCGGTCGAGCGTGTTGTCGTCACGACGGGATCATCCGGCGCATTCATTCTCGCCTTCCTTGCGATGTTTGATCCCGGTGCGCGTGTCGCGATTTCCGCGCCCGGCTATCCGGCCTATCGCAATACGCTTGCAGCGCTCGGGCTTGAGCCCGTTGATATCGAAACGCATGCGGCGGGTGGTTGGGTGCTCACGCCCGAGGCGGTGGAAATGGCGCATCGCGATGCGCCGCTGGCCGGTGTTTTGGCGATGAGCCCTGCCAATCCATCGGGCACCATGATGGACCGGACACAATTGGAAGCCTTGGCCAAGACCTGCCGCCGTTTGGGCATCTGGTTCATCTCGGATGAAATCTATCATGGCCTCGCTTACGAGAAGAAAGAAGTGAGCGCGCTCGCTGTCGATGACAATGCTGTCATCATCAATTCCTTCTCGAAATATTATTGCATGACGGGCTGGCGTGTTGGTTGGATGATTCTGCCGGAAATATTGGTGCGACCCATCGAACGGCTTGCGCAATCTCTCTATATTTCCGTGCCAAAGCTCAGCCAGATTGCTGCTGAAGCAGCGTTTGACGCCACCGAAGAGCTGGAAATCATCAAGGCGGGCTATGCAAAGAACCGCGCTTTATTGCTGAAGGAATTGCCACGCATCGGTATCACCGAATTGCTGCCTTGCGACGGCGCGTTTTATGCCTATGCCGATATTTCGCGCTTTACCAACGACTCCATGGGTTTCTGCAAACGGCTGCTTGAAGAGCAAGGGATCGCGGGCGCGCCGGGTCCTGATTTTGATCCCGTGCGCGGCCATAAATTTATGCGGCTTTCCTTTGCCGGGACTTACGATGATTGTTTGAAAACGGTTGAGGGCTTGGAACGGTTTTTAAAAGGATAGGGGAATGACACGCCTGATTGCACATTATGCGGTTTTCTTGAGTCTGATTTTTTCATCGCCGGCCTTGGCCGAGATCGTCGAAACGCAATTGCGCGTGCCCGTGTCGATCAATTTGCGCGATGGCACGCCTGTCGCGCAAGACGTCATCGTCACGCGCTTTCAGGACAATGAGCGCAAGCCGTCCCGTTTTTTGATTATTCTGCATGGACGTGCAGGCACTCAGGCTGAGCGTAAAGCGCAAGGCCGTTCACGGTTCGCAGATATTGCGCGTGAATTCGCAGCGCAGGGCTATGCGGTTTTCGTACCGACGCGCATCGGTTATGGCGAGACGGGCGGCCCCGATGCGGAAGATACTGGTCGCTGCGACGCGAAGGATTTCGTGAAAGGCATGGCACCTGCGGTTGAAGAAATGCAGCAGATCATCACGGCGATCCAAAAAGATCCTGCGATCGGCAACAGTTCCGGCGTCATCATGGGGCAATCGGTCGGTGGTTTGCTGACGACCGCTCTTGCGGCGCGCAATGTGGCGCGCGTGGTGGCCTATGTGAATTTTTCCGGTGGCTCGGGTGGCGACCCCAAAAATCGGCCGGGTCAGCCCTGCGGCCCTGAACGCATGCAACAAGCCTTCTCGCAATTTGGTGCAAAAGCGCGGACGCCGGTTTTGTTCCTCTATAGTGCCAATGATCGCTATTGGGGGGAGGAATGGCCGAAACATTGGTTTGCTGCCTTTCGTAAGGCAGGCGGTCGCGGTCGCTTCATCGCATTGCCAGCCTTTGAGGCCGACGGTCATCGAAGTTTTGTCGGCAATCGCGAGGCGTGGTGGAATGATGTGCAATCATTTCTGAAAAATCCGCAATAAAAAAGGCGGCCTGTTGGCCGCCTTCTTAAATCGTGAAGCTGCGATTTAACTGCCGGAGAATCCGGCCTTCGCGCGCGCCCACCAGCCGCCTTTGCGTGGCTTGCTCGGATCACCGACGACAACAGGTTCTGTCGTAATTGGCTCTGGCGCAGGCTCAGGCGCTGACACGGGTACTGTTGCCGGTGCGTCTGCCTTTGCCTCCGCGACTGCGGGTGTTTCCTGAATCGCGATAACACGTGGCGCAATCGGTGCTTCAGAAGGTTCGCTCCGTGTCTCGGCGATATCGGCGGCCACTTCCGTCGCCTCCGTCTCGGCGCGCTCTTCGCCTTCGGTCTCGATGAAGTTTCCGTTTTCATCGCGCTCGCGGCGATTGCGACGACCACCACGACGGCCGCGACGACGACGGCCACGCTCGCGCCCTTCCTCGCTATCATCCCCGTCCTGCGCGTCGACCTGATCGACACGTTCGCCCGAGAAAGGCGCGACATTGATATCAGGCTGTGGCGCATCAAGCGGCATCGGCATATCGCCGACAGCGCGGTCTTCTCCCGCTTCACCGCCCCGGTCGCGATCGCCACCGCGACGACGACGGCGACGTCGCTTGCGACGGCCACCATTTTCGCCGTCTTCGCGATCCTCGCGTTCACCACGCTCACCGCGATCGCCGCGGATTTCTTCTTCCTCGTCCTCGTCGGTCTCCTCGACGATGTCCTCATCCTCCGGCTCTTCCGGCATGATGATCGAGTCGACTTTGATCGTCGCGTTTTGACGGATTTCATGCGGCTGCACCATTTCGCCCTTTTCAATGGCGAATGCATGCGTGCCGGTCTGGCTCTCATCAGCGAGGATCGTAATATTGACGTTGAAACGATCTTCTAATCCGCGCAGATGGCTGCGCTTCTGGTTAAGAATGTAGAGCGCCACTTCCGTCCGTGTGCGGACGATGAGGTGATGCGAGTTCGATTTGATGAGGTTTTCCTCGATCGCGCGCAGCACATGCAGGGCGATGGAAGGCACGCCGCGCACATAACCGATGCCAAGGCAATGCGGGCATTGCACGCTCGAACCTTCGACAACGCCCGTCCGAATGCGCTGGCGCGACATTTCGAGAAGGCCGAAGGGTGAAATCCGGCCGACTTGAATCCGCGCGCGGTCATTCTTCAGCGCGTCTTTAAGCCGACGCTCGACCGCACGATTATTGCGGTGCTCTTCCATGTCGATGAAATCGATCACGATGAGACCGGCGAGATCGCGCAGGCGCAATTGGCGCGCGACTTCGTCAGCCGCTTCGCAATTGGTTTTGAGGGCCGTATCTTCGATATTGTGTTCGCGCGTGGCGCGTCCGGAGTTCACGTCGATGGCGACGAGCGCTTCGGTCTGGTTGATGACGAGATAACCGCCCGACTTCAATGTCACCTGATTGGAGAACATCGCGTCGAGCTGGCCTTCGACACCATAGCGCGGGAAGAGCGGCTGGCTTTCGCGATAAGGCTTCACATTCTTGGCATGGCTCGGCATGAGCATGCGCATGAATTCCTTCGCCTCGCGATAGGCGATCTCCCCCGAGACAAGAACTTCGTCGATATCCTTGTTGTAAAGATCGCGAATGGCGCGTTTGACCAACGAACCTTCTTCATAGACGAGGGCAGGGGCAGTGGATTGCAGCGTGTGTTCGCGCACCGTTTCCCACAAACGAAGGAGATATTCGAAATCGCGCTTGATCTCCGCCTTGGTGCGCGAAGCACCGGCTGTGCGGAGAATGACGCCCATGCCATCCGGCACTTCAAGTTCGCCGGCAACTTCTTTGAGACGCTTGCGGTCCACCGCATTGGTAATCTTGCGCGAAATGCCGCCACCACGTCCGGTGTTTGGCATCAGCACTGAATAGCGACCGGCGAGCGAGAGATAGGTCGTTAGGGCTGCGCCCTTATTGCCGCGCTCTTCCTTGACCACTTGCACCAGCAGGATCTGACGGCGCTTGATGACTTCTTGAATCTTATATTGCTTGCGCGAATGACGCGGACGTTCCGGAATATCTTCCATCGCGTCACCGCCGCCGATCTGCTCGACCGTATTGTCTTCTTCCGAGCGCTCGACTTCAGTCAGTTCGCCATTGCCGCCTTCGCCACGCGGCTGATCATCATGCGCCGCATCATCATCGGCGTGATGATGCTGTTGGTCATCATGATGGGCTTCGTCGTGATGGGCTTCGTTGTGATGGGAAGCATGCGACGGCGCATCAGCGTGATGGCTTGCTGTCTCAGACGGCTGATCCGCGCTATGCGATGGCGCGTCAGCATGCGTGTCAGCGGCAGCAGGAGTTGCCTCGTCATCATGGGCGAGAGCCATGGGTTCCAGGGCGTCGCCCGCTTTAATCGCATCAGCGACAATCGCGTCTGACACGGTGTCGCCATCATGCTCGTCGGTCGGCGCATCTTCACTAATGGCATCGCTGGTTTGAGCCGAGCGGGCCCGCGAATCCCCGCCGCGTCCATTGCGGCGGTTGCGACGATTGCGCCGACGTTCTGCGCCATCATCATCGAAATCGGCGTCGCCACGGTCAGCGCGGCTTTCCTCTTCAATCAAGGCAAGCC
>VERN01000017.1 GCA_018882635.1 Beijerinckiaceae bacterium | reverse complement strand
TTGCTGGCGCGTGAGCAACGCGTCGAACGTCTTTTCGTCAATGCTGCGATCAAAAAAGCACTTTGCCGTGATGTGACAACCGATCGCTCATGGCTTTCGAAAGTCCGTCCGATGTGGGGCCATAATTATCATGTTCACGTCCGCCTAACATGTCCCGCTGATGCGCCTGATTGCGCACCGCAAGATAAGCCGCCGCCGGGTGACGGGTGTGATGCGTCGCTTGATTGGTGGTTTACGGATGAAGCCTTGAATCCCAAGCCGGGAAAACCACGTCCGCCTTTAAAAATGGCGGATATGCCGCCCGCTTGTCGCCGTATCGCGATCGATTGATTACGCGGCCGGACGCCCGAAAGCTGTCGCGTTAAGATCAAGCGTCACCACTTTCAGATCAGCATCGTCCGGGTCAGTCCGCGCTGTAAAGCCAAGTGCCTCGCACATGCCAAGCATGGTTGTATTTTCACGCAAGATTTGGCCAGAAATGGTTTCAAGCCCATCCTGCCGCGCATAATCGATGATCAGCTTCATCAGCGCCCAACCAAGTCCGCGTCCTTTTAAATCAGAGCGTAGCAGGATCGCATATTCGCCTTCCCGATGATCCGCATCGGCATGCAACCGCACAACACCAAGAAGACCGCCTGTCTCATGGTCAATCGCAGCAAAAGCCATCGCGCGCGAATAATCGAGATGGGTCAGTTTGGCGATGAAGGCGTCGGAAAAATCTTTCATGGGCGCGAAGAACCGCAGACGTAAATCTTCGCGCGTGACATTCTCAAAGAACGGTCCATAAAGCGGCGCATCATCGGGACGGATCGGGCGCACATCCACTTTCCAACCGCCTTTGAGCGTGAGGGAGCGCTCCCATTCTTTAGGATAAGGCTTGATTGCAAGGCGCGGATTAGGTCCGCGTTTGCGTCCCTGTGCCGGTTTACCAATCATCATGCGCGCATCAAGCGCAATCACGCCATGCACATCCGCCATCAAGGGATTGAGGTCAACATCTAACAATTCAGGTAGATCAACCGCCATTTGCGCGAGCTTAACGAGCGTACGCGCCACTTCTTCGCGATTGGCGGCAGGCACACCCTGATAGGCATCAAGCATGCGCGAGACACGTGTATGCGCAATCAAATCAGCAGCAAGTTTCATATCGAGCGGCGGCAACCCGATGGCTTTATCGTCGATCACTTCAACTGCTGTGCCGCCGCGACCAAATACGATCACGGGGCCAAACAAGGGATCATCCGTGAGCCCCGCGATCAATTCGCGTCCCCCTTCAAGCGGTACCATGCTTTGCACGGCAAAGCCTTCGATGATCGCATCAGGTCGCGCTGCCAGCACACGCTCATTCATCTTCCGGGCGGCTTCTGCCACAGCATGGCGGCCAGCCAGATTGAGCATCACACCACCGACTTCACTTTTGTGAATGATGTCTTGCGATACGATTTTCAGCGCAACCGGCGCCCCAAGCGCCATCATGGCTTCAGCAGCAAGGCCAGCGTCGTCAGCTTGCGCCACGACGCTCACAGGCGCTGTGCGAATACCGTAACATGCGAGCACGCCTGCCGCTTCCGCTGGATTGAGCCATTGCCGCTCTTCGGCCAATGCCTCATCAATAATAGCGCGCGCGCCTTTAGTGTCCGGCATGAATTCTGAAAGGAAACGTGCTGGTAACGCCATCAAGGAATCTTGCGCACGCCGCCATCGCACAAGATACATCAAGCCTCGCACGGCATCGGCTTCCGTATTGTAGCAAGGGATTCGTGCTTGAGCGAAAATTTCTTCGCTCTCTGTCTGTTGTCCCGCCCAATTGCCAAAGACCGGCTTAGGACGCATCGCGCGACTGCGATAGGCCTTCACAGTCTCGGTAATCTTGGTGGCTATATCCTTGCTTGAAGCCAGAGCTGTCGGTGAATTCATGACGAGAAGAGCGTCAATGCCGGCATCATCAAGCAGTGCAGCGAGTGCATCGGCATGCGCTTCCGGGCCGCTATCGCCTCTAATATCGACGGGATTGGTACCAGACCACGTATCGCCAAAACGCGCATTGAGTTTGGCTATGGTCTCATCAGATAGTGTCGCAATCTCGCCGCCGAGATCGACAATACGGTCAAGCGCCAATTGGCCAAGCCCGCCGCCATTTGTCAGAATACCAATCCGGTCGCCAGTAAAAGGCGTGACATGGGCGAGCGTTTCAGCGGCTGCAAACAATTCATCGAGATCATAGACGCGCAGGAGGCCCGCGCGACGAAATGCAGCTTCATAGACAAGATCAGGTGCGGCAAGCCGTGAGGAATGCGTCAATCCCGTCGCTCGTCTTTTGCGGCTACGCCCTGCCTTGACGACAAGAACAGGTTTTACACGGGCTGCTGCGCGGGCCGCCGACATAAATTTGCGCGCATCCGTTAAATCTTCAATGTAAAGAAGGATCGCGCGCGTGGCGCGATCTTGTGCGAAATAATCAAGACAATCGGCGAAATCGACATCGCACTTGTCGCCAAGTGATAAGACCGCTGAGAAGCCTGCTTTATTCGCATGGGCCCATTCCAGAATGGCGGTTGCGATCGCACCTGATTGTGAGATCAGCGCGAGGTCGCCTGGCAGGGCGGGTTTGGCTGCGAAACTTGCATCGAAATGCGTGCGCGGCGCGATGAGGCCCATGCAATTGGGCCCTACAATGCGGATTGATGTGCGCCGCGTGATCTCGCGCAATTCCGCAGTGAGCGGATCATCTTGCGTAAAACCCGCAGTGATGATGATGGCGGCTGCGGCGCCCAAATCGGCGGCCTGTTGCACCAGTGCCGGAACCGTTTCGCGCGGGGTTGCGATCACCACAACATCGGGCACAAAGTTGAGTGCAGCCAGATGGGGAACAGTCGGCAGATCATCGATGAGGGGATGGTTAGGATTGACGAGCGCCAGCTGACCCTGAAATCCGCCCTCGCGAATTTTGCGCACGATCGAGCGGCCCAGTGAGTCGGGCCGCGGGCTTGCCCCCACAAGCGCTACTGACCGGGGCGCGAACAGACGATCCAGACCTTCTATGCTCACGCGAATGGTCTCCGGCGGGGTCAGGCACGCACCAATGCCAATCTCTGGCGTTGGTTCTAACCTGCGACACAAACGTGACGATATTGTGCGCCGCAATAAGTCTCGACCATCCGGTTCGCCCCGGACAGTGAGCGCGAATGTTGGGCAGTTTAGCCGCGATTGCCGAGAACGTCCCGGGCGATGATCACCCGTTGGATCTCGGAGGTGCCCTCATAGATCCGGGTAATGCGGGCGTCGCGCGCCAGCCTTTCGACCGGGTAATCGCGACAATAGCCCGCCCCACCATGCAGCTGGATGGCCGTGTCGGTGGCCTTGTGTGCACTTTCAGACGCGAAGAGCTTCGCCATTGAGGCTTCTTTGCCGAAGGGCTCCCCCCGGTCCTTTTTGGCAGCCGCTGAGAGGATCAAAAGGCGCGAGGCTTCCAGTTCGGTCTCCCGGTCTGCCACCATCCATTGAATCCCCTGAAACTCCGCGATCCTTTGGCCAAACTGCCGCCGCTCCGCGACATAGGATTTCGCGGCCTCAAGCGCGGCACGGCCGATGCCGAGTGACAGCGCAGCAACCCCGATCCGCCCCCCTGCCAATTCGCCCACAGCCACGCGGAAGCCGTCATTCTCGCGGCCCATCAGTGAGGAAGCCGGCACCCGGCAATTCTCAAAATGCACGACATTGGTTGCTGAGCCGTGCTGCCCCATTTTTTCTTCGGCTTTACCGATGATCAGGCCGGGTGTGCCTGCTTCGACCAGAAAACATGAAATACCCTTGCCCTTCGGCTTGTCGGGATCCGTCACCGCCCAGACCACGAAGATCCCAGCATATTCAGCCGAGGTGATGTAGATCTTCTCGCCATCGAGCACATAGAAATCGCCATCCTTGCGTGCGCGCGTCCGCATCCCGGCGGGATCCGAGCCTGCAGCACTTTCGGTGAGACAGAACGCGCCTGCGGCATAGGTGCCGTCCGCCAGACGTGGCAGATGGCGTTGGCGCTGCTCTTCGCTGCCAACGGCTTGAATGACTTCGCCAACCATATTGGTGACAGAGGCGGTGACCGCCGTTGAGGCGCAGCCCTTCGCCAACGCTTCGATGGCCAGCGCAAAGGCAACGGTGCCTGCACCCGTTCCCCCATAATCGGGTCGAACATTAAGTGTCATGAAGCCGTTTTCAGCGAGGAGTTTGAGATTGGCGAGGAACGCATCACGGCCTTCGCCGCGGTCAAGCCGTTCGGCCAAAGGTGCGAGCCGGTCTGCAGCGATCTTCTCCGCTGCATCGCGGATCATGATCTCCTCTTCTGAGAACGAAAACTCCATAACCACCTCTCCTGAATCTCAAATCAGGCTAGGGCGTATGACCGCAAATTTGAAGAGGCGCGGGAATGCGACTTTCGCGAAACTTATCAGGGCAGGCTTTGGAGGAGCTGTCCAAGCATCCACAAGGAAAGGCATTCATACGCAATGAGCCCGCAAGTGAGGAAACCAGCGAGCTCAGGCCCTAGTTCGATTGTTACTCGGCCGACGCGTTTGATGCGCCACGCTGCGTGCGCGCGCTCATCCCATGGTGCCACGGTCACACGACCGAAAGACACAATGGGAAAAAGATAACGTGACAACGCATAGGCGAAGAAGGGCAAGGCCCAATCTTTTTTCATGACGCAATCTCTAGGCCGCAGCCCGTCTTTGAAAACTATTCAGCAAGAACGCGGTTAGGCGGAAATGTGATTTCAACAAGCGTGCCCTTATCGGGCGCGGACCGAATCGAAAGAGCGGCGCGATTGGCTTCGACGAGAGCTTTTGTCAGCGGCAGGCCAAGACCGGTCCCGCCTGAGCGGCGCGTCGTGCCAACCTGTCGGAATGGCTCAAGCGCGGTCGCAATATCTTCTTCCCGCATTCCGATCCCGGTGTCGCGAATGCGTAAGACAACTTCACCGCGCTCCGATAGCGTTGTGGAAACGATCACTTGCCCGCCTGCATCCGAAAACTTAATCGCGTTTGACAAAAGATTGAGCAAAATCTGACGGATCGAACGATCATCAGCCACGATGGCGGGAAGATCATCATCAAGATTGACCCGCAGAACAACACGCGAGCGTCGCGCTTCATTCTGCATCATATTGGTCGCATTCGTCGCAGCCATATTGAGGTCAAGCCGCGTGAAATTGAGTTCAGCCCGTCCCGCTTCAATTTTCGAAATATCGAGGAGGTCGTTGATCAGGCTAATGACATGCGCGCCAGAATTATGCATGTCTTTAAGGTAATCGCGATAGCGCTCATTACCGATCGGGCCGAAACGTTCATCCAACATCACTTCAGCGAAGCCCATAATCGCTGACATGGGCGTACGAATTTCATGGCTCATCCGAGCGAGAAAATCACTTTTCTGCGCGCTTGCCAATTCAGCTTGGCGTTTAGCTGATACAAGATCGGCTTCAGCCTTTTTCCATGGTGTGATGTCGCGTAAAACGAGACAATATTTTGGATCGCGTTCGCTGCCAATACGCCCAAGCGTTGCAAACAGAGGAATAGAACCGCCCTGTCTTTCGCGGCCCAATAATTCGCGTCCATCATTGAGAATGGCAGCGACACCACCCGCGCGCAGGCCTTCAAGATAATCAATCGCTGCGGCGTGGCTATCGGGCGCCAGCAATGTGATGAAGGCCTCGCCAGCGACTTCATTTTGCTCATAGCCAAAAAGCGCTTCAGCCGAACGGTTCATCGCCATGATACGGCCATCGCCGTCTAGCATCACGATGCCATCTGTTGCCGTGTCGAGAACGGCATGCAATTCCTGCAATTCTTCTTCGCGGCGGCGTAATTCGAGTTCAAGCGTCGCATGGCTTGCGCTGTCATCGCTTTCGCCGGGGCGACGGAAAATCATCAAAATGGCGGGCAGGTCGCCCCACTGAATTGTTTGCATGCGCGCTTCGGCAGCAACAATGCCACCATCGCGCCGTTGCAAAGCGATATCGCCCCCTTTGGCGGCCATGCCAATCTGGTCGGCTGATCGGCCGCGGAATAAGGCATCAAGTCCGCCTGCATCAAAAAACTGATCGATATCCGCATAACCGGTCATATCAAGCAGCGTGCGATTCATTACGATCGGCACATCGCCGCGAGATACGAGAATACCCAGAGGCAGACGGTCAAAAAGCCGTGCTGCATTATCCGCAAGCGTGTCACCACGCGGCGCGGGCTCGTCTTCGTCATAGGCAAGCGACGGCAAAGCAATCAGATCGCTTGTATCAATCTCAATAAATTCGCCGTCTTCAATGCCATCATCTGGGATCGACGCGCCACGCGGTTTTGGTGTTTCGACCTCTGCCTGCTCAGTATCGTCTTGTGACCGCGTATCGTTGCGTCCGGTATCAGGTGTTTCTGTGAGCTGCGGCTCTGGTTTTTTTGGCGTAGCGGCCGCAGCAGGTTCAGCCTCAGCGCTCGCGCCAAGGGCACGCGCAATCTGACGGAACGCTTCCCGCTCGCTTTGGCTCAGTCGCCCTTCATCGTCAGATGGGGATGGGGGAGCAGCGCGCGGAGGATCAGAGGGAGGGGCTGAAGTCTGCGGGGTCGTGTTGCGTTGGGGCGCTTCAACCGGGCGATTGCTTGGGGCGCTCACGCCGAAGCCGCGGAATCCGGCAAAGCCGCGTTCAGGATCATGGATGGGTGTGGCTGACAAAGCGACATCAAGCCAGACGCCATCGCGGCCGGGCCAGGCGGTGGGCAGTGCGTGGAATGTTTCCCGCCGCGCAAGCGCCGCGGCCACGCGCTCGTCCACGTCACGGACCCCCGCATGGGTAAGCGCATCCCATGTCCGACCGGCTACGACCAATGCATCGCGTAGTGAGGTCTGGAAGCTCGGGCTCATCGCCGTGAACGTGAAATCGGCATCAAGCTGGAATGTGAACCGCTGGCGGGCAGCGCGGTTCTGCTGTGCGAGGGGTGCATCAGCCTGAGAGGCTGAAGGCGCCTCTCTTGTCTGCGTAAACCAAGCGGGCAGGGTTCCGGGCGCGCCACGATGACCGGCAATCGTCAGAAGGGCGGCGGGTGATCCGTCGGGAAGCAGTCCGCGTCTTGCGGCCACCGTGACGACAGTTAACTGGCGTCCGGTGACAAAGCGGAGCCTTTCGAGACGGGCCCCGACGGTGGGAGCTAAGTCCGTAGCAAGCGTGGCAAGGCGCTCGATCGGCGCAAGGCCAGTTGTCAGGCGGAAGCCTTCGGCTTGCCCAGTGGCGCCGATCACAGCGGCACCGGCGGGCGTGGCCCAGATCACATCGGTACCATTGCCAGCGACGAGCACCAAAGCCGCTCCCTCCCGCGCGAGCCGCGCGAGATCGGGGTCGCCTGCAAAAGATGCTGGCGCGTTCGGCTGATCGGTATGCCCCATAAGCCCTACCCTGAGGGAATGTCTTCAGACTTTTTTAAGCATATCGCCGCACCGAAGCCCATCACTCGGACCGGGTCCAGCGTCATGAATTGCGGGTTAGGGTTAACCTGGGGGCCGTGGCCATTGCCGTCTTCGATATGACTTGACATTGTGCACTGCAACATTATATTGCATTGCACAATATGAGAGACGACGGATGGTCCGCCGTTGCTCCCCGTTTGAGGACAGGCCCATGACAAAGACCCCTTTCAACTACGAAATCCCGAATGAAATGCGCGACGTTGCTGAAAAGAGCGTCGATCAGGCGAAGAAGGCCGTTGGCGGCTTCATGAGCGCTGCGAACAAGGCCGTTTCGGCTGTTGAGACGCACACTGATTCCGTGCAGGCCAACAGCAAGGAAATGGCTAAGAAGGCCATCACCTATGCGGAACAGAACGTCACCGCAGCGTTTGATCTGGCCGAAAAGATCGTTCGTTCGCGCGACGTGCAGGAAGTGATGCAGCATCAGGCTGATTTCCTGAAGACGCAGATGTCGGCGCTCCAGTCGCAGATGCAGGAATTCGGCGCTGCGCTGCAGAGCACAGTCCAGAAGGCTGCTACCGAAGCTCAGGCCACCATGCAGAAGGCCGCTTCGGAAGTGCAGAAGGCAGCTTCGGAAGCCACCAAGCGCTAATCCCAATAAGGCCCCGGCGCATTTCGCCGGGGTCACCCTTTCTACGCATCATTTGTCATTTACTCATCCGTCTCCCGTGCTGCGGCACGGTTCCGTTTTTCAAGCACTGACAATTAGAGGATAGAGCCATGTCGACGACCACACGGCCAAGCCGTGGCAAGCCCGTGACGCTTGCCAAGAGTGCCTCCGGCGAACCTGTCCCGACCAAAGCCGCCAAGGCCGCGAAGGTCAGTAAGCCGGCAAGCAGGAGCGCCGAAAAGATTGAAAAGACCGCGAAGCCTGTCAGCACGGCTTCCTCCACGCCGACCATTGCAGCGGCGACATCTCATCCCGAGACTTTGGCAACAGGCGACTTTGCCTTCCAGGCCAAGTGGAATGAACTTGTGAAGGCGCAGTCCGAAGCCGCTTTGGCCTGGTGGCAGGATGCCAAGGATGCCAAGACCTTTGTTGACGCTTTGGCTGTCAACGCGCGTCACACCCGCCTTCAGTTCGAGATCGCGGCGAGCCAAGCCCGTGAAATGGCCGACCTCGTGCAAAAGAGCTTTGAAGGCAATGCTGAGCGCTTACGCTCTTTTCTCGGGCCGCTGTCCACCGGACGTTGAACGGTTCGGATGAAAAGGGCGGCTAGACCGCCCTTTCTTTTTGCGCTGAGGCGCAATACGGCTTGAAAAGGTACGCCCCTCGGATTAGGTTCCGCCCGCTTTCAAGGGCATGCAGCTGTAGCTCAGTTGGTTAGAGCACCAGATTGTGGATCTGGGGGTCCCCCGTTCAAGCCGGGGCAGCTGTACCACTCTTTATCACGTTCAATACCAACCCGACCTGCCAAGCGGCGCGGAGAGCATGTCCTCTCACACGCGTCGTCAGCAATCATTTGCCACTATGGCTAGTGATCCGGCCGCAGAGCATCGCTGCTCAATAGTCGCCGATGGTTTATCGTCTTTCGGTGATCTGACGCACACCAGACGGTGCTGGGGGTGATACGATCCCGGTAACACAGAGGTGCCTGCCTTGCCCGGTGGAGAAACATCCCGCACGCGTCTGAAAGACATCTCCCGCAGTGTATGGGCACTCGGTTTTGTCTCGATGCTGATGGATATCTCCTCTGAGATGATCCATGCGCTTTTGCCCGTCTATCTCGTCACGGTGCTTGGGGCTTCGATGGCTATGGTCGGGCTTATCGAGGGCCTCGCCGAAGCCACCGCGTCGATCGTCAAGGTTTTCTCAGGAGCCATTTCTGATTGGCTCGGTCGGCGCAAAGTGCTGGCGGTAATCGGCTATGGAATCGCCGCGCTCACCAAACCGATTTTTCCCGTCGCGGGTTCCGTCGACACCATCATCGCGGCACGCTTCGTCGATCGATTAGGCAAGGGCATCCGTGGTGCGCCGCGCGACGCGCTGATTGCCGATATCACACCGCAGCACGCGCGCGGGGCCAGTTTTGGCCTGCGCCAATCGCTCGATACGATCGGTGCTTTTGCTGGCCCCATGCTCGCGATTGGATTAATGGCGCTCACCGCCAATCATTTCCAGACCGTCTTCTGGCTTGCTGCGATTCCTGGTTTTCTTTCAGTCACTGTTCTTCTTATTTTTGTGAAAGAGCCACGCTCACCGCGTGTGATACGGCGCGTCACTTTTCCACTTCGACTAAGCCAATTACGAAAACTCAGCGGAATGTATTGGCTCGTTGTTCTGGTGGCGTCGGTTTTCACATTGGCGCGCTTTAGCGAGGCCTTTCTGATCCTAAAGGCTGAATCGTCAGGGCTTCCCATTCTCTGGGTTCCGCTGGTGCTCGTCGTGATGAATATCGTCTACGCGCTCTCTGCTTTCCCGGTGGGTGCGTGGTCTGATCGGATCAACCGCTTCACCTTGCTCAGCCTTGGCTTTGCCCTCGTCATCATTGCCGACCTTATCCTTGCGCTTGCTCAATCTCTGCTTGGTGTATTTGTCGGCATTGCCTTATGGGGGCTTCATCTCGGATTCACCCAAGGGCTTTTGATCACGCTCGTGTCAGATACAGCGCCCGAAGATTTACGTGGCACAGCGTTCGGCATGTTTCACCTAATAACTGGCATTGTATTATTTGCCGCAAGCCTGATTGCCGGTGGGATATGGGGTTTATACGGGTCAAGCGCGACATTCTTGGCCGCCGCCGCGTTTACCGGCATGGCGTTATTAGGTCTGTGGCTCTTACACAAAAAGGCTCCGGCCTTGGGTCAGTCGCATCTTTCAGCTTAAGCGCGCTTCACGCATGAGCCTGATGAAACCGCGCGCAGCCGAAAGGATGTAAGCCGGATTCCCGGCTTACGATTTTAAAATCTTCAAGCAAGCACCGGCGGCTTCTGCAGACTCCCGTGCCGAGCTGCGGGTCACCTTGCCATCAATCACGAGACTGCGTGTCTTTGCTTCCAATACAGATTTAATGTCGTTGCCGGCTTTCACATCGGCCACGCTCGCTTCGTAAATGATTTTTGATTCAGCTCCCAGACCGCCCGCGCAAGATTGCGCTTTCTGGGCATCCGCCCACGCTGTTGTGCTGACAAGAATTGAGAAGGAAACGATTGCGAATCGACGCATGACAAACTCCCTGAAGACGTGATTGGAGCCTAATGTTTCAAACCAAATCTGCAAGATGAAATCGATTGTGGTGACAACAAACCCGCACGCGCTCCGCGCTCAGCTATGAAGGGTAATTAGGCCGCAATTTAAAGGATTTTTTGATTACAACCATTGGCAATAAGGCAAGAAAAAAGCGCCCATCGGGCGCTTTTCCTTAAACTCAGTTCCGCACCAGAACGTTGCGGAATTGCCAGGGATCGCTCGTATCGATGTCCTCCGGGAAGAGCCCCGGCCGATTGGTGAGAGGCGTCCAATCGGTGTAATGGCCCACGACCGGACCAAGATAAGGCATCTGCACTTCAAGGCAGCGCTTATAATCAAGATCGTCAGCTTCGACGATCCCGGCGTTCGGATTTTCGAGCGCCCACACCATGCCTGCCAGAACAGCAGACGAGACCTGCAATCCCGTCGCATTCTGATAAGGCGCAATCATCCGTGTCTCTTCGATTGAAAGCTGTGAGCCATACCAATAGGCGTTTTTACCATGGCCGTAGAGAAGGACGCCGAGCTCATCGATTCCATCGACGATTTCGTTCTCGTCGAGAATTTTCCATTCCGGTTGGCGTACGCCTTCCTGCCCGAACATTTCGTGCAGCGACAGCACGGCGTCATCGCACGGGTGGTAAGCATAATGGCAGGTTGGCCGATAGACCGCTTTGCCATTGGCATCGCGCACGGTGAGATAATCAGCAATCGAGATCGATTCATTATGTGTAACGAGGAAGCCATATTGCGCTTGCGCCGTCGGCGTCCATGAGCGCACACGCGTGTTCGCGCCGGGTTGCAGGAGATAGATCGCAGCGCCGCAGCCCTCTGCATGCGTGCGGCCATTTTCCGGCATCCATTTTTCATGCGTGCCCCAGCCAAGTTCAGCTGGCTGCAAACCTTCCGATACAAAGCCCTCGACCGACCACGTATTGACGAACATTTTGCGCGGCTTCGGATCGCGGGCGCGCTGCGTATCGCGTTCGGCAATATGGATACCTTTCACGCCAAGCGTCTGGGCCAGTTTGGCCCAGCCTTCGCGTGTCGTTGGCTCATCGCCCTTCACCCCAAGGTCATTCTTGAGATTAACGAGCGCCTGCTTGACGAACCACGACACCATGCCCGGATTAGCGCCGCAGCATGACACAGCTGTCGTTCCACCGGGATTGGCGCGGCGCTCAGCAAGCACCGTTTCACGCAACGCATAATTCGAGCGCGATTCAGGTCCCTTCGACTTGTCGAAATAGAATCCAACCCAAGGCTCGACCACCGTGTCGATGTAAAGCGCGCCGATTTCACGGCAATATTTCATGATGTCGAGCGAGGATGTGTCGACCGAAAGATTGACGCAGAACCCCTGTCCCGGCCCAGCCGTCAAAAGTGGGCCAAGCAGATGTTTGTAATTCTCTTTCGTCACCGCCTGATGGATGAAGGTCACGCCATGCTTTTCGAGCAGATGACGATCGGCATCAGACGGATCAATGACTGTCAGTTTGGATGTGTCGAATTGAAAATGACGCTCGATGAGCGGCAGCGTGCCACGTCCAATCGAACCAAAACCGATCATGACGATCGGGCCATCAATGCGGCCATGAATGGGATGCTGGGTCATTTCAACGACAATCCTGACAGGGAGGGATCAACAAAAAAGAGCGCGGCCTTCAAACAAGGTCGCGCCCGTAAGGTCAAGCGCCGCGGGGTTAAGCGGCAAGCGAGAGAGAAGGCCTCTTGTGTGACGGCGTGATGACACAGGCGGCCGTCAGAAGGCCGGTCGCGCCATTAAGCGCTCCTGGAACGAGTTCCAAGCCAAGGAAGCGCGCCCGGTCCACCGGTCCCGGCAGGTCGAGGGCCAGTGTCAGGTCCGGCGAGAAGCCAAAACGGGTGTAATAAGGCGCGTCGCCGACCAGCAGAATGGCATTATGCCCGGCGCGGCGCGCCCGCTTGATGGCAAGCCGCATCAGCCGCGCGCCAATCCCCGCCGATCGCTCTGATGCGTCAACGGCGAGCGGCCCAAGCATTAAGGCACGGCGTCCATCGCCGGTCACAACCGGCCACAGGCGCAAAGTTCCAACCAAGCGGCCGGCTTTCACGGCAACGAGCGACAAACCATCGACAGGACGGTTGTCCTCTCGCAGACGTTCGCATGTCTTCTCAAACCGCGTTGCGCCGAACGCGGCATCAAGCAGCGCTTCGCGCGCAGCAACATCACGCCGTTTCTCAAGCCGTAGGGAGATTGTTTCGCGCTTCATTCTTCATGCTCCTTTCCCACGTCGGGTAAGCCCAACGCAGAGCGAACGAGAGGGTTCTTGAAAGGCGGAGCCGGCGGGTGCCGGCCCCAAAAGTCCTGCGATCCTCAGATCACGTAGGACTTCAGCGGCGGAAAGCCGTTGAACGCCACCGCAGAATAGGTGGTCGTATAAGCGCCCGTCCCTTCGATCAGCACCTTGTCGCCAATCTCAAGGCTTACCGGCAGCAGGTAAGGCACTTTCTCATAGAGCACATCGGCCGAATCGCAGGTCGGCCCGGCGAGCACGCACGGTGCCATCTCATCACCATCGCGCGTTGTGCGGATGGGGTAACGGATCGACTCGTCCATTGTTTCGGCGAGGCCGCCGAACTTGCCGATGTCGAGATAGACCCAACGGACATCATCGTTTTCGCTCTTCTTCGAGACGAGGACGACTTCCGTTTCAATGATGCCAGCGTCACCCACCATGCCGCGGCCCGGCTCGATGATCGTTTCCGGCAAGCGGTTGCCGAAATGCCGCGACAAGGCGCGGAAAATCGCATCGCCATAGGATTCGACACCCGGGACGGGCTTGAGATAGCGAGCGGGGAAACCGCCGCCGAGGTTCACCATGCGCAGATGAATGCCGCGCTCCGCGCATTCACGGAAGATCGTCGAGGCCGAGGCGAGCGCAATGTCCCACGCTTCCGTGTTCGTCTGCTGCGAGCCGACATGGAAGGAGACGCCATAGGCTTCGAGGCCAAGGCGGTGGGCCTGTTCGAGCACATCGGTCGCCATCTCCGGCACACAGCCGAACTTCCGCGACAGCGGCCATTCGGCACCATCGCAGTCGCACAGGATGCGGCAGAAGACCTTCGCACCGGGGGCGGCGCGGGCGATCTTTTCGACTTCCGCCAAGCAATCGACCGCGAAGAGACGCACGCCGAGCTGGTGAGCCCGCGCAATATCGCGTTCTTTCTTGATCGTATTGCCGAACGAGATGCGGTCAGCCGTGGCACCGGCTGCCAGCGCCATTTCGATCTCAACAACGGAGGCTGCATCAAAGCAGGAGCCGAGCGAGGCGAGAAGGCGCAGGATTTCCGGCGCAGGATTGGCCTTCACCGCATAGAAAACGCGGGTATCGGGCAGCGCATGCGCAAAGGCACGGTAATTGTCGCGCACGACGTCGAGGTCGACGACGACGCAAGGACCGTCTTCGCGACGGGTGCGTAGAAATTCACGGATGCGTGCGGTCATAGCACAGCCTCCCCAAGGTCTGAGGACGCGCGAGCGTCCCAAGGTTACAAGCCCTAGGTGACGGTCCCTCCTCACGACGCGATGGAGACGCCGTGTCGAGGTGAGATCACCCGATGTGCTGCCTTGGATTGGATGGGGAGACCCCGTCCGCACGCCTGGCAAGATGGACAAGCCTCTTCGGTTACTTTGCCTTTGGAGGGCAAAGAGAGACCAAAAAAGCCCGCTCCGTCGTTGCTTTAAGCCGCGTCCCCCGTTGAGAACGGAGTGCGCCGGTTTTCGCCTCCGGCTGCCGGTTGATCATCGTGCGACCCCAGAAGAAGTGGGTCGCCCGGGCGGCTGTCCGGCCTCTTGTCCGGATGCCCACCAACCGGCACGCGGCCACAGGCACGTGCGAAATTGGGCAAGGGCAGAAATAGGGTCATCGATTCCGGGATTCAAGAGTTTTTTTCACCCTGCGGCAAAATCTTCACGGTCTTCGCACCGTCCGCTGACCTGAAGCCGCGCTGGAATCGACGCGCGCGGTCCTTTATGTGTGAGTGTGACGCGGGAATGAACCCGCGCGGACCCGGAAACGCCCGCATGCCGTCTGTTGATCGTCGCCACTTCGTCACCGCGCTTTCGGCGCTGGGAACTGCTCTTCTTGCTGCGCCGAAAGAAGCCTTCGCGCAGCAGCCCGCGCCAACCCCGGCGCAGCCCGCGCCGCAACCGGCTCCGAAATTTGGCTATCAGGATGTCATCAAGAAAGCGCGCGAACTGGCAGCGCTCTCCTATGATGCCAATCCGCCCGTCTTGCCAGAGCCGCTCGCCAAACTCGATTTCGATGCGTATCGCGATATCCGCTTCCGCGCTGACAAGGCCTTGCTCGCCAATAGCGGGCCTTACCGCATGCACATGTTCCATCCGGGCTTTCTCTTCACGCGCCCTGTTGTTGTGAACATCGTACGCGATGGCATTGCTGCACCTGTGCCCTATTCCGCGGCGCTGTTCGATTATGGCAAAAACAAATTCGAGCGCGCACTCCCAACAACGCTGGGGTTTGCCGGGTTTCGGTTGCATCATCCGCTCAACGACCCACGCGTCCAGGACGAATTGATTTCGTTTTTAGGCGCGAGCTATTTCCGTTTTCTCGGCCGCAAACAGCGCTACGGCTTGTCGGCGCGTGGTTTGGCGATCAATCCTGGCAGCCAGAGTAACGAAGAATTTCCAGTCTTCCGTGAATTCTGGATTGAGCAACCGAGCGCCGATGCAGAGCGTGCGGTAATCTATGCTTTACTTGATAGCGCATCGGCGACGGGCGCTTATCAATTCTTTGTTTATCCCGCAACGAACACTGTTTGTGATGTCACCGCCACGCTGTTTATGCGCAAGCCGAATGTGAAGCTTGGCATCGCGCCTCTCACATCAATGTTTTTTATTGGCGAGAATGATCGCCGTTTCAATGAAGACTATCGTCCTGAATTGCATGATTCAGACGGGCTTTTGATGAAGACCGGTGCCGGTGAATGGATCTGGCGACCGCTCCGCAATCCGAAAGATTTCGCGGTCTCTGTCTTCTCGGATAATAATCCGAAGGGATTTGGCCTGATCCAGCGCGATCGCATTTTCGAGCATTATCAAGATCTCGATCTCGCTTATGAATTGCGGCCAAGCTATTGGGTTGAGCCGCGCGAAAGCTGGGGCGAAGGCGCAATCGAGCTCGTCGAATTTCCGACCAATGATGAAACTAATGATAATGTTACGGCCACCTGGGTTCCGAAGACGCCGCCTGAGCCCGGCCGTGAGATCGTCTATGGCTATCGCATCACAGCGCTAGCTGATGAAATGGCGATGCATCCCGGCGGCATGGCGCTGAATACTTATCAAACGCAAGCTAAAGCGCTTGGTTCGTCAGAACCAACGGGTCCCGGCACGCGCCGTTTTATCATCGATTTTACCGGCGGTGATCTCGCTTATTATATGAGCGAGCCGGACAAGGTGCAGATCGTGCCAACGACAACCAATGGCAAAATCTTGCGGACATTCCTCATCCCGAATCCAAAGACGGATGGCTTCCGCGCGGGGATTGATGTGCAACTTGAAAAAGGCCAGTCGACCGATTTGCGCGCCTTTTTGAAATCTGGCAATCGCGCCTTGACGGAAACCTGGACGTTTCCGTGGAAGGCCGAATAATCATCGCGTTAAGGGGAAATTAAAAAGCGCGCCTTTGGCGCGCTTTTTTCATGGCAGTGTCAGGACACCGGCTGCGCCACCTTCAGTGCCGAAAAGCAAGTGCTTGCCACCCTTATCCCACGCAAGCGCGGTCACTTTGCCTTCTAAGCGCGATGCGCGGCGCACGAGCAATTCTGCTGCATCTGTGAGGCGGCACATCAGGATGCAGCTATCATCATAGCCAATGGCGAGGACCAGTGCTTTTGGATGAAACGCAACGGACGATACTTTTGCGCTTCTGACGCCGAGTTCTTTCGGCGCCTTACCCATCGGACCGTCCTTGTCTTCAAACGGCCAGACGATTGCAGCATCTGCACCCGATGTCGCGAGCCAATCGCCATCATGTGACCATGAGAAACAGCGCGTTTTAGACGGATAACCCGTCATGCGCATGTCCTTATGGTCGGCGAGCCGCCAGCCATGCAAAGCATTTTCTTGCATCGATGTGACGATGAAGCGGCCATCGGGCGAAACCGTAATATCGAGATGCGCGCCTTTCCATTCCAGATTTTCTGGCGCGGCGTCCGTATTCGGAAACCACAGCGCTGCACCACCATATTGGCTCATGACCAACCGATAGCCTTTGGGAAGAAAACACAGGCCAACCGGAGTCGATGGCATATCAATCGATTTCGTTACGCCTTTCGCATCACGGGCAGACACTTTTTTGCCCGTGGCCCAAGCGACAGCGCCACCCTTGGCCGCCAGCGCATCAATCCATTTGCCTTTTTCATGACCAAGCGTTTCGCTTTCGCCTGACGCAAGCGTGCGCATCACCCGTCCATCATCACCGCCTGAGATGATGCAGTCGCCATCAAAAGCCGCAACGAGAATGCCGGCATCTTCATGCGGCGCAACGCGTCTTTCGCCGATGACGATTTCGCCTTCGGCTAAAACGAGGACGGGTTCACTTTTGATAAACCCCGCCTGCAGCACATGCCCCTCAGCCGCAAAGCTACGGACATGCTCGGTGAGCGAAGTGAAATCCGGCGCTGCTGAATCATTCGCTGCGTCAGACAAGGCAGGCCTCGAAAGCTTTTTTGATGGCGGCGCGATCAAGATCGCGACCAATGAAGACGATCTTCGATTGACGCTTTTCATCATCGCGCCACGGGCGCTGTAAATCACCGTCAAGGATCATATGGACGCCCTGAAACACAAAGCGGCGCGGCTCATCCTTGAACGCAAGAATACCCTTCGAGCGCAAAATCTTCGGACCTTCAAGCTGGGTAAATTCATTGATCCATGGCATAAACTTCTCAGGATCGACTTCGCCAGCCGTGAACGACACGGACTGCATATCATCATCATGATGGTGATGCGCGCCGCTTTCATCGAGAAAATCAGGCGCGAGGTCGAGAATGCGATCAAGGTCGAACGCGTTACGCCCGAGCACCTTATCGAGATCAATCTCTGATTTCACCGTCCGATGCAGCTTGGCGTAGGGGTTGATAGCGCGGATCTGCTTTTCAACATCAGCCAAGGCCTCAGGCGAGACGAGGTCGGTTTTGTTCACCAAGATGACATCGGCAAAGGCAATCTGGTTCTTCGCTTCTGGCGCGTCTTTCAAACGCTCTGCGAGCCATTTGGCATCGACAACGGTTACGACGGCATCAAGGCGTGATTTCGCTGCCACATCCTCATCAACGAAGAAGGTCTGCGCAACAGGCGCTGGATCGGCGAGCCCCGTGGTTTCAACAATGATGGCGTCAAATTTGCCACGCCGTTTCATCAGCCCTTCGATGATGCGGATGAGATCGCCACGCACGGTGCAGCAGATGCATCCATTGTTCATCTCGAAGACTTCTTCGTCTGCACCGACGACGAGATCATTATCGATCCCGACTTCGCCAAACTCATTGACGATGACAGCATATTTCTTGCCGTGTTGTTCGGTCAGAATACGGTTCAGAAGCGTGGTCTTGCCGGCGCCGAGATAGCCGGTGAGGACGGTGACGGGAATCTTGTCAGACATGCCTTACTCCAGAAGGGCGCTCAGCTTGGTTGGGCGAGCGCCTTGGTCAGTTCTCTTATATTGGTGCGGATCATGTCTATGGTAGTCCCCGCTGGCCCATCGGGCGGGGATAAAGCGTCTGAATAGAGTTTGCCGCCGATTTTGGCCCCCGATTCCTGCGCAATGCGTTCCATCTGCCGTGGGTCTGAAATCGTTTCGATGAACACGGCCGGAGCCTTGGTCTCGCGAATAAAACGGATGATCCGGGCAATATCCTTGGCCGAAGGCTGGTTCTCCGTCGATACGCCCTGCGGCGCGAGAAAGGTGATCCCATAAGCGCGACCCAGATAGGCGAAGGCATCATGCGAGGTTACGATCTTACGACGATCTGGCGGAGTGGTCGCCAGCATGGCGCGGTTCTCGGCGTCGAGCGCCGATAAAGCAGCATCATAGGCGGATAGGCGCTGATCATAGGTCTCGCGTCCGGCGGGATCAGCGGCCACCAAGGCATCGCGGATCGTGCGGGCATAAAGTTTCAGATTGGCAGGATCATGCCAGGCATGCGGATCATTCTCTCCATGCCCATGGCCATGACCATCATTGCTTTCTTTCAAAGGTTTGATAGCCGCGCTAGCGATCACCACAGGGGCCTTACTCCCTGATGATTTCTGCAGCCTTTGCATCCACGCATCAAAGCCCAGCCCATTGACGACGATCAATTTGGCTTCTGCCACGGCCTTCGCATCGGCAGGCTTGGGCTGATAGCCATGCGCATCGGCATTGGGCCCTACAATGGTTGTGATGCGCACGCGATCGCCACCGATCTGTTTGACAAGATCGCCAGCAATCGAAAAGCTTGCAACGACGGGCAAACTCTCCTGTGCAAGAGCGGGTGCTGCACCCATAAGAAGAGCAATGATAAGAAGCAGACGTTGCACGATCAGGCCTCCAAATGGCGTTGTGGCAAATAAGAAGCGAGCAAACCGCCTTGCGGTCCAATCACCATCGAAACGATATAGAAAAGTCCGGCAATCAGAATGATCGTGGGGCCGGACGCCAATCCGAGATGAAACGAAATCAAAAGCCCTGCGATCGTCGCGCTAATCCCAATGATGATCGCAACAGCGATCATACCGGTGAGCGTTTGTGCCCAGAAGCGCGACGCAATGGCAGGAAGCATCATAATGCCGACAGCAAGTAGGGTGCCGAGCGCTTGGAAGCCACCAACAAGGTTCAGCACGGCAAGTGCCAAAAAGGCGAGATGCGCCGGCGCACCAGCCCGACTGACAGCGCGCAGAAACACCGGATCAATGCTTTCCATCACAAGAGGACGCACGACGATGGTGAAAACGAGCGCTGTCACACTTGCCACACCGCCGATGAGGTAAAGGGCTTGATCGTCAAGCGCGAGCACGGATCCAAACAGCACATGCAGCAAATCAATATTCGAGCCGCGGAGCGAAATCAGTGTCACACCAAGGGCTAATGACATGAGATAAAAAGCGGCGAGCGACGCATCCTCGCGAAGCTTTGTCAGGCGCGCGACAAGGCCAGCAAGCAAAGCCACCGCAAACCCAGCGACCAAGCCACCGAGTGTCATCGCGCCCAATGACAAACCGGCGATCAAATAGCCGACAGCAGCGCCAGGTAAAATGGCATGCGCCATCGCGTCACCGACAAGGCTCATGCGACGGAGCATCAAAAAGACTCCAATGGGCGCAGCCGAAACCGCTAGAACAGAGGCGCCAACAAGGGCGCGGCGCATGAAGTCGAACTCAGCAAAGGGAGCGATCAGAAGCGCATAAACTGAATCCATCACGCCACCTCACACAGGGGCGCATGCGGATCATGTGCTTCCACCATGCGCCGTGCCGTGCGCAGGTTAATTTCGGTGAGAACGTCGGCCGTTGCACCCCATGCAATCGGTTCGCGCGCCAACAAAAGACTCGAGGGGAAATGCGCGCGTGCCAAAGCATCATCATGCAATACAGCGAGGATGGTGCGTCCTTCGGCGTGCCAGCGTTCAACAAGAGCAATCAGATCGACCACCGTTCGCGCATCGATGGCGGCGAAAGGCTCATCGAGTAAAACAATATCGCAATCCTGCAACATCACGCGCGCGAACAGCACGCGGCTCATTTGCCCACCCGATAGCGTGTCGATTCGCCGATTTTCAAAACCAACAAGACCGACTGCATCGAGCGCCTGCCCGATTGTGTGGCGGTCTTCTTTTGACAATCCGCCGAAGAGGCCAAGCTTGCGCCACAGGCCCATCGCGAGCAGTTCAAAAACAGTGAGCGGAAAACTGCGATCGATTTCTGCAAGCTGTGGAAGGTAAGCAATGCGTGGCTTGTCGGCGCCGAAATCAAAATGACCGCTGAGCGGCTTTAATTCACCCGCGATGGCCTTCAGCAAAGTCGATTTGCCGGCGCCATTTGGTCCAAGGATAGCCGTCAGACTGCCGCGCTCGAAATCGCCATCCAGATGATGGACAGCGGGATGAGGGCCATAGCCGAGCGTCACGTCGGCGCAGCAGATCGCCGGCGCAATCATCGCAACGCCCACAGAATAACGATCCAAATGAGCGCTATCAGCGCGCTAGCGCCGGCGAGCCGCGCCGCCAGTGAAAGCGTTAGGACCGAAAAAGCCGGCTGAGCAGGGTGGGCATGGGCGGCTCTCGCCGGCCGGTGATGATGCCGGTGGTGGTGATGGTGATGCCCGGAATGGCTCGTGTGGTTGTCGGACATGAGCGGTTCAGTCTTCATAACGTTATAATGTTACATAAATAGGATAAAAGAAAACCCCGCCGAAGCGGGGTTACGACGGAGGCTAAAGCCTCAGCCCTGACGCGCCTTGAAGCGCTTCTGGGTCTTATTGATGATGTAAACGCGGCCCTTGCGACGCACGATCTGGTTGTCGCGGTGGCGTTCGCGCAGCGATTTCAATGAGTTGCGGATCTTCATCGGTCACTCTCTCGGTGCGGTCCGCCCCCACGCTGCGCTAACAGGCAAGGGACGGCCGGAAAAATGGCTCAGGCGGCCATCGGGCCGCCTTGGATAGGCCGGGTTATTAATCCGCGCGCTGGCAAAAGGCAAGCGGCTTTGCCCATGAAAATCTGAGATGGCGGTCTTCACGCCCCAGCCATTTTGGCTGTGCACAGGATCATCGGGCGCGGGATGGTTGAGCCCTGCACATCGCCCTTCTGAAACCGCGTCATCTCAATGGTCCGTTTCGCTGTCCAGTTCCGCGGCAGCTTGAACGTCTGCGGCTTGGCAAATTCCGGGAAGGTCGCCTTGAAGCGCTCCAGATCTGTATCGAAGATAAAGCCCATCAGGCTTTCACCAGGCCCATCGGCGACCAGAATGTCGACAAGGATCAAACCCCGAGCCTGCCAAAGCTCCTTGCCGAAGGTCTCCATATTGATCTCAGGCTGCACGCAACTCTTGCCGAACCGCGTGATCATCGGTTCGACATTCTTCATCGCCTGCCCTGACGCTGGCGCACTGGCCAGCCCAAATCCCACGGCCATGAGAGCGGCACACCATGCTGAACGCATCAACCAAGCCTCCGTAAGAACACGCACGGACGCCTGCTCGCATGATGAGGGGCGTGGCGCAATCATCTCTTCCCGCTCAGCGATGACAGAGGTTTAGGCTGGTTTCGTCGAAAATTTCCAATCTGTGGACCGGATCAAGTTACTTTATAATCATTATAAGTATCTGAATTAATTGGACTATTTCATTTTGATGGCAAACAAAACAGGTGTCCGCCATCAAAGGATGCCGCCTATGTTTTCCCTCGCGATTGCCACCCAGTCGGGCGTGATTTTGCTCAGGGAGGGCTTGGAAGCGCTTCTCATCATCTCCGCTTTGGCCGCCTTGCTCCGCCGAGCGCAAGCGACGGCCGGGTTGCGCGCTCTTTACCTCGGCGCAGCAGCGGCCGTCATTTTCAGTGGCATCGCAGCCATCATTTTCGCCTTCTTCTTCAACGGTGCTCATGATGATCGCATCGAGGCGCTGGTGATGATCCTGGCCGCAGCTTTGATGTTCTATATGAGCGGCTGGCTTTTCCTGCGTCAGGACTCCCGTGTCCTGATGGCCGAATTGAAGCAATCAACCGATCGAGCCCTGTCGCAAGGAACGGCATTCTCGATCGCCGCGATTGCCTTTTTGGCCGTTTTTCGAGAAGGCGCTGAAACAGTGCTCTTCCTCCACGCGCTAGCGGCGGCAGAGGGCGGCTACACGCCTGGCTTTTTTGTTGGGATAGGCGCAGCTTGTCTTGCGCTTGCGCTCATCTTTATTGCCTTGCAATGGTTTGCGTTGCGCATGCCCTTGCGCCCTGTCTTTCTTCTCACTTCAGCAATGCTTTTCATGATGGGATTAAAATTCATCGGCGGTGGGATGCAGGAATTACAGGAACAAGCCTTGTTGCCCGTCACGCCGCTGCCATGGCTGGATGCTATCCGGGAGTTTGGCTTTAACCCCACCCGCGAAGCGGTCACAGTGCAAAGCATGATCGTGTTGGCGGCCCTGGCGAGTGTGAGCTTCGCGCATTTTCGGGGGCAAAGAAAAAGCCATAACGCCGCGACGTTGCCGACCTAAACGTATCTTGGCGTCGTCAAAAGAGTAGAGAGAAGACCGCTCAAAAAATTGATTTATCAATTTTTTGGATATTTAAACGATAAAATAAGCCGCGACGATCTATTGGCATAATAATTCGTCTTGCCCAGAATGGGCGTTCATCTATCTACAAAAGCGTTATTTTTTCTCTTCTGAAAAGAGCGGACCTTGGAACACGACGCCGATTTTTCAACGAGCGCTGTCAAAAGATACAATGCGTCCGTCCTGCTTTGTAACTTGTCACCCGCTGAATTTCTTGTGTGGCACGGCTTGGTTGTCGCATGCAGTCATGCGGATGGAGATATCAATTATTACTACGCTGCATCCATTGCTGATGTCGCACGCGCGATCAATATCCAACGTGAGACGGTAAGGCGCGCACTAATAAACCTAGAAAAAAACAATCTTGCAAAGCGTGTGAATGACCGCTGGGTTTTTGTCACGTTAGACGCGGAGTGAGAGCGTCTGACGCGATAGTCTTGGGCGTCCCTGTCGGCCAGGTCCTACACCGGCTTTAATTTAAGTTCAGATCTTTCCGTGCAAGGCCGACGCGAATGTCTTCCGCGAGTCCGCTGGGTACGATCACCTTGTTCAAAGGCATCAAAGCTACCGGCACCATCTTCAAATTGCCGATGAAATTCGCGATCGCAACCGGAATGCCGATGATCGAAATGGCCGGAACAAGATTGGCAAGAGCGCACAGAATATGCATCACAGCCAGAACAAAACCGGCAGTGAACATCCAGACAATATTAATCAACCCCGAAGTCACGCGAAGCGCTGATTGAAGATCGCCCGTTGGCGCATCCCTACCGGTTGCAGCACGATAAGCTTCAAGGTCACTTTGTGAGACAACGCTGCGACCAAACGGCCAAGCTGAATAGCGGGCAAGCCGAAAAATCGGAATAAAAATGGGAAAGAAGATGATGGCTGCCAGCGTATAAAATATAAACAGGAGCCAGCCACCAAAAATAAACCAGAGGATATTACCAATAAAAGCCATGTTTTAGGTCCGCCCGACGAGAGATCTGGTCACACTGTCATTGTGAGGATTATTCGGTGAGACGATTGCAACGATAGGCGCTGGAAGTCAAATTCAGCCTGTCTTTTTGATGGGAATCCTCTGCAGCACGCTGAGAATGGGACAGGCATAAGGGATCTGTTGCGCATAAAACGCAAAGAGGAGCCCAAGGGCTCCTCGGAAAAAATCAGATCAAAGCTCGCATCCACCTCTCGTGCTTGATTTCAGCAGAAAAAGATTTGAGCAACCATAAATTCTTGCCGATCAATGATGTCCTCTTTATCTTTATCAAAGCGCTTAAAGTCGTTCGCCGACCGGCCACTCTTGACCCATATGGCATGTTCAATTTTGTCATATTTGTCGATAGCGAGAATGATGAATTCTGCTTCTACTCTGGGTTTTTAAAAGCGACTTTGCACGTCTAATCATCAGCAGAAACTGTCGATGGGGGCATTGTAATTGCCGCTAATACAGACAGGCAGATGATTTTAAATTCTATTGATCTCTCCCAACTAAGAAGAGTTGAAAAGCGAACTAACGAGGTTTCGCTGAATAAGAGAGAGCGTGATTTAAATTGAAGCGCGTATCTTATCTGAAGATGCCGAAGATCAAATAGAGTGTTGACCAGATCACCACATAGAGACCGATCAGGCCGCGGTGGTTATGAAGGGACAAGCGAGCATCGCTGCGCGCTTGCGTACCCATGATGAATGAAGCCGTCACGGCGAGAGCAAAAACGGTCCAAAACCCTGTTAAAGCAAACAGGCAATTTAAAAACGTATTCAGATCAAAACGATCGGTCTCTAATATTCCGAAGATCGGGAATGCAGACACAAAAGGCCAGATCGCGACGATCGGCACAAAGACAATCCATTGAAGCGTTTGATGAACCTGCTGACGCAGAGAACTTCTGGTGGCCATGAAGTTCTCCTTCGGTGTGCCTGAACAGCACAGAACTCAACGAAATCACGCTAGGTAGAGTTGTAATGGATGTCAATCGAAATGGACAGGCGGATGGCAGCGCGGAATAAGCGGATTCTCGTTTGAGTGTAAAAGCGATGTTCCGCGGGCGTGGCACGCACCAGCGGATTAAAAAGCGACAGACGGACGCTGTTTCGCGCGCAATAGCTTTTGATGCTTCGTTTTCCGTCCGGAAACACGTTCGCGCCACAGTTTGAAGCTTGATCGCTTGAGATGGCCGCGCATCAGGAGAATGACGTCTTTTTCGGTGAGGCCGTGCTTCTGTTTGATTTCGTCGAAGGAGATGTCATCTGCCCACGCAAGAGCAATGATCTCGCTGACGTCAGCATCTGAGAGGCTCATAAAAGGCCTATCCATCTTTTTAACGGCCACAACAAACGCTTCATTGTTCACTCTATACGGTCCCACCCGTAAACGAAAAAGGCTGGGCGGCAATAGCGTGCAGTTTAAAGATGTCGCTCTGACGCTTGAGATAAAGCCCCTTGAGGATTTCCAGCGTATCAGCGTTGGCCCTGCGTCCCACGCACGCAACTTTGCGAAATCATCAGCGTTTGGGCAACCGCGCGGGCGTGGCACGCTCCCCCAACGCCAAGCACGCTGAACAATATTTCGTCCACGCAGCAATGGCTTAAGCGACCACACAAAAATTGCGGCAGGATTTCGTAGAGCTGGAGGAAAAGGTGCGACGCAAGATCTAACACGGTCAGCAGAATACGGAACGATTGGCGCACAAAGGCGCGACGCTCCAAAGGCTCAGGCATTTTTGAGAATGGTGGGCGCGACAGGGATTGAACCTGTGACCCCTACGATGTCAAAGCGTTAAGTCGTTGATCCAATGGATGAATCGTGGTCGTAGAGGGGCGCAGATTTCATTGGCAGAAAAAAATCAATGGGGCTGGTCGTAGAAACGGCTCTGTGAAAAGTCTGCGGAAAAGCAATAAAGAAGGAAGGTGACGCCCCCCCTCCCCCCTCAAAAAAAGCTGCCGAAGTCTTTTTGGGTTACGTAAGGACATAACGCCGCAGTCTGAGTAT
>VERN01000175.1 GCA_018882635.1 Beijerinckiaceae bacterium | reverse complement strand
GCCAGGTATGCACCGGCCACATCGGCATCTTCACAGCGAAGGATGAGAAGAACGCAAGCCACAGCCATGTCTGCATCCCAACCGGGAATTTATATTTCAACAGCGCAACAATGTCCGTTGTTCCCGCCGTCCAATACATCGCCATAATGGCGATCAGCATCAGGAGCGAGCCGAGCAGCGTGTAGAGGAAGAATTTGAAGCTCGCATAAATGCGGCGCTTGCCACCCCAAATACCGATGATGAGGAACATCGGGATCAGGCCAGCTTCGAAGAACAGATAGAACAGGACGAGATCAAGCGCGGCGAACACGCCAATCATCAGCGCTTCGAGCACAAGAAACGCGATCATATACTCCTTGACGCGCTTCTCGACCGACACCCACGATGCCACGATGCAGAACGGCATCAGGAATGTGGTGAGCAAGATAAACGGCATCGAGAACCCGTCGACACCGAGCTTAAATGTGATGTTATCCGCCAGCCAACGCGACTCTTCGACAAGCTGGAACGCAGGGCTCGAAGGATCGAATTTGCCCCACGCAATCACCGAGAGGATGAATGTGGCAATCGTCGTGAAAAGCGCAATCCAACGGATATTCCGCAGGCCCGCCTCGTCGCTCTTCATCATCAGAATAAAGAGACAGCCGATCAGCGGCAGAACGATCAGTCCGGAGAGGAGATGGGACGACATTAGTGGGCTCCCCCGAACATATACCAGGTGACGAACAGGGCGACCCCCATCAGCATCGCAAACGCGTAATGATAGATGTAGCCTGTCTGCAGCCGCACCACGGCATGCGTCACATCAATCACGCGCGCTGAAATGCCATCCGGCCCCAAGCCGTCAATCACCGCGCCGTCGCCCTTCTTCCACAGGAAGCGGCCAATCGCCTTGGCCGGGCGCACGAAAATGAAATCGTAGAGCTCGTCAAAATACCATTTGTTGAGCAGGAAGCGGTAGAGAAGCGGCTGGCTCTTGGCGAGCGCAACCGGCAGCGCCGGGTTCTTCACATAGAAGAGCCAGCTGAGTGCGAAGCCAAGCACCATCGCGATGAAGGGCGACAGCTTCACCCACATCGGCACCTCATGCATGTCATGCAGAATGTGATTGTCCTTGGCGGTGAAGAGCGCGCCCTTCCAGAAATGATCGTAATCATGACCGATGAACGCGCCGTGGAACAAGAAGCCCGCGAGCAACGCACCCACGCCGAGAACGGCCAGCGGGATCAACATCACGATCGGTGATTCATGCGGCTGATGATCGCCATGGCCATGCGGTTCCGCATGGGCGTGATCATCCGCATCACCATGCGTGTGATGGGCATGATCATTATGCGAAGCGCCGTGACCCCAACGCGGCGCGCCGGTGAAGGTCAAGAAATAGAGACGCCATGAATAGAATGACGTCATAAAGGCCGACAGAACGAGCAGGATGAACGCATAGGTCTGCCCCGGCGTGTGCGAGGCAAATGCGCTCTCGATGATCGCATCCTTCGAGTAGAAACCAGCTGTAAAGGGGAAGCCCGTCAATGCGAGCGTTCCAATCGTCATCATCGCAGCCGTGAACGGGATCTTCTTCTGCAGGCCGCCCATATGGCGAATGTCCTGCTCATGGTGCATCGCGTGGATGACCGAGCCAGCACCTAAGAACAGCAGTGCTTTAAAGAAGGCGTGCGTGAACAGGTGGAAAATACCAGCACCATAGGCGCCGACGCCGAGCGCCACGAACATGTAGCCGAGCTGCGAGCAAGTCGAATACGCAATCACGCGCTTGATGTCATTCTGCACGAGGCCAACAGTGGCTGCGAAGAAGGCCGTCGTTGCACCGACGATGATCACCACCGTCAAAGCCGTATGCGAGAGTTCAAAGATGGGCGACAGGCGCGCGACCATGAACACACCGGCTGTCACCATGGTCGCAGCATGGATGAGCGCGGACACTGGTGTCGGACCTTCCATCGCGTCGGGCAGCCATGTGTGCAGGAGGAACTGCGCCGACTTGCCCATCGCGCCCATGAAGAGCAACAAGCAGGCGATTGTCGCGGCATTCCAATCATAACCAATGAAATGGAACGTCTGTGTTGCCAGCGGTGCCGCTTTCGCAAACACGGCATCATAGGCCACTGACCCTGTCAGCACGAAAACAAGGAAAATCCCGAGCGCAAAGCCAAAATCGCCGACACGGTTGACGATGAAGGCCTTCATCGCCGCCGCAACGGCTGACGGCTTCTGATACCAGAAGCCAATCAAGAGGTAAGACGCAAGACCCACGCCTTCCCAGCCGAAGAACATCTGCACCAAATTGTCAGACGTCACCAGCATCAGCATGGCGAAGGTGAAAAGCGACAGATAAGCGAAGAAGCGCGGACGATGCGGATCTTCGTGCATGTAGCCAATCGAATAAAGATGCACGAGCGCCGACACCGTATTGACGACGACAAGCATCACCGCTGTCAGCGTATCAACACGCAGCGCCCACTCGACCTTCAAATTGCCGGACGTGAACCAATTGGCGAGCACGACTTTGTAGCCGCCCGGAGACACGGAGCCGCCAAAACCAACCTGAATGAAGACGATCCACGACATGACCGCCGCCACGCCCATAAGCAGCGTGGTGACGAACTCGCTCGGACGCGGGCCAATGAAACGGCCGAACAATCCGGCGATCAGAAAGCCGATGAGGGGAAGAAAGACGATGGCTTGAATCATGACCCGTTCAGCCCTTCATCGAATTGATGTCTTCAACCGCGATCGAACCGCGATTGCGATAATAGGCGACGAGAATGGCAAGCCCGATGGCCGCCTCCGCCGCTGCGACGGTAAGAATGAGGAGCGCGAACACTTGGCCGACCAGATCGCCGCCGAAGGTCGAGAACGCGACCAGATTAATGTTCACCGAGAGAAGGATGAGTTCGACTGACATCAGAATGACGATGACGTTCTTCCGATTGATGAAGATGCCGAACACGCCAAGCGTGAACAGGATCGCCGCGACCGTCAGATAATGGCTGAGACCGATGACCATGGCTCTCTCCTCACACGCCCTGCCGGGAGGCGACTTTCTTCACCTCCATCGCCGTGGCTTTGGTGCGGGCCACCTGATCCGCAATATTCTGCCGCTTCACGCCCGCCTTATGGCGCAGCGTCAGCACGATCGCGCCAATCATCGCAACGAGAAGCACCAACCCCGCCGCTTGGAAGAAATAGACATATTGCGTGTAAAGGACGCGGCCGAGCGCTTCCGTATTCGACACGATCAAATCACCCGGTTGCGCTGCCGGTGCTGGCTTCGCGGTGCCATGGCCTGTCGCCCATGTGCCGACAACAAGCACGAGTTCGATCAAGAAAATGATCGCAACCAACCCGCCGACCGGCAGATAGTTTAAAAACCCTTGCCGCAACTCGGCGAAATCGACGTCGAGCATCATCACGACGAAGAGGAACAGCACCGCAACCGCGCCGACATAGACGACGACGAGGATCATCGCGAGGAATTCAGCCCCCATCAGCAGGAACAAGCCCGCCGCATTCACGAACGTGAGAATGAGGAACAAAACCGAATGAACCGGGTTTTTCGCTGCAACGACCATAAAGGCCGAAGCAACCGCGATGCATGAGAAGACGTAGAAGAAGAAAGCGGCGGCGTTCATACTCAGTCCCTCACCGCCACTTCGCGTCTTGGGCGATGTTGCGCGCAATCTCGCGCTCCCACCGGGCCCCATTCGCAAGCAGCTTGTCCTTGTCGTAGAAAAGTTCTTCGCGCGTCTCCGTCGCGAATTCGTAATTCGGCCCTTCGACAATCGCGTCGACCGGGCAGGCTTCCTGACAGAAGCCGCAATAGATGCACTTGGTCATGTCGATGTCGTAGCGTGTTGTCCTGCGCGTACCGTCATTCCGGCGCGGGCCTGCTTCAATCGTGATGGCCTGCGCCGGGCAGATCGCCTCGCACAATTTGCAAGCGATGCAGCGCTCTTCGCCATTCGGGTAACGGCGTAGCGCATGCTCACCGCGGAAACGCGGTGATACCGGGTTCTTCTCGAACGGATAGTTGATGGTCGCCTTCGGTTTGAAGAAATAGCGCATCGACAGGAAGAACGCCGATACGAACTCCTTCAGAAAGAGCGATTTCGCAGCCTGTTCCAGTCTCATCTCAGCCTCGCCGAAGGCGTCTCCGCCCTCATTCTTCCGTTCATTGCCCGGCGATCGTGTTTCCGAGGAAGAAACCCACCACCGGAAACGCCATCACTGTCATCACAAAGAAGATCGCCTTCATCAGGCGGATCTTCCGCTCGAAGCTCGGCTTCTCTTCGTCCGAAGAGCGATCGAGCTTCCTTAATTTTCCTTCGACCACACCGGAGAGGATCCGATAGTCGAGCCAGCCCAAACCAAGACCCACCAGAGCCCCGATCAAGGCGGGTAAATTCATCATGGGCCCGGTGCCCATCCCGTGTATTGCAGCACGCCTGCGACGATCACGACCATCGCCAGCGAGAGCGGCAGAAACACTTTCCAGCCCAAACGCATCAGCTGGTCATAGCGGTAGCGCGGCACAAAGGCCTTCACCATCGCGAAGAGGAAGAAGACGAAGCTGACCTTGATGATGAACCAGATGACACCCGGCACCATATTGAACGGTGCGATGTCGACAGGCGGCAACCAACCGCCGAGAAACAGGATCGTCGTCAGCGAACACATGGTCATGATCGCGACGTACTCGCCGAGCATGAACAAGAGATAAGGGGTCGATGAATACTCGACCATGAAGCCGGCAACGAGTTCGGATTCAGCTTCTGGCAAATCAAAAGGCGGACGGTTCGTCTCAGCCAGTGCTGAGATGAAAAAGATCACAAACATCGGGAACAGCGGCAGCCAGAACCAGCTGAACAATCCATATTTGCCGCGCTGTGCTTCGACGATATCTGTGAGGTTCAACGAGCCGACGCACAACAGAACCGTGATGATCACGAAGCCGATCGAGACTTCGTAAGACACCATTTGCGCCGCTGAGCGCAATGCACCGAGGAAGGGATATTTCGAGTTCGACGCCCAGCCACCCATGATGATGCCATAGACGCCAAGCGAGGATATCGCGAAAATGTAGAGAATACCGACATTAATATCGGCAATCGCCCAACCAGCATTCACCGGCACAACCGCCCAAGCGGCCAGCGCCAACACTGTGGTCACCAAAGGTGCGAGCAAAAACACACCCTTGTTAGAACCCGATGGAACCACCGGCTCCTTGATCAGAAACTTGCCGAAATCGGCGAAGCTCTGCATCAGGCCCCACGGACCGACGACATTGGGACCACGCCGCAATTGCACCGCGGCCCAGATCTTACGGTCGGCATACAGCGCGAACGCAATGTAGATCAACAAGGCCGACATGAGCACGACGCTTTTCAGCGCCAACAAGCCAACATCGAGCAGGATCGATACGAAGGAATTGTCCATCATCTCTCTCCTTACTCAGCCGCTACCGGCAACGCGCCGGGCGCAAGAGCCAAGCATTCGGCCATCACCGCTGAGGCGCGCGCGATTGGGTTGGTGAAGTAAAAATCCGTGACCGCGCTCTTGAACGGCGTGGCATCAACAGCCCCACCCTTCTGTGCCAGCGCCGCAATCGCAGCCCCATCGCTCTGCGGAATCTGGTCGATCATCGCCATCGCTGGATGCGCTGCATAAAGCGCTGAGCGCAAGCCACCCAGATTGTCGAACGGCAAGGTCTTTCCGAGCACTTCAGAGAGCGCGCGCAGGATCGCCCAATCTTCACGTGAATCACCCGGCGGGAAGGCTGCACGCAGCGCCAATTGAACACGGCCTTCGGTGTTCACATAGGTCCCGGATTTTTCCGTGTAAGTCGCGCCCGGCAAGATCACATCGGCGCGATGCGCGCCGCGGTCGCCATGCGTGCCCTGATAGATCACGAACGCACCGGGTGCGATATCGATCTCATCAGCACCGAGATTGAAGAGCACATCGACGCCGCCCTTCACCATCGCCTGCATATCCTTGCCACCCGCGCTCGGAACGAAACCGAGATCAAGCGCACCGACGCGCGCAGCCGCTGTGTGCAGAACGGCGAAACCATTCCACTCCGCCGACACCGCCTGTGACGCGACAGCAATCTGCGCCGCCATCGCCAACACCGCGGCACCATCAGCACGGGTGAGCGCACCCTGCCCCACAATGATCAACGGTTTTTTCGCGTCTTTCAAAACCTGCGCAAACGGATGGCCGCCGCCAGCAA
>VERN01000016.1 GCA_018882635.1 Beijerinckiaceae bacterium | reverse complement strand
GCTCATTGGCAAGCACGGTCTGGTCGACCGGATCCCAATTGACCTTTGCCGTCTTGCGATCAACGAGACCGGCTTTCAGGAAATCGAGAAACATCCGCTGCTGATGGCGATAATAGGATGGGTCGCAGGTCGCGATCTCGCGGTCCCAATCGAGTGACAAGCCCATGGATTTGAGCTGGCCGCGCATGGTCGCGATATTGGCGTAAGTCCATTCGGCCGGATGCACCTTGTTGGCCATAGCGGCGTTTTCGGCCGGCATGCCAAAGGCATCCCATCCCATCGGATGGAGCACGTTGAACCCTTTGGCGCGGCGATAGCGCGCAACCACATCCCCCATCGCGTAATTGCGGACATGGCCCATGTGAATGCGGCCCGATGGGTAGGGGAACATCTCCAGCACATAATATTTGGGGCGCGGGTCGTCGTTCCGCGTGCTGAAAAGTTTCTTCCGCTCCCATTCGGCCTGCCATTTCGGCTCGGACTCACGGGCGTTATACCGCTCGGATCGCATGGTTCTCGTCAGGAATTTCAGGTGCTTCGGGATCGTTCCCCCTGTCTTGCCGGGCGCGGGGCCTTGCCGGACAAGGTTCGGCCGGACTAGGACATGAATTCGGCCGCCCGGTCAACCGAAGGGCGGTCCATTGAAGGGATCTGCAGGATGGATGACGCCGTCCACCGCCTCATGACGGTGAGAAGCGAGATTGCGACCGCCGCAGAGGATTGCGAGCGGCCCGTGTCCGATGTCGCCCTCGTGGCTGTCTCCAAAACGATGGAGGCTGAGATCATCCGGCCTGTCCTCGAAGCCGGGCAGCGGATCTTTGGTGAAAACCGCGTTCAGGAGGCCAAGGCCAAATGGCCTGGGCTGCGGGCCGATTTCCCAGGGGTCGAGCTTCATCTCATTGGTCCATTGCAGTCCAATAAGGTGAAAGAGGCTTTGGGCCTGTTCGACGTGATCGAAACGGTCGATCGCGAGAGCCTCGTCGCTGAGCTCGTCAAGGAGATGCCGAAGGAATTGGCCCGGTCAGGCCGGGTGCCCCGGCTGCTCGTTCAAGTGAATACGGGCGATGAGCCGCAAAAAGCCGGGGTGTCGCCGCAAGACGCCGATGCCTTCATTGAATCCTGCAAGGCCCGCGGCCTCGCCATTGAAGGGCTGATGTGTATTCCGCCCGCCGATGAGCCGCCTTCGCCGCATTTTGCGCTTCTAGCCAAGATCGCCGCGCGCCATGGCCTGAAAGTGCTATCGATGGGCATGAGCGCTGATTATCGTGAAGCGATCCAATTGGGGGCGACCCATGTGCGCGTGGGCAGCGCGATTTTCGGCGCCCGGCCGCCGGGACGGGAACACGGCTGATGGCCAAGCGCGGCATTGAGGGAGGCGCAGCCTTCCTGCCTTTAATGGGTCGGCTCTGGCGCGATTGGCTAAAGCCGCATTGGCTCTCGCTCATCGGGATTACCATCGTTGTCGCTATCCTGTCGGGCGCAGCCGGGCTTTATCCCGTCATCATCAAGCGTGCGTTTGATGCGTTTGATGCGCGTGACGAATGGGCCATCACATGGGTGCCGCTTGTCGTGATCCTTGTCACCTTCGTGAAGGGCGGCGCGATGTATGCGCTCGCGATGCTGACCAACCGCGTTGTCACGCGCATTGAAGCCGATATGCAGAGCGCGCTTTATGATCGGCTCATCCATGCCGACATGGCGCAATTGGCGCGGGATACGAGTGCGGCACTCACCCAACGGTTCACGACTGATTTCGCTTATATCCGCGAAGCACTGACCCGGCTCTCAGCTGTTTTCCTGCGCGATGCGGGGACGGCCCTTGCCGTCATCGCAGCGATGTTCTGGATCGATTGGCAGATGACGCTTGTGGCGCTGATCGCTATTCCGATCATCCTGCCGCCCTTGCAGGGGATTGCGAAAAAACTTCGGCGCAATGCGCATGCGATGCAGGAAGAAACCGGCAGCATGGCAAGCCATGTTGCGGAAAGCCTTGGCGCAGCACGCATCGCCAAAACCTATCGCCTCGAAGATTATTTGGCTGCGCGTGCTAAAGCAGGCTTCGAAGCGATGCGGCGGCTTAAAATGAAGGGCGCTGATCAGCGTGCGCGGATGGATCCGCTTCTCGAAGGGGCGGGTGGATTAGCGGTTGCAGCCGTGTTGTTTTTTATCAGCTGGCGCATTCTCAACAAGCAATCCACCATCGGCGATTTTACAGGCTTCATTGCTGCATTGCTTTTGGCTGCACAGTCTTTGCGCGCGATCGGCAATCTCAATTCTATTTTGCAAGAAGCCGCTGCAGCGCTTCATCGCTTTTTCGGCACGCTCGACACGAAACCCGAAATCGTTGATCGCCCCGGCGCTGTCACTCTCGAAAAGGTAAAGGGCCACATTGTTTTTCGGGATGTGTCGTTTTCCTATGATGGTCAGCAGCCAGCGCTGCATTCGATTGCGGTCTCTATTCAACCCGGTCAACGTGTAGCGCTGGTCGGCCCATCGGGGTCTGGTAAATCAACCTTGATTTCCCTTGTGCCGCGCCTCTTCGATGTGAGCGCAGGCGCGATTGAAATTGACGGGCATGATCTGCGCGGCGTGACGCTCGCATCCTTGCGGGATTCGATTGCAGCGGTTTCGCAGGATCCGCTCCTGTTTGATGAAACGGTGCGGGTGAATATCGGGCTTGGTCGACCGGGCGCGACGGATGCCGATATTGAAGCGGCGGCGAAAGCAGCCGCGGCGCATGATTTCATCCTACAATTGCCGGATGGCTATGACACGCGTGTTGGAGAACGCGGTGGACGCCTTTCGGGCGGTCAACGGCAACGCATCGCGATTGCGCGCGCGATTTTACGCGATGCACCGATCCTCATTCTCGATGAGGCCACTAGTGCACTTGATTCTGAATCGGAACGCGCGGTGCAGGAGGCGCTTGATCATCTCGCGCGCGGCCGCACATCCTTGGTGATTGCGCATCGTCTATCGACCATCCGCGATGCCGATCTCATCCTCGTGATGGATCAGGGCCGCATCGTCGAACAGGGCACGCATGCCATGCTGATCGAACGCGAAGGCGTCTATCGTCGTCTGCATCTGTTGCAGACGGCGTGATCATTCGCGGTGGAGAATTTTGTCGACCACGAGGTCTGAGACGATGCCGGTCTTGAAGGCGCGCTTCAGTTTTTCCGGGTCGTAATCATTGGCGACCCAATCGAGGAAAGATTGGCCGCGCTTTTCGCCTTCATCGCGATACATTTCGATGAAGGCGTCGAGAATGCCGGTCTTGGCGAAACGGAAATGGCCATAGCGGGGTGAGAGCTGCTGCAACGCCTCATCAGCGGAGCGGCCTTCGGCTACCAAAAGATAGAGCGCGGCCATGAAGCCAGCGCGGTCCGCACCCGATTTGCAATGAACGAGGATCGGATATTCCAGCGCGGCAAAAAATTCCGGCAGCGCCAAAATTGCCTCGCGGTCGGGAGCTTCACGCGAGCGCAGCACGAAATCGACGAGCGCCAGACCGTTTTGATCGCAGGCCTCTTTCTCAAGCGGCCATGAGCCATATTCACGGCCACCGCGCAGGTTGACGATCGTCTTAATGCCGTCCTTGGCCATTTCTGAGATTTGACCCGGCGTTGGTTGGGCCGCGCGCCAGACCTTGTCGCTCACCTTATGGCGATTGAGATAGACCAGCCGAAAAATCCCATGGTCGGACAACACCATGTTGACCCATGCCGCAAAGCGATCCCAACCCGGCTGGATGGGGCGATCCCAACGGGCGATCCGCGCCATGCGGCGGGCGTAGCGTTCATCGTCCGATTTTTTGAACAGGGGCACGGGGCAGGGGTTCCGATGGGGCGGGCAGGGCATAGCAGGACCCTTCGTCAGCCGCAAACGGACTGCGCGCCGGACTGCCTAGCCATGAGGCAGTGTTTCCGCTAGTCAGACCGTCCCCCGGACTGGAGTGCCATCATGGATCTCGCCACTCTTTCGCTCGCCAATGTCATCATTTTGGCTCTTGCCGGCCTGATTGCCGGAACCGTCAATGCGGTGGCGGGTGGGGGCACGTTCTTCACCTTTTCGGCTCTGGTCTTCACGGGCATTCCGCCTGTTCCAGCGAATGCCACCTCGGCGGTGGCGCTCACGCCATCGAACCTGTCGAGCGTGGCGGCCTATCTGCCAGAGATCAAATTGCATTGGCGGCGTTATGCGGCGCTCGGCATCGCCTCCGCGATTGGCGGTTATTTGGGCGCTCAGCTTCTTCTTGCGACCCCCGCTAAAGCCTTCATCGCCTTGGTGCCGTGGTTCCTCGGTTTTGCCACCCTGCTCTTTGCGACGGGGCCTATTCTGCGCAAGGTCATTGATGCGATTTCATCGGGACCGGGCACGCCCGGCCGTCGCCTGCTTGGCATCGTTCTGCAGTTTATCGTGTCGATCTATGGCGGCTATTTTGGTGCGGGCATGGGCATCATCATGCTCGCCGCGCTCTCGGTCGCAGAGGGTGACGATTATCATTTCATCAATGCTGCCAAGAACATATGCGCAGCGCTGATCCAGATTTTTGCGCTGATCTCGTTCCTCAATTCCGGGATTGTGCATTGGTCGGCGGGATTGATTGCGGGCGTCGGGTCGGTGATTGGCGGCTATTATGGTGTCTCGCTCGCGCGTCGGGTGCCGCAATCCGTCATGCGGTGGTTTGTGGTTGTCGTCGGCGCTGCGCTGACCGCGCGTTTCGCCTTGGCCTGAGCCGCTTTTCACTCTTTACCGGCGGCTGGCGGCGGGCCTAGACTGGCCCCATGGCTCAATCGCTCCTCACCATTCGCTTGGCGCGGCCGCATGATGCGGAAGCGGTGGCGAGCGTGCATGACCTCTCGTGGCGGGAGGCCTATCGCGGGATTATCCCGGGGCGCGAGCTCGAACGGATGATCGAACGGCGCGGACCAGCCTGGTGGGAAACGGCGATCGGCCGCGGGAGCCGGGTCGCCGTGCTCGATTTCGACGATCGGATCGGCGGGTATGTCACCTTCGGGGTCAATCGCCTGTCGGCCTCTCCCTATCAGGGTGAAATTTTCGAGCTTTATCTCTTGCCGGAGTTTCAGGGCCTCGGCTTTGGGCGGCGGCTGTTTCAAGCGGCCCGGAAGGATCTCAACGCCAGACGGCTTGATGGGCTGCTCGTCTGGTCGCTGACGGCCAATGACCGGGCCTGTCAGTTTTATGAAGCGATGGGCGGCCGCAAGGTGCGCCGCATGGTCGAGCGCTTTGGCGATGTGCCGCTCGAAAGGGTCGGTTTCGGCTGGGCATGAGCCTTAGGACGGCAGAACGAGGCCGCTCCCCGAAAGTCTTTCTTGTGAAGCGAGAGCCGGGGCTTTAAGCACGCGGGCAATTCCAAGGAGACTTGCCCATGCGTATCGACGCCATATCGATCGGAAAAAACGCCCCGCACGAGGTGAATGTCATCATCGAAGTGCCGATTGGCGGCGAGCCGATCAAGTATGAGATGGACAAGGAAGCCGGCGCGCTGGTCGTGGACCGCTTCCTCTATACGTCGATGCGCTATCCCGGCAATTACGGGTTCATCCCGCATACGCTGTCGGATGATGGCGATCCGTGTGATGTGATCATCGTCAACACCCGCGCCATCATTCCCGGCGCCATTATGGCGGTGCGGCCCGTCGGCGTGCTTTTGATGGAAGATGAGAGCGGCGGTGACGAGAAGATCATCGCGGTCCCTTCAAACAAGCTGACCAAGCGCTACGAAAAGATCACCAATTATACCGATCTACCGCAGATCACGCTCGATCAGATCCAGCATTTCTTCGAGCATTATAAGGATCTCGAGCCCGGTAAATGGGTCAAGATCGTGCGCTGGGGCGATGCCGCAGAAGCCCGTTCCCTGATCGAAAAGGGATCTGAAAAGGCTCGGGCCGCCAAATAGGCTGCGTCTGTCTGAGCTTCGGCCTTGCCGAGGTCGTATTTGACGTGATCCTTAGGCCAGACACCCGAATCGTCTGGCCGAGGCGCACGTGACGCATTTTCTGCGACTCCTTTTGTCCTTTTTGCTCTGGGCGGCAGTGGTCAATCCGCTGTCCGCGCAAGCCCCCACCCCGCCATCGCCGCTGATACAACAGCGCCAAGCGCTCGACGCGCTGAAACTGCAACTCGATCAACTTGACCGGGCCTTACAGAACCGCGATCTCACCGACGGCCAATTGGCGGATCTGCGCAAAACCGTCCTCGTGCTGCCTGACCAAATTCTGGTGGTCATCAATGATGTGCAGCCGCGTGTCGACCTTCTCAAAGCGCGTCTGAAAGAACTCGGTGCCAAACCGGCCGATGGCAATGAAGCGGCGGAGATCACGCGCGAGCGCGAAGATCGTGAAAAGGCGCTGCAGGAGCATGAGGAAGTCGTGCGCCTTGCACGCACTTTAGCCCTGCAGGCTGATCAGGTGCACACGCAAATTGTCGATAAGCGGCGCGAATTATTCAATTCACGATTGTTTGCCCCGTCGGCGAGTTTGTTGTCACCGGAATTATGGATCTCGGTCGCACGCAATCTCCCGCATGATCTTGCAGCCATCAAAACACTCGGCAGCGATGTGGCCGCGCGCGTGGTGGACCAATTGGGGCTATTGGGTGCGATTGCGTTCTTTTTTCTTTGCACCTCTTTATTGCTTGTCTCGCTGCCCCTCTACCGTTTCGTCATTCACTTTTTCGTTGATCGGCATGATGAAAAGCCGACGCCTTTGGCGCGCGATGTGGCAGCCCTCACCTATGTTGTATCTGCGCTGGTTGTCTCAGGTGGCTTTGCCCTGCTGATCAATATGATTGTGCGGCATTTTGGATTATTGCCGCCGCGGCTTGAGGATGTGCTCAACACGATCCTGTCGAGCTTTGTGATCATGGCTGTGGCCCGTGCTCTCGCCGAAGGTATTTTGACTCCCAACCGCCCCGAATGGCGCCTTGTTAAAGCGACGGATGCGACGGCTGCAAAGCTGTTGAGCTTTGCCTTTTTAATGCTTGGCCTTTTCGCGCTGATGCGGGTCACAGGCGCGATCAATACCGCGATCTCTGCTGCCCTTGCGTTGACGGTCGCGACACGTGGCGTGTTTGCCGTCTTGATTGCTTTGACGCTGGCTGGCGCGTTGCGCTCAATCCGCCCGTTCGACGAGGTCGATGAAGATAGTTTCGGTGAATATGTCAATACGGAAGCAGCCTGGATCGGTCCGGCCCGCATTATCGGTTGGATCGCTTTCGTGGTCACGATCGTCTCCGTTGTGTTCGGTTATATTGCGTTTGGCTCATTTCTGTCTGTGCAGATCACATGGGCCATCACCGTCATTGCGACCACGACACTCCTCGTCAATCTGACCGATCATGCGCTTGAGCGCCTGATCCAGCCTTCCTCGCGTGTCACGCGATTTTTGTATGCGACGGTTGGTCTGCCGCGCTCTAGCCTCGATCAATTGTTTGTCATCGCGCAAGGCATTCTGCGCCTGATGATTATTTCGATTGGTGCGCTCGCTGTGCTTGCGCCTTGGGGTTATGAATCGGGCGATTTCATCGCATCAATCCGCCGTTTCTTTTTCGGCTTCACAATTGGTGATGTTACGATCTCGTTTGCCGGGATATTCGGCGCAGTGATCGTCTTCGTCGTCGGATTTTTTCTCACACGCGCTTTTCAAGGCTGGCTGCAACGGCGCTATCTGCCCCAGACCTCACTTGATTCAGGCTTACGTAATTCGATCACGACGGGTATCGGATATGTCGGCTTTGTCGCGGCGGGCGGGATTGCCGTTTCTTATATGGGGCTAAGCCTCGAGAAGGTCACGATCGTTGCCGGTGCACTCTCGGTCGGTATCGGTCTTGGTCTGCAATCAGTCGTCAATAATTTCGTCTCTGGCTTGATCCTGTTATGGGAACGCACAATCCGCGTTGGCGATCTGATTGTCGTGGGTGAAGAGCAGGGCTATGTGAAGCGGATCAATGTTCGCGCTACGGAGATCGAAACTTTTGATCGTGCGACGGTGATTGTACCCAATTCAAATTTCATCTCGGGCATGGTGAAAAACCGGGTTCATTCTGATCGTGTTGGCCGTGTGATTGTGCCTGTCCCGGTGCCTAAGGACAGTGATTGCGATCAAGTCTCAGCCATTTTGCGGGAAACAGCTGAATCCAACAGTGATGTGCTTGAAGATCCGCCGCCGCGTGTCCTGTTCAAAAAGATTGGTGACGCCATTCTTGAGTTTGAACTTGTCTGCTTTGTTCCGGAAGTCGAAACGGCTGCGCGCGTCAGCTCCGATCTGACCTTCGTGATTTTCCGGCGTTTGCGCAGCGAAAGCATTATCAAGTCACCCCCCGCCGTCGGGAAGATTGAAATTGTCAATGCGACTGCCTTCACTGGCGGTTTGACGCAAGAAAGCAAGGCGTAATGCGTCCGTCCCTTTTCGTCTCTTTCGGTTTCATCATATTGTTGGCTGCGTGTGCCAAACCACCTCAGTCGCAGAATGAAATGCCAGCCTTCTACCAGCGGCTTGATGCAGCCCATGTCTCATTCGACCCTGTATCAATGGCCCAGCTGATCAATGCATGGCGTATGAAAAATAATCTCGGTCCCCTCGCGCTTGATGCCGGATTGAATACGGAGGCCATGAAAGCGGCGCAGCGCGATGCGCAGGCCGATCGCTCCGTTCATGGTGTGATGCCGACGCTCGCGCGCGCCGATATGAATGCGCAAGTGGCGCGCCCTTCCGCGGGGTATCGCACAGCGGCTGAAGCTTTTTCAGGGTGGCGCGATAGCCCGGGTCTCAATGCCGCGATGCTTGATCCAAAAGCCCGCCGTTTGGGCTTAGGGGCCGCTTATAAACCCGGCTCGAAATATGGCGTCTATTGGATGCTGATCGTTGCGCCATGATCGCCTCACAGCGATTCATTTAAAGGGCGAACCCGGTGGGAGCGGTGCGGCTTCGGGTTTCACGAGAATTGAGACGCGACCATTCGAGCGCAGATAAGGATGTTCCGGAAAAGCCGGCTCCGCTGCGCCCTTGCCGATGATGGCCGCAATGCGTTCCCGCCCAATAGCATTGGCCACGAGAATATCGCGGATCGCGATGGCGCGTCCCGCAGATAGATCGAATGGCTCCCACATGGCTGTGGTGCCGGGGCGGATTGCGTTGGTGTGGCCTGTGATGACGAGCTTATTGGGCAGTTTGCGCAACAGGGTGGCGAGACGTTCGATAGCAAGGCGTGTGCGGTCATAGGGTTCGCGCGCGCCTTCGGCGAACATCGGCATATTGTCGCGATCGGCGAGCGTAATCTCGATCCCCTCCACGGTCTCCTCAATCGTGAGACCTTCGGCAAAACGCGCCAATTCCGGCATGTCATGCATGGCCTTTTTCATCGACGCGGCTGCAGTCGAAAGCGCACTATCGCGCCACGCGCCGGGACCGATGCGGCTTGCGCGCTCTTCTGAGGGGCGGCCGACATTCTTGATTGCATCATGTGTTGCTGTGCCGTCGCGTTCGATCACGCCAGCCAAACGGCGTTCGCTCTGGATGCCGAAAGCATCACGAAATGAACCGGCGAGCTGCTCAAGCTTTTTTTGATCCTGCGTCGACATAGCCGTCAGCATGACGAAGAAACTCATCATCAAGGCCATCAAATCGGCAAAGGTCACGAACCAGCCGTGACCACCACCATGTCCGCCGCCTTTTTTCCGTGCCATTAGGCGGCCTCTTCGAGATCGCGGTTATGATGCGGCAAATAAGCAAGCAGCATTTCGCGCACCACGGTGGGGCTCTTGGCGTCGCGAATCTGCAGGACGCCATCGATCACAAGCGTGCGCGAGATATCTTCCTCTTCAAGCTTGAGATGCAATTTGTCAGCAATCGGGAGGCAGATGAGATTGCCGACCAAGGCACCATAGAGGGTGGCGAGAAGCGAGATGGCCATGAAGGGGCCGAGCTTGGAGGCATCCGACATGTTGGCGAACATTTGCACCATGCCGATCAATGTGCCGACCATGCCCCAAGCTGGAGCGGCATCGCCAATGGCACGATAGATCTTTTGTCCCTCGTCGAGACGTTGCAGAAAATTGTCGCGGTCGCGTTCCAGCGTGTCGCGGATGAATTCGCGGTCATAGCCGTCGGCGATATAGCGCACCGCCTGAGCGAGGAAGGGGTCTGATGGATTGGCGCTTTCAAGCGCCACCGGCCCCGATTTGCGGGTGACCTCAGCCAGTTTGGTGATCTCGTCGATCAATTCACGCGGATGGGCGGAGCGCATGGTAAAAGCAAAACGGACACCCATAGGAAAACCATGGATGAGCGCGGAGAAGGGAAAACGGATCAAGGTGGCCGCAGTGCAGCCGCCGCCAATTACGATCACGGCATGGATGTCGTAGAAGAGTGACAGGCTACCGCCCATCAGGATCAGGGTCGCAACGACGCCGATCCCGGCAACGAACCCCACAATGGTGGCGAGATCCATGTCAGCAATCCTAAAAAAAACGGCATTCAACCAAAAAGGTGCATTCGCAAACGAAGGACAACCCTAGGAAAACAGCCTGAAAGAAGGATTAATGCGAGCACGATTCGTCTGGACCCGAGGAAGCAAGAGACCATGAGCCTGTCGACGATCTATTGGCGTGTGCTGAAGCAGCTCGGTCCTGAGGCCAAGCTCGGCATGCTTCTGGCCTTTGCCAACGTGCTTCTAGCTGGGGCGCAATTCGCTGAGCCCGTGCTGTTCGGGCGCATTGTCGACACACTCTCAAAGGCGCAAGCGACCGGCATTCCGCCGGGTTGGGATGCGCTCCTGCCATTGATCGGGGCTTGGGTGTTATTCGGCCTGTTCACAATCGGGGCTGGCGTGTTGATCGCGCTCCATGCAGATCGGCTCTCCCATCGCCGCCGCCTTGCCACCATGGCCGATTATTTCGAGCATGTGCTGACCCTTCCCATGCTGTTTCACGGCCAAACCCATTCGGGCCGTATCCTGAAAGTGATGATCGACGGCGCTGGCGCTATGGCGTGGCTATGGCTGTCATTCTTCCGCGAGCATTGCGCGGCCTTCTTCCTGCTCGTCGTGTTGTTGCCCGCGTCCCTCATCATCAATTGGCAATTGGGCCTGATGCTCTTGTGCCTGCTCATATTGTTCTCGGTTTTGACGGCAGGCGTTCTGCACAAGACCGAAACCATGCAGGGTGCGGTGGAGGCCTATAATTCACAGCTTGCTGAACATGCGTCGGACGCGCTGGGTAATGTGCCGGTCATTCAGAGCTTCACGCGCATCGACAAGGAAGCGCGTGCGTTGCGCTCGATCTCAGATCAATTATTGGCGGCGCAAATTCCGGTTCTCTCATGGTGGGCCTTGGCGGCAGTGGCTACGCGTGCCTCCGCAACCCTGACCGTTCTAGCGATTTTTTTGCTCGGCACATGGCTTAACCTCAATGGCAAAGCGAGCGTTGGTGAAATCGTCACCTTCATGGCGCTTGCGACCATGCTGGTCGGCCGTATGGAGCAGGCCGTTGGCTTTGTGAACTCGCTCTTTATGCAGGGGCCGAAACTCGCCGAATTCTTCGAAATTATGGATACGGTCCCGGCCGTGCGCGATCGTCCTGATGCGCCTGAACTTGGCGATGTGAAGGGTGATGTCACGCTCGATAATGTCAGCTTCTCTTATGATGGGAAGCGACCTGCGGTGCAGGATATCTCAATTCATGTGAAGCCCGGTGAGCGCGTTGCGCTTGTGGGTTCCACGGGGTCAGGCAAATCAACGACGCTCGGTCTTTTATTCCGCGCTTTCGATCCACAATCGGGTGTCGTTAAAATCGACGGCATTGATATTCGTGATGTGTCGCTCGTGTCGTTGCGGCGCCATATTGGCGTCGTGTTCCAAGAGCCGATGCTGTTCGCGCGCTCGATTGAAGAAAATCTGCGTGTCGGTCGCCCCGATGCGACGGATGCCGAAATTCAAGATGCGATTGATCGCGCGCAGGCGGCTGATTTTATCCAGCGTGAACCGGATGGATTACACACGCTGGTCGGTGAACGTGGCCGGTCTCTGTCGGGCGGGGAACGCCAGCGCCTTTCGATCGCGCGCGCTTTGTTGAAGAATCCGCCCATCCTCATTCTCGACGAAGCGACAAGCGCGCTCGACGCGGGGACGGAGCGCAAATTGCAAATTGCGCTCGATGAGGTGATGAAGGGCCGCACCACATTCGTGATTGCGCATCGTCTCGCAACCGTCCGCAATGCGGATCGTATTCTGGTCTTCGAGCGCGGCGAACAAGCCGCCCTGATCGACCAATTCTTCGAACGTGCCCTGCTCCACGATATGGCCGCGCTCGCCAAAGCGCAATTCATGGACAAGATCGAGCGGGCGTAGGGCTCAACGCGTCCTAAAGCTCAAGTGCTGCGACGATACGGGCAAGCATCGGATCGGTGATGCCCATCTCGGCCAATTGGAGATGGGTGTTGCGGACATAGTCGGGATTGGCCCCCGACACGCCGATACCCTGCCGTACGAGACGGATCACCTCGTCTTCATGCAGGAGACGGGCATATTGGCGGTGATTGCGGTCAACCGTATAGGCGACCCCTCTCACAAGCCGGCCATCGACGAGGCGCAGACGGTGCCATGTCTCCCGGTAGACCATCGTGACCTGCTCACGGGCGCGGAGATAGGCGAGGGTTTCATCGCGCTTTTCAGGCCTCACGCGGAACGCCACGCCGCGGCAGGAGCCGCCCCGATCAAGCCCCATTACCAGTCCAGGAGCCTCAGGCGTGCCGCGATGGACATGGGAAAAGACGCAGAGCGCCCTGTGAAAGCCATGAAGCGTTGCGAGGACACGCTCCTCGGCGTCGAAGCCGGGCCGCCACATCAGCGAGCCATAGCCGAACACCCACAGGTCTTGTGTCTCGTCAGTCATCGAAAAAGAGTCCATAAGAGCGGCAAGCGCGTAACAGGCTGGAGACAGGATGGCAAACGAACCCGTCGCCCCCCCTACCCATGATCAAGAACCCCTGCCCGTAGGCCGGGTCAGCCGCTGGAAATTGTTTGTTCCCGTTGGCGCGCTCGCGGCGCTTTTCGGCGCGTTGGCGGTGTTTTGGTTCTGGTCGATCTCCACCGCCGATCGGCAGATCGATGCGTGGATCGCGCGCGAGGCAGGGCTTGGCCGGGTGTGGACATGTCCGGATCGTTCAATGGGCGGATTTCCGTTCCGCATCGAGGTGCGGTGCCTGAAGCCACGGTTTACGCGGACCGATTCACCCCTCAAGGGCGAACTCGATGGCATCACCGCAGTGGCGCAAATTTATCAGCCGACATTGATGATCATTGAAGCGGATGGACCGCTGAAACTTGAAGATCGGGGTGCGGTCTATGCTCTCGATTGGAAGCTTTTGCGCGCCAGCTTGCGCGGGCGTCCGGGTGAGCGGCTTGACCGTCTCTCTATCGACGGCAGCGATCTCGTCCTCAACTGGACAGATACGACCGGCATGGCACGTAAGGCAGCAGCATCACGCGCTGAATTTCATATCAGGCGCGATAGCGAGCGGCCTGCAGCTGATCACGCTTATGAAATTGCAACCTCTTTGGTTGGGTTTGCGCTTCCTGCTCTCGATTCTGTCACAGGCGGCACAGGTCAGACGGCTGTGAATTTCTTGGGTGTGCTCACCCATGCGGATCCGTTTGCCGGGCATGGTTTGCAGAATGAGCTTGAACGCTGGCGTGTCGCGGGCGGCCAGTTGTTCATCCGCGATTTGTCGATCTCGAAAGATGCCAGCCGTTTATCGATTCAAGGTGCGTTGGCTCTTGATGATCGCGCACGGCCGCAAGGCATGGTCGATATCAATATGACCGGGCTTGATACGGCGATGAAGTCGCTTGGCTTCCCGCCATTGCGTGGTGACAATGGCAGCAACAGCGCCAATGTGAAACTGCGCCTTGATCGTGGCCAGATATTCTTGGGACCGATTCCACTCGGAAAGACGTTCCCGCTCTATTGAAAGCGGCGCGCTTATTTTTTCTCGTCGGCGGCGTGGCGGCCGAAATCGGGTGCCGCCGTATCCTGACCCTGTTCGATGATCGAGCGGCGGATGGCGCGCGTGCGCGAGAAGAGATTGAACAACGCATCACCATCGCCCCAGCGGATCGCCCGCTGAAGGGCTGACAGATCTTCGTTGAAACGGCCGAGCATTTCGAGCACCGCATCGCGATTGTTCAAAAACACGTCGCGCCACATGGTCGGATCGGATGCAGCGATGCGGGTGAAATCACGGAAGCCCGACGCTGAAAATTTGATCACTTCCGATTGTGTGACTTCTTCAAGATCAGCGGCGGTGCCGACAATATTATACGCAATCAAATGCGGCAGATGCGACGTGACGGCCAACACCAAATCATGATGGGCGGCATCCATCACTTCGACATTGGAGCCGAATGCTTTCCAAAAAGCGGCGAGCTTTTCAGTGGCAGCGCTGTCGCCATTTTCAACCGGCGTTAGGATCAACCAGCGATTTTTGAACAAGGTCGCAAAACCAGCATCGGGGCCAGAATGCTCCGTGCCCGCGATGGGATGGGCGGGGATGAAATGCACGCCAGCAGGCAAATGAGGTTGCACGGCCGCAACGACCGCGCCTTTCACCGATCCGACATCAGACACGATCGCGCCTGGTTTCAAACCCGGTGCCATAGCGGCCGCAACGGCGCCACACGCGCCAACAGGGACGCACAGGATCACGCAATCAGAATGGCTCACCGCCGCAGCAAGATCATCCGATACTTCGTCAGCGAGACCAAGCTCACGGACACGCGCGCATACATCGGGGGAGATATCAGCGGCCACGATGATCTTGGCGGCATTGGCGCGCCGCGCCGCGCGCGCAATCGACGAGCCGATCAGGCCGAGACCGATGATCGTCAGCCTTTCGAAGACCGGAACGTCAAGCGCGCGCAATTGATCGGGCACTTCAGGCTCCCATAAAATCTGTCAACGCAGCGATGAGATGGCGGTTTGCTTCCTCATTGCCAATGGTCAGACGCAGCGCATCGGGCAGGCCATACGCACCAACGGCGCGCAAAATTAAACCGCATTGCGAGAGAAACGCGTCGGCATCTTTCGCTGTTTTACCCGGTGTTTTCGGGAAATGGATCAACATGAAATTACCAACGCTCGGTGTGACTTTCAGACCGAGCTTTTCGACTTCTTGAGTCACCCAAGGCAACCATTTGTCATTATGCGCAATCGCCTTGGCGATATGCGTGTCGTCCGCCATGGCGGCAATGCCTGCGGCCATCGCTGGCCCATTGACATTGAAGGGGCCGCGAATGCGGTTGAGCGCATCGGCGACGCCCGCAGGCGCGTAGCACCAGCCCAGACGCAGCAGCGCGAGACCGTAAATCTTGGAGAATGTGCGCGTCATCACAACATTCTCGAATTCAGAGACAAGCTCGATGCCAGCCGCATAATCATTGCGGCGGACATATTCGGCATAGGCGGCATCAAGCACGAGCAAGACGTTTTTCGGCAAGCCCGCATGCAGACGCTTGACGTCTTCGAATGGGATATAAGTGCCCGTCGGATTGTTCGGATTGGCGAGATAGACGATTTTCGTTTTCGGCGTCACGCGCGCAAGGATGGCATCGACGTCGGTTGTGAGGTTCTTTTCGGGCGCGACGACGGGCGTACCACCGGCGGCGAGAATGGCGAGCTTGTAAACAAGAAAGCCATGTTCCGAATAAAGCCCCTCATCGCCCGGTCCAATATAGGCGTTGGTGATGAGCGAGAGAATTTCATCTGACCCCGAACCGCAGACGATGCGTGCGGGATCAAGACCGAAGCGGTTGGCAATGGCTTCGCGCAGCGGCTTGGATGATCCATCGGGATAGAATTCAAGTTCATCAGCCGCTTTCTTGAACGCGTCGATCGCGGCGGGCGGCGGGCCGAGTGGTGTTTCATTTGATGAGAGCTTGTAGATTTTTGCGGCACCCGGGGCGCTGCTTTTGCCGGGCACATAGGCCTCAATCGCAAGAACGCCGGGGCGGGGGATGGGGCGGGTCAATTCTGCACTCATGTTGCGTGTCCGGTCAGACAGGATCTTTAAGCGGGATCTTTAAGTGGAATCTTTAAGTGGAATCTTTAAGTGGAATCTTGGAGACGGAAGCGCGCCGCGTGGCTGCCAATCTCCGTGATTTCAATGCGGCCAAGGCCGAGGCCCGCCATCGCCGCGAGCAGCGCGTCACGGCCTGCTGCACCGGGCGCGGAGACGAGCAGGCTTAGCCCATCATCATCCGCGGCGCTGGCTTCGACCGCGGCACCGATGGCTGAGAGCGCTGGTGTGACGCCTTCGCGCCACCGTTCGACGCCAACGGCATAAAGAACGATCTCACGCACCGCCGCATCGGCCAGCGGTTTGGCGATCAGATAGACGGGTTGTCCGGCTGGATGGCTTGGGCGCTCGACGAAAGGGAGACGCGCGATGATCTTCGGCGCATCGGCGCGCATCAGGCGTTTCCACCACACGCCCTCTGAGCGCCCCGTCTCGACCGGAAATAGGCCAAGATCGCCGGCCGATTGCTCTACGGCATCGATCACCGCATTGGCACCATCATGGGCGATGAGCGGTACAGTGAAGCCGAAATGGAAGCGGGCGCTGTCACGCATCGGTGCATCGCCGCCTGCTATATCAGCGTGAACCGAATAAGGCGCCTGCACATAGGTGAAGGTTGCGATGATGACGCGCCAGATGCTCTCGGCGACGTCGAAGGGCAGGGAGCCATGATGGCGCTCGGCGAGGCGCTTCATCATCTCGGCTTCGCGGCCGGGCCGGAACGCCGAGCCTGAGGCCTGCGTCTTTTTCACCTGAATGAGGGTGTCGATCACCTCGCCGCGCTCCATCAGGAGGCGGTGCATGCCTTCATCCAGCCGGTCGATCTCGCGGCGGATGTCCGCCAGCGTCGGATTGGGTCCCAAAGACGCCATTGCAGTCCCCCATTGGCCGGACCGGCCAAAAGCGTCCTTTCCTTAGAACCATGGGCGCGTAAAGGCAAAGGTGACGCGCCATTCTGGTTGCGACATCGCTCCGCTCCGATGCGGTTTTCAAATCCTCTTGCCCGCTTCCCTTCCCCGCGTTAGCAAAGGCGTTCTGTAATCAGAACAAAACGACCTGAGCACCAAACGCCGTCATGTCCGCCGCGCTCGACAGTCTGACCAATCCCGAGGCCATCAATCCCTCGAGCCTTGTCGTGCGCTTTGGGCCGGACAAGCCCTTGATGCTTGATTGCGGCGTGGCGCTGACGCCGTTCCAGATCGCCTATCAGACCTATGGCACGCTCAACGCCGACAAATCGAACGCGCTCCTCATCTGCCATGCGCTGACCGGCGACCAGCATGTTGCCAATGACCATCCGTTGACGAAGAAAAGCGGCTGGTGGCTGAACATGATCGGCCCGGGCAAGGTGTTCGATACGGATCGTTTCTTCATTATCTGCTCGAATGTGGTGGGCGCTTGCATGGGCACAACGGGCCCCGCATCACCGCATCCGAAGGGCGAGGGCGTCTGGGCGCTCGATTTTCCCGTTGTGACCATTCGCGACATGGTGCGCGCCCAAGCGATGCTGATCGATCATCTCGGCATTGAGACCTTGTTTTGTGTTGCTGGCGGATCAATGGGCGGGATGCAGGTGCTGCAATGGGCGGCGTCTTATCCAGATCGTGTCTTCGCAGCGATGCCGATTGCAACTGCTCCGAAACATTCGGCGCAGAACATCGCGTTTCACGAAGTTGGTCGCCAAGCAATCATGGCTGATCCCTTGTGGAAAGCAGGCCATTATATCGAAGCGGGCGTGCGGCCTGAAAAGGGTCTCGCGGTGGCACGCATGGCCGCGCACATCACCTATCTGTCGGAGCCTGCGTTGCATCGGAAGTTTGGCCGCAAGCTGCAAGATCGCGATGCGCCAACATTTTCGTTCGATGCCGATTTCGAAGTCGAATCCTATTTGCGATATCAGGGGCGCAGTTTCGTCGAACGGTTCGACGCCAATTCCTATCTCTATCTGACGCGCGCGATGGATTATTTTGATCTCGCTGCCGATTATGATGGCGTGCTGGCGCGTGCATTCAAAGGCACGAAAACACGTTTCTGTGTCGTCTCGTTCACGTCTGATTGGTTATTCCCCACTTCGGATTCGCGTGCTGTCGTGCATGCGCTCAATGCAGCAGGCGCGTCAGTGTCGTTCGTCGAAGTCGAGACTGATAAGGGTCATGATGCCTTCCTGCTCGATGAGCCGGTGCTGACGGCTACAATGAATGGGTTTATCAATTCTGCTGCGCGTGCGCATGGGTTACCGGGAGCGCGCGCATGAGCTTGGCGCCCACTGGCCAAAACGCGACCCGCGTCGATCTTCTTCTCGTCGCCGACATGATCGAGAAAGGCGCGCGTGTGCTTGATGTCGGATGTGGTGATGGCGCGCTTTTGAAGACGCTTATTACCAATCGCGGTGTTGATGCGCGCGGCATTGAGCTCTCCCAAGCAGGCGTCAATTCCTGTGTCGCACAAGGGCTTTCGGTTATTCAGGGCGATGCCGATACGGATTTGGCCGCCTATCCTGATGACAGTTTCGATTATGCCGTTCTGTCACAGACTTTGCAGGCCACGCGCAATCCGCGTGTCGTGCTTGAGCATTTGTTGCGCATCGGTCGGCGCGCGATCGTTTCCTTCCCCAATTTCGGCCATTGGCGCGTGCGCACGTCGCTTCTCTTTGGTGGCCGCATGCCCGTCACTGAAAACCTTAGCTACGCTTGGTATGAGACGCCCAATATTCATTTTTGTACCATTCGCGATTTTGTCGATTTATGCGACACAATCGGTGCTCAGATCGAAGATGGTGTGGCGCTAAACGGCCATGGCGACAAGGTCGGCCTGAAGTTGCCATGGGCGGTGTGGAATTTGTTTGGCGAACAAGCAATCTTTGTGCTGTCGCGTCGACGCTAATCAATCTTCGCCAAGCGGGTGAAGATCGCGCACCAAAGATTTCAGACGTTCATCAAGAATATGGGTGTAAATCTGCGTCGTTGAAATATCGGCGTGCCCCAATAATTGCTGGACGCTGCGTAGATCAGCGCCATTTTGTAAAAGATGACTGGCAAAAGCGTGGCGTAAAACGTGTGGACTGATACGCGCCGGATCAAGCCCGGCCGCAATCGCAATCGCTTTCAAATCACGGGCAAATACCTGACGCGGCAGAAAGCCATTTTCTGACTCCGCCGGGAACAGAAATTTACTTTGATCTTGTTTGGTTGCAGCGCGAAACTCCATGTGCCGCTTCAGCGCATCGCGCGCTTTTTGCGTGAGTGGCACCAGACGTTCGCGCCCGCCCTTGCCTTTGATGGACAGAAGCCGCTCCTTGCTGCGGGCAACGCTCGTCGGCAGGGCGACGAGTTCGGATACGCGCAATCCCGTCGCGTAAAGCAATTCGAGCAGCGCGCTCATGCGGGCGGCCGCCGCACGCTCGCGCAAGGGTCGTTTGGGATCGTCGATGCCTTCCTCCGCCATCGCGAGCAAAGCATCGACTTCCTTGATCGAAAGAATTTTTGGCAGAGCCTGTTCGCGCTTCGGCCCGGTGAGGCGCGCGGCCGGATCATCACCGCGCTTTTGTTCGGCGTAGAGGAAACGGAATAATTGTTTGGCGCTGGAAAGACGGCGTGCGGCAGAACTCGCCTTCAAGCCACGGGCGCGGCCATCCTCAAGCCAATCACGGATCGCATCCGTATCTGCTTTTTTTAGCGAGGTGCCAGCGCTGGTCAGGAATGCGGCGAGGTCTTCGCAATCGCGGCGATAGGCATCGAGCGTGTTTTTCGCGGCACCGCGTTCGGCCGCCATCATGTCGATGAAGCCGTCGATCAGGGCATCATCGCCGGGGTTCATGATCGGGCGGGGCTGGCCGCAAGCTTCAGCCCGAGGGCGGCGGCTACTTTGATGAGGGTCGCCAGTTCCGGGTTTCCGGTCCGGCTGAGCGAGCGATAGAGGCTCTCCCGCGACAAGCCCGTTTCTCGTGCCAAAGCCGTCATCCCTTTCAGTTTGCCCAAGACCCCGAGCGCTTCGGCAATGAAGGAGGGGTCACCCGTGGCGAAGGCTTCAGACAGGAAGAAGGCGGCGTCTTCCTCAGTCTTGATGAATTCGGACGGGTCAAAGGGAAGTGGAGGTGCAGCCATGGAACGAGTCTCGATGAATTCTGTAGCATTTGCGCTACAAAATTCAGTTTTCGTCAAGCCCGCGCGGTCCTGCGTCCATTGGAAAGGATGACGATAGGGGCCGTGGCCTGCTAGAACGGAGCTGTTTCCGGGATTGGATAGACGTGACTAGCGACACTCAGGGACAGGAACAGGCGGTGCGCCTGCGCGAGGCGCTCGGGCAGCGCTCGATCGTGCTTGTCGGCATGATGGGGTCGGGCAAGTCATCCGTTGGGCGGCGCCTTGCTGCGCGCCTTGGCCTGCCCTTTTCCGATGCCGATGTTGAGATCGAACAAGCCGCCGGCATGACGATCCCGGAAATCTTCGCCGCTCATGGCGAGACGTTTTTCCGCGATGGCGAACGCCGGGTGATCGCACGCCTCCTCACATCGGGGCCGCGTGTGTTGGCAACAGGCGGTGGCGCGTTCATGAGCGAGGAAACCCGCCAGCGCATTGCCGCTCATGGTGTCTCGATCTGGTTGAAAGCCGAACCAGACGTGCTGATGCGGCGCGTGCGTAAGCGCGCCAATCGCCCGCTCCTGCAAACCCCCGATCCGGAAGGAACGCTGCGCGCTCTTCTCGCCGCGCGCGAACCGGTTTATGCGCTTGCTGATATCACCGTGCAATCGCACGACACGCCGCATGAATCCGTTGTCGGTGAAATCTTTGTCGCTCTATCGCGTCGCTATGGTCTCGCCGCACCGGCGGGCGTGCCCAAGCCGCAGCATAAGATTGTTCATGTCGGGCTTGGCGCGCGTGCCTATGACATTGTGATCGGCAATGGTGCGATTGATGAGGCGGGTCCGCGCATTGCCGCGCTCGCACCGCGCGCGGCCTGCGCCATTGTCTGTGATGAGAATGTCGCCAAGCTCCATTTGCACCGTCTTGAAGACAGTCTCGATGCCCATGGTATTCGTCATCAGGCCGTGATTGTACCGCCGGGCGAAGGCACGAAATGCTATGCCGAATTCGCGCGGGTTTGCGATGGCATTATCGCAGGCAAATTCGAGCGCGGCGACATTGTCATCGCCTTAGGCGGCGGCGTTGTGGGTGATCTGGCAGGCTTCTGCGCGGCTTCGGTCCGGCGCGGTATGGGCTTTGTGCAAATTCCGACGAGCCTTCTGGCTCAGGTCGATTCCTCGGTGGGCGGCAAGACCGGCATCAATTCGCCGCATGGCAAAAATCTTGTCGGTGCATTTTATCAGCCCAATCTTGTTCTGGCTGATGTCGCCATTTTGGACTCTCTGCCCGTGCGTGAGTTCAAGGCTGGCTATGCCGAAGTGGTGAAATACGGTCTCATCAATGATGCCGCGTTTTTCGAATGGCTCGAAAAGCATGAAGCCGAGATCATGGCGGGCGGGCCTGCACGCGCGGAAGCCATTCGTGTGTCTTGCGCAGCGAAGGCTGCGATTGTCATGCGTGATGAGCGGGAGGATGGCGAACGCGCCTTGCTCAATCTCGGCCATACCTTTGCGCATGCCTTCGAACGGCTCACCCATTATGATGGCAGCCGTCTCGTCCATGGTGAGGCGGTGGCGATCGGGCTTGTCTGCGCCTTCAATTTCTCGGTCGCGCGGGGCCTTGCAACACGGCAAGATGCGATGCGGGTCGAGCAGCATCTTCGCAAAGCGGGTTTGCCTACCCATATCCGCGATATTCCAGGATGGAATGAAGGACCTGATGCTGTTGTCGAGGCTATGTTGCAGGACAAGAAAGTGTCACGCGGACAATTGACCTTCATTCTCGCACACGGCATTGGCCAAAGCTTTATTGCCAAGGGCATTGAAACGGCCGATGTGCGTGCTTTTCTGAACGAGGAGCTGGCGCGGGAGGCCGCCTGAACCGATTATGGAATCGCTTCACGCCGATATTAGTCCGTGGATCGCTTTAGCGATCGTGATCTTCTGTCTCGGTCTCTCGGCTTTCTTTTCGGGTGCCGAAACGGCGCTCACGGCTGCGTCGCGCGCGCGCATGCATGCGCTTGAGAGCGGGGGTGATCGGCGCGCCAAGACGGTCAACAAGCTCTTGCGCATGCGTGAGCGTCTGATCGGCGCTATGCTGATCGGCAATAATATCGTCAATATCGGTGCGTCCGCTTTTACCACCAGCGTGCTGGTTGCCATTTTCGGTGCTGAAGGCGTGATCTATGCGACGGTCGTGATGTCGATCCTCGTCATTATCTTTGCCGAGGTGATGCCAAAGACGGCGGCGATTAATGCGCCCGATCGCATGGCGCTGCTGATGGCGCGGCCGGTGGCTGTCGTGGTGGCCTTGCTTGGCCCTGTGACCATGACAATCGAAGCCATTGTGCGCCTATTGTTGCGGCCCTTTGGCATCAAGATTGGCGAGAACCAATCCGTTTTGTCGGCGCAAGAAGAATTGCGCGGAACGGTTGATCTTCTGCATCGCGAAGGCGGTGTGGAACGCGAAGCGCGCAACATGATTGGCGGGTTGATCGATCTCGGTGAACTCGAAGTCTCCGACGTCATGGTGCATCGCATTCGCATGCGTACAATCTGTGCTGATCAGGAACCGCAAGCGATTGTGCGCGAGGTTTTGGCGTCGCCCTATACGCGCTTACCTTTGTGGTCAGAAACACCGGACAACATTATCGGCATTTTGCACGCCAAGGATTTGTTGCGCGCGCTTGATGGCGTGAAGGGCGATGCGTCAAAACTCGATGTGCGTGGTGTAGCGACGGATCCGTGGTTTGTGCCCGACACCACATCCCTGCCGGATCAGCTGCGTGCCTTTTTGTCGCGTAAATCGCATTTCGCACTCGTCGTCGATGAATATGGCGAGGTGATGGGCCTTGTCACGCTTGAGGATATTCTCGAAGAGATTGTCGGCGATATCAAAGACGAGCATGACGTGGCGGTTACGGGTGTCCGGCCCCAAGCGGATGGTTCGGTCAATGTCGATGGCTCCGTTCCTGTTCGCGATCTTAATCGCGCAATGGATTGGAGCTTGCCGGATGAAGAGGCGACGACGATTGCCGGTCTCGTCATTCATGAAGCGCGCGCCATTCCTGATCCGGGTCAGGTCTTCACCTTTTATGGCTATCGCTTCCAAGTGATGCGCAAAGCGAAAAATCGCATCACTGCACTCAAGATCACGCCGCTCGGTCGGCGGAGGGCGGCTGAATGAGCGAAAATCATCCCGTTCCGATGCCTGCGCAAGGCCTTGGCGGATCATTACTGGCGCTCGCCAACCCGACGCGTTTTCTTGCCCTTGCACGTGTTCTCATTCCCATTCTGTCGGGTCTCGCTGTCGTGCTCGCGGCGATCGGGCTTTATCTCGTTTTCGCTGTCGCGCCTGAAGATTACCAACAAGGCCAGACGGTGAAGATCATGTATATCCATGTGCCGTCAGCATGGATTGCGATGGGCGGCTATACGCTGATGGCGCTGTCCGCGCTTGGCACGCTTGTGTGGAAACATCCGCTGGCTGATGTTTCGCAAAAGGCGATGGCGCCTTTGGGTGCGGCTTTCACATTGATCTGTCTCGTCACGGGCGCGCTTTGGGGCCGGCCGATGTGGGGCACCTATTGGGTCTGGGATGCGCGGCTGACATCGGTGCTCGTGCTCTTCTTGATGTATTGTGGGCTCATAGCCTTATGGAATGCGATTGAAGATCACAGTCGCGCCGCACGTGCGGCGGCTATTCTCACGCTCGTCGGCTTTCTCAACATTCCGATCGTGAAATTCTCGGTCGATTGGTGGAATACGCTGCATCAGCCCGCAAGTGTGGTGAAGATGGGTGGCCCATCGATTCATCCCTCGATGTTATGGCCTCTGTTGATCATGGCGGCTGGTTTTTTGTGCCTGTTCATCGCGCTGCATTTGATGGCAATGCGCAATGAAATCTGGCGTCGTCGTGTCGAGACGCTCAGTCTGCGTGCAGCACGGGAGGCGCAGTGATGGCGATGCTCGGAGACCATAGCGGTTTCATTATCGCAGCCTATGGCTTTGTCGCCGTGGTGCTCAGCGCTTTGATCGGTTCCACGCTGATTGATGGTGCGCGGCAAAAAGCCAAGCTTGCGCAGCTCGAAGCGCGCGGCATTCGCCGCCGTTCGGATCAGGCCTGATGAGCGATACACCGACACCGGCGCCCTCGAGCCGTAAATGGCTCTTGCTCCCGGCCTTTGCCTTTGCGTTGCTTGCGGCCATTTTTTTGCTGCGGATTGATCAATCACTCGATTCTGGTGGCAACCTGTCAAAACTGCCGAGTGCATTGATTGGCCGACCCGCGCCGATGGTGGCGTTACCGCCGCTTGATGGGCTCGCCATGCCCGGCATTGATCCGGCGCAGTTCAAAGGCGGCGTGACGCTTCTTAATGTGTTTGCGTCTTGGTGCGCGCCATGCCGCGAAGAGCATCCTGAATTGCTTGAGCTTGCCAAGCGGAAGGATATTCGCATGGTTGGTCTCAATTACAAAGACCGCGACGAGAATGCGCGCCGCTTTCTCGGCTCGCTCGGCAATCCCTATCAGGCCGTGGGCGTTGATGCCTCGGGCCGTGCGGGCGTCGAATGGGGCGTCTATGGCGTGCCGGAAACCTTCGTGATCGCACCTGATGGCACGATTGCTTACAAGCATGTCGGACCGATCACGCCGGAAATCCGGACTGGTAAATTGGCGCAGGCGATTGCCGCTGCTGCGCAGAAAAAATGATCAATCGTCTTTTTGCTCGTATCGGCTGATCAAGGGCGCTTGCGACAAGGCGAATATAATCGTCAGCGGCATGATGCCGAAGACCTTGAAATTGACCCAGACATCGCTGGTTTGTGTGCGCCACACGATCTCATTGAGTGCGGCGAGAACAAAGAAAAACAGCGCCCAGCGGAAGGTGAGTTTTTTCCATCCCTCATCGGTCAATCGAAACACACTGCCCATGACGATGGAGAGCAGAGGTTTTCCAAAGGCGAGGCCGATCAGAAGCGCGATACCGAACAGGGTGTTGACGATCGTTGGCTTCAGCTTGATGAAAATCTCGTTTTCCCAATAGAGCGTCATGCCACCGAAAATCAGCACCACAACCGCTGAGATCAGCGGCATTACCGGCCATTCTTTCAAGAGGATGCGCGAGAGCCCAAGCGAGATGACGACGGCCACCATAAAAAGTGCCGTCGCGGTAAAAATCCCAGCCTTCGCATTGGCAAAGAAGAACAGGACCAAGGGTCCCAATTCGAGGGCCAATTTCACTAAAGGATTGTCTTTGCGGGTCTTGGCGTCGGACGTTGGGACAGTCTCGTTCATAGGGCTCCGGTCTGGCTCGCGGGCTTCTCTCGCAGGCCGCCTTTGGATAAGGTCAGGCTCTCTTCCTAGCGGAGCCTTCGGGCTCCCGCCAGTCATCACTCAGCCAAGGATGAACCTCGTGTCTGCCGATTATGTGATTGCCCCGCCGCCGCAAGCTGCCATTCCCGTGCGCGGCAGTACCAAACTCTTTCCTGTTCGCCGCATCTATTGCATCGGCCGCAATTATGCGGCGCATGCGCGCGAAATGGGTGGGGATCCGACGCGCGATCCGCCCTTCTTCTTCCAGAAAGCCTCTGATGCGGTTGATCTTGTCCCAGAGGGCGGCGTGCTGAACCATCCTTATCCGCCGATGACGCAGAATTATCATTTCGAGATTGAGATGGCCGTCGCGCTCTCCAAGGGTGGCAGCAATATTGCGGAGACCGATGCGCTCTCACATGTGTTTGGCTATGCGGTGGCGCTTGATATGACGCGGCGCGATTTGCAGGACGAAGCGAAGAAGCTCGCGCGCCCATGGGAAGTGGCGAAAAGTGGTGATCGTTCAGCGCCGATCGGCGCCTTGGTGCCTGCATCCGAAATCGGTCATCCGGCGAAAGGCGCAATCCGTTTGGCGGTCGATGGTGTCGTGAAGCAGGATGCGAATTTAGCGGATATGATCTGGTCGGTGCCTGAGCAAATCGCAATTCTCTCGCGCTACTATAAGCTCGAAGCTGGCG